>NZ_JBKEZQ010000035.1:0-28062 GCF_053345175.1 Methylobacterium sp. M6A4_1b
TAGTAGGAGCCGAACTTGTAGTTCAGGCCGGCGCGGACGACGGCGAACTCGGTGCCGCTGTTGCGGTTGGTGAAGCCGGGCTGACGGTAGAGAACGTTGTTGGTGTCGTAAGCGTAGACGCCAGCGTTGCGGTTGTTGTTCTCGAGGTTCACGTACAGGCCTTCGACCTTGAGCGTGACGGCCGAGGACTTGAAGAAGTTCAGGAACGAGTCGGTCGGCAGGGCGTACTCGATACCGCCGCCAGCGGCCCAGCCAGTGCGGAAGTCGTCGTTGCCGCGGAAGCCGCCGAAGGAGCGCTCATTGCTGCCAGCGCCGTAGGCGAAGCCACCGGTGCCGTACACGAGGGTGCGGTCGAAGGCATAGCCAAGGCGGCCGCGCACGGTGCCGAAGTAGTCGAGGCTGGCGGTGCCGCGCGGATCGACGAAGGTGACGCCAGGGGTGGCTGCAAAGGTGCCGGGACCGACGAGAGCGTTGTTCCGGCTACGGCCGAAATCGACGTACTGAGCGTCGGCCTCAACACCGATCACGACACCCGAGCCCGGGGTGAACTGATAGTTGTAGCCGATCTGGCCACCACCCGTGAAACCCTCGTTCGAGTTGTTGGAGTAGACGATCTGAGCGCCTGCGATGCTCGGCTGCACAAGGTTCGGAAAGACATTGTTGTAGACGTTGGTCTGGCGATTCGAGGCGTCGAAGCCGTAGCCGGCGTTGAAACCAGCGTAGAAGCCGGTCCAGGTGAACACCGGCACCGGCACGAACACCGGCGGCGGAGCCTGGCGACGCGGAAGGTCGGCGGCGAAGGCGGAGCCGGCGAGAGCGATGCCGGCGAGCGCGGTGGCGCTGCGAAGGAAGGATTTCATGATCTGGTCCTCTAACCGTTACGCACCGGCGCCCCTTTTGCTGGTGGCGTCCGCTGCAGTTCCCCGTCTTTAAGCCAGCAGCGAGCGAGAAGCTGTTGCGTTGCGATCACGCCAGCCGCAGCGAAGGCGGCCCCTTTGTGGCGATGCTCGTCTTATTCTCACCCACTCCGTGAACACCGAACGCGCGTGAATGGCCAAGGTTCACCGACGGCCACGCTTTTTTCGCGGTCGAAGATTGACAAAGTGTCGCAGGCCGGAGGGCGGCTCAGGCGGCGAGGCCGATCGCGGAAATCAGGCGGCCGTAATCGGGCTCGGCCCGATGGGTGGTCCGGCGGTAGCTGTAGAAGAGGTCCGGGTCGGCGTAGGTGCAGCGCCCGAGGTCGCCGGCCTGCCCCACCCCGGCCTCCACGAGCCGCGCCCGGATGAAGCCCGGCAGGTCGAACTGCGCATGGTCCGCGCGAGTCCCCGCCCCGAGGAAGCGCTCGAAGCCCGGGGCCTCCGCGCGGAAGCGCGCGATGAAGTCGGGGCCGACCTCGTAGGAAGGCTGCGCGATCGTCGGGCCCAGCACGGCGACGATGCGGCCGCGCTCGGCGCCGAGGCCCTCCATGGCCGCCACGGTCCGCTCGATCACCCCGCCGAGGGCACCCTTCCAGCCGGCATGGGCCGCGCCGACGACGCGGTTGTGCGGATCGGCGAACAGGATCGGCCCGCAATCGGCCGTGGCGATCCCGAGGGCGAGGCCCGGAACTCGCGTCACCATCCCGTCGGCCTTCGGGCGGTCGGCGAGGGCGATCGGCGCCTCCACCACCACCACGTCCGGGGAGTGGACCTGGTACAGGCTGACGAGCGCGTCCTCGGCCACGCCGAGGTGCCGGCTCATGCGGCCCCGGTTCCGCGCCACGTGATCGGGGGCGTCGTTCGAGCCGAGGCCGCCGTTGAGAGCGGCGTAGATTCCTTCTGAGACTCCGCCGCGCCGCGTGAAGAAGGCGTGCCGGATGCCAGGGAGACCGGAGAGGTCGGGCGATTCCAGCGAGTCGGGCAGGTCGCGCGTCATGGTCACATCGATCCTCGGCACTTCGATCCTCGAACGGTCTTGGACGGCGCGCGGCGACGGGCCGGCGCCTGCCTCCATCACGGAGATCCGATGGCGCACGGGGAGGAAACGATCCGCGGACGCCGCGCCGGCCGCAGCCTGACGTCGTGGCTCTTTACGGTTCGTTAAGCATGTTTTGATCGGATGCGTCTCAAGAGTCGAGGATCAGCCGATGTCGGAAGCAGCCCGCCACCAAGCCCCGTACGAGCCGGCATCCCGGCCGCAGCCCGGTCCGCTGCGGGATTGGCTGGCGGCGATGAAGGCGGCGACCAATCCGGCCGAGACCCAGCCCGCCGCCGCGCCCGCACAGGCCGAGGAGGTCCGCTCGACGGACCAGGGAAAAGCCTGGACCCCGCGCGTCGTGACGCCGGCGCCCGTCGCGGCGGATGCCGCCGAGGCCGACGTCTCGGACCTGATGGCCGAGAACATCATGCTGAAGGCCAAGCTCAAGGTCGAGAGCGACCGCTACGATGCGCTCCAGGGCGTCATCGCCCGCGAGTTGCGCAACCTGCGCGCCCATGTCGAGGCCGAGATGCGCGAGTTCGAGGAGGTGCGCATGGAGCGCGACCGCCTCACCGCCGCCCAGGGCGCGTTCGAGCGGGAGGTCCGCGACCTCCAGGCGAAGATGGCGGCCGATGCCGTGCAACTGACCGAGATGCGGAGCGAGCGCGATCTCTGGGCCGCTCGCGCCGAGGCGCTGGCGCAGCCGATCTTCCAGAAGCGCAGCGCCTGACGCCGCGGAGGCTCCGGTGCGGTCCTGGGACGTCCAGGCCCTTGGGGGGCGAGGGATACCGAAACATCGAAGGGCCGCCCCGTGAGGGGCGGCCCTTCCATTGCCGAACCGCTGTATCGTCCGGCCGAAACTGTCGCGTTCGCTTCGAGCGCTAGAAGGCTGCGCCGGAGGCGACGGTCCAGGTCCGGGAGGCCGTGGTGAGCGGCTGATGACAATGAGACACTGGATCACCTCCTTTCGTTCGTTGCGGGTGAGCGGAAGTTAGTCAGCCCCATCCGGTTTGGAAAGGCCCGCGCCCGCGCCCATCCGCCGCTCCCCTCGTCCGGCGTCGCGCTGCCGCGGGCGCGTGGCTGGCTTCGGCCTCGCCGGAGGTCTAAAGCTTCGGGCCTACCCCTCTCGGGGTGCCGCGATGCGATCGCGCGCCTCGCCCAAAGGCCACGGACCCGCCCATCCCCATGTCCACAGCCCTGCGGATGCCGGCGCCCGACGAGGCGGCGCTCGACCCGGACGCCATGCGCCAGCCCTTGCCCGACGCCTGGTACTGCGTCGGCCGCTCCGAGTCGCTGAAGACGGGGGCCCTGCGGGCCGTCGAATTGAACGGCGAGCAGATCGTCCTCGGCCGCGAGGCGTCCGGCGCAGCCTTCGCCCTCCGCGACCGCTGCCCGCATCGCGGCATGGCCCTGTCGAAGGGCCGCTTCGCGAGCGACGAACTGACCTGTCCGTTCCACGGCTGGCGCTTCGGCACCGACGGGCGCTGCCGCGACGTGCCGACCCTCTCGGCGTCCGACAACGCCGACTTCTCGCGCATCGCGGTCCAGCGCTTTCCCATCCGCGAGAGCGCGGGTTTCGCCTGGGTCAATCCCTATCTCGGACCGGAAACCGGCTCGCCGCCCGCGGCCCTGCCGGAGCTCGGATTCGCGGCGGCCGGCTCCCTCGTGGTCGAGCTCGTGGTCGAGGCCTCCTTCGACCTGACGACGCTCAGCCTCGTCGATCCCGGCCACGTCGCCTTCGTCCACGATTCCTGGTGGTTCCGCCCCTCGAAGGAGCTGCGCGAGAAGGTGAAGACCTTCACGCCGACGCCGCACGGCTTCACCATGACGAGCCACGCCACCACGACGAGTTCGCCGGTCTACCGGCTACTGGGCGGCGTGCCCGCGGTGGAGATCGAGTTCCGCCTGCCGGGCGTGCGGCTGGAGCGGATCGAGGCCGGGGCGAAGCGCGTCGCGAACTACACCTTCGCGACGCCCCTGACCCAGAACCGGACCCTGCTCACCAACGCGCTGTACTGGAACATGCCGGCGCTCAATCTCCTGAAGCCCCTGGCCCGGCCGCTGATGCGCCAGTTCCTCACCCAGGACCAGCAGGTGCTGCAGCACGCCCAGGCCGGCCTCGACCGCAAGCCGACCATGGTGCTGTTCGGCCAGGGCGACCTGCCGTCGCAATGGTATTTCCGCCTCAAGCGCGAGGCGCTCCAGGCCGCCCGCGAGGGACGGCCCTTCGCCAACCCGCTGGACCGGCAGGAACTGCGCTGGCGCTCGTGAAACCGTCCGCGAACCACCCGAAGGGTCTGCGCGAACTGCGATCCGTGGCCGCGCCGCTTGATCGGCGCGCCGCAGCCGCCATCTCGGGTCCATGAAACGGCACAGTTTGATCAAGGCGTTGAGCGCCGCCACGGTGATGACGCTCGGCGGGGTCGGCTATGCCGCCCACAAGCGCGGACGAAACCCCTATTACCGCGGGCCGCGCAGCGACCACTTCGACGGCGTCCGCTTCCACGGCCCGGACCAGCCGGCTGACAAGTCCCTCGGCGACCTGGCCCGTTGGCGGTCCCGACGCGGGGTCGACAGCCCCCTGCGCCAGGCCTGGCCGGCCTCGCACCCGAGCCCCTACGCCCCCGACAGGCCCCCGGAGCGCGTCTCCGGACTGCGCGTCACCCTGATCGGCCATGCGAGCTACCTGTTCCAGGTCGCCGGCCGCAACATCCTGGTCGATCCCGTCTATGCCCGCCGGGCGAGCCCGGTGACCTTCGCCGGCCCCAAGCGCGTGAACCCGCCGGGAATCGCCTTCGCGGACCTGCCGCCGATCGACGCGGTGCTGATCACCCACAACCACTACGACCACCTCGACGGGCCGACGGTCGCGCGGCTCTGGCAGGCGCACCAGCCCCTGATCCTCGCCCCGCTCGGCAACGACGCGATCCTGCGCGCCTACGACGACACCCTGCACTTGGAGACCCGCGACTGGGGCCAGTCGGTGGATCTCGGCGGCGGCCTGACCATTCACCTCGCCCCCGCCCATCACTGGTCGGCCCGCGGCCTCAACGACCGCCGCATGGCCCTGTGGTGCTCCTTCGTGCTCACGACCCCGGTGGGCGTGCACTACCATTCGGGCGACACGGGCCTGCGCGACGGGGCGACGTTCCGGGAGGCCCGCACCCGGTTCGGGCCGCCGCGCCTCGCCACCCTGCCGATCGGGGCCTACGAGCCGCGCTGGTTCATGAAGGACCAGCACATGAATCCGGCCGAGGCCGTCGAGGCCGGGCTCCTGCTCGGGGCCGACCAGATGCTCGGCCACCATTGGGGCACCTTCCAGCTCACCGACGAGGGGATCGAGCAGCCGGCGGAGGCCCTGGCGCAGGCCTGCACCGAGCAGGGCATCGCGCCGGAGCGCTTCATCGCCATGCGGCCGGGTCAGGTCTGGGAGGGATAGGACGGACCTGCCCGGATCGACGGTCGAACGCCGTCGATCCGGGCGCGCTGCGGTCAGAGGATGAAGCGGCTCAGATCCGCGTTCGCCGCCAGGCTCTCGACCCGGGCGCGCACATAGGCGGCGTCGATCGGCACGGTCTCGCCGGACCGGTCGGTGGCCGTGAAGGAGATCTCGTCGATGACGCGCTCCAGCACGGTCTGGAGGCGGCGCGCGCCGATGTTCTCCACCGAATTGTTCACGTCGACGGCGACGCGGGCCAGGGCGTCCACCGCGTCCTCGCTGAATTCGAGGGTGACACCCTCGGTCTTCATCAGCGCCACGGTCTGCTTCAGCAGGCTCGCCTCCGTCGAGGTGAGGATCTGGCGGAAATCCTCGACGGTCAGCGGCTGCAGCTCGACGCGGATCGGCAGGCGCCCCTGCAACTCCGGCAGGAGGTCGGAGGGCTTCGAGACGTGGAACGCGCCGCTCGCGATGAACAGGATGTGGTCGGTCTTCACCGGCCCGTGCTTCGTCGCCACGGTGGTGCCCTCGATCAGGGGCAGGAGGTCGCGCTGCACGCCTTCGCGGGAGACGTCGGCCGAGGAGCGGCCCTCGCGGGCGCAGATCTTGTCGATCTCGTCGAGGAAGACGATCCCGTTGTCCTCGACCTCGCGGATCGCCTCCTGCGTCAGGGATTCCGCGTCGACGAGCTTGTCGGATTCCTCGGCGAGCAGGGGGGCGTAGGCATCCTTCACGCTCATCCGGCGCGGCTTGCCCTTCTGGCCGCCGAGCGCCTTGCCCAGCATGTCGCCGAGATTGACCGCGCCCATGGAGGCGCCGGGCATGCCGGGGATCTCGAACATCGGCAGGCCGCCGGGAGCGCCGCCCGACAATTCGATCTCGACCTCCTTGTCGTCGAGTTCGCTCGCCCGCAGCTTCTTGCGGAAGCTGTCGCGGGTGGCCTGGCTCGCCGTCGGTCCGACGAGGGCGTCGAGGATGCGGGCCTCCGCGGCCGCCTCCGCCTTGGCCGTGACCGAGCGGCGCTTCTCCTCGCGCTTGAGGCCGATGCCGACCTCCACGAGGTCGCGCACGATTTGCTCGACGTCGCGGCCGACATAGCCGACCTCGGTGAACTTGGTGGCCTCGATCTTGAGGAAGGGAGCGCCGGCGAGGCGCGCGAGGCGCCGGGCGATCTCGGTCTTTCCGCAGCCGGTCGGCCCGATCATGAGGATGTTCTTCGGGGCGACCTCCTCGCGCAGGGGGCCGGTGAGCTGCTGCCGGCGCCAGCGGTTGCGCAGCGCGATGGCGACGGCGCGCTTGGCGTCGGCCTGCCCGACGATGAAGCGGTCGAGTTCCGAGACGATCTCGCGGGGGGAGAAGGTGGTCATCACGCTCCGATCGGATGCGGCAGCCGGGCTGCGAGGGGGCGGGGGAGGGCGCGCAGCAGCAGCGCGCGCAAGGGGTGCCAGCCGGCGCTGAGCGCCAGGATGAAGGCCCCGAGGGTGAGGAGGCTCAAGGGAACGGTGCTGCCGGCGAAGCCGGCCTCGCGCACCAGGGCGCCGAGGGCGATGCCGGCATAGACGAGGCCGGAGACGAGGAGGGCGCGCCGGTCCACCGCCAGGGCGATGCCCGCGAGGCCGAGGACGATGGCCAGCACCCCGAGGGTCGACGCCTGTCCGCCGCCCGCGGTCAGGCTTCCCAGGATCGGGTGGACGATGAGCGGTGCGGCCAGCAGGTGCAGCCAGAAGGCGATGTCGGTGCGCCGGCTGACCCGGGCCGGATCGGCCAGATCGAAGCGCATCGCGAGCGCGAAGACGGATAGCCCGGCGGCGATGAACAGGCCGTCGCGGGCGGCAAGCGTCAGGTCGGGCGTCGCGGCGAGCAGCAGCCCGAAGACGAGGGCGCAGAGCGCCGCCGCCCCGGCCGCCACCGTGATCGGCACCGCGAAGCGCCAATAGTGCAGGGTCACGAGGAGGAGGGTCGCCAGGGCGCCGCCGATCAGCGGAAGCGGGCCGAGCCGGGAATCGGCCGTCAGGTCGAGGAGGGTCGGCCAGCTCGCCCCGGCGCGTCCCGGACCGGCGAGCGCGAAGGCGGCCGCCGACTGCACCGCCAGGGCGAAGACCACCAGAAGGACGATGCTCGGCAGCGCCATCCGGCGCCGGCGGGTGAAGAACTCTGCGAGGCCCCAGGCGAGGGCCGCGATCAGGGTGTATCCGGGCGCCGGCCCCAGGGCCGACAGGCCGAAATGCGCGCAGGCGCCGAGGAACAGGAACAGGCCGAGGGTGACGAAGATGTCGGCGAAGCCCGAGACGAAGCGCAGGCGCTCGTCGTCGCGCGGTTCGTCGATCCCGGTGCCCGGCGCCGCGCCCGCCCGCGACAGGCGGTCGAGGGCGGCGGCCTGGATCTCGGTGATGATGCCCTCGGCCACGGCGCGGCGGAGGTGGTCGGCGGTGATCACGACGGAACCTCGCGGTGGGTCGCCCCCGGGGAAGCCGGGGCGATGCCGCGTCGGGCGGGAGAGGGGGCTGGCTGACGCACGCCCCCGACTTAAGCGCGTCGCGCCGCCCTTTCCAGTCGTCCCCGCGTCTCAGGCGGCCCGGATCGAGCCGACGAAGCGCGTGACCTCGCCGTCGAGGGCGCTGGAGCGGCGGGCGAGCTCCGCCGCCGAGGCCAGGACCTGCGCGGCCCCGGCGCCGACCTCCACCGCCGCGCCCTGGACCTCGGCCATGGTCTCGGTGACGTCGCGGGTGCCGCGGGCGGCGTCGCTGACGCTGCGGGCGATCTCCTGGGTGGCGACCTGCTGCTCCTCGACCGCGGCCGCGACGCCGAGGGCGATGCTGTGCACGCTGCCGATGGTGGTGCCGATCTCGCGGATCGCCTCCACGGTCTCCCGCGTGGCGGCCTGGATCATGCCGATCTGCGTGGTGATCTCGTCGGTGGCCTTGGCGGTCTGGGCCGCGAGGGTCTTCACCTCGGTGGCGACGACCGCGAAGCCGCGCCCGGCCTCGCCGGCCCGCGCCGCCTCGATGGTGGCGTTGAGCGCCAGGAGGTTGGTCTGGCCGGCGATGTTCGAGATGAGGGCGACGACGTCGCCGATGCGGGCGGCGCCCTCGGCGAGGGCCTCGACGCGGGCATTCGTCTGGCGGCTGCTCTCGACGGCGTTGGCGGCGGCGGCCGAGGTCTGGCCGACCTGCTGGCCGATCTCGTTGGCGGTGGCGGCGAGCTCCTCGGTGGCGGCGGCCACCGCCTGGACGTTCTGCGCCGTCTCCTGAGCGGCGCGCATCACCGCGGCCGATTGCCGGTTGGTGCGCTCGGCCTGGCTCGACATCGTCCGCGCGGTCTCCTCCATCGCGGCGGCGGCATCCGACAGATCTCCGACCAGGCCCCCGACGCTGCCCTGGAAGCGGTCGGCGAGCTCGGCGCGCTCGGCGCGGCGGCGGCCGGAGGCGAGACCGGCGGCTTCGTCCTGCGTCGCCCGCAGGGCCGCGGTCTCCTGCATCGAGCGGGCGAAGACCTGCATGCTGGCCCAGATCCCGCCGATCTCGTCCCGGCCCGGCTTGACCGCCGGAAGGTCGAGCTGGCCCTCGGACAGGCGCCGGATCGCGGCGGTGACGCGGCCCAGCGGCGCGGCGATCTGGCGATGCCCGATGACGATGCCGAGCACGAGGCTCGCGAGGGTGCCGCCGACGGCGAGGCCGATCAACAGGGTCAGGCGGTCGGCGTAGAGGGCGTCGGTGGCGGCATCGATCGCCGCGACCTGCGCCCGGCTCGCAGCCACCAGGGCGTCGATGGAATCCTGGAAGGCCTGCCGGTTGGCCCGGTTGGCCTCGTTGAAGCCGAGATCCGCCGCCGCCTTCGGGGCGACCGCGGTTCCGGCCCGGGCGATTTCCTGGCGCAGGGTGGTGAAGGTGGCCGCGCCCTCGGCGACGCGCGCGAACTGCGCCCGCTCGGCCTCCGGCACGCGCCGGCCGAGGGCGGCGAGGAGGTCGTTCATCGCCGTCAGGTTCAGGCGCATCCGGTCGGCGTATTTCTGTGCGTCGGCACTGTCCTTGGCGGCGTAGACGCCGCGGGATTCGAGCACGACGTTGCTGACGAGGCGGTTGAGGTTGGCCGCGTCGAGGGCCCGGCGGGCCTCGTGCCGGGACCCGACCATCGCGTCGTTGAAGGCCGAGAGGGTGCTGATCCCGACCCCGGCGACCAGCAGGGTGATCGCCCCGCAGGCCAGGACGAACATCAGTATCTTCGCCTTGATCGTCATGTTCGAGACCCTGCTCGGAGCTTTGATCCAAGCTGATAAGCGGTGTCTCGAAAACTTCGGTTAACGGACGAGATCTTCGTCAGCTTTCGGACGTCTCCAGGGTTTCGATCACGAGACTGTCGTTCGTGTAGACGCAGATTTCGGCCGCGATCCGCATGGCGCGACGAACGATCTCTTCCGCATCGTGGGTGCTGTCTTCCAGCGCGCGGGCGGCGGACAGGGCGTAGTTCCCGCCCGAGCCGATCGCCATCACGCCGCTCTCCGGCTCCAGCACGTCGCCCGCGCCCGAGAGCAGCAGGCTGACCTCCTTGTCGGCCACCAGCATCATCGCCTCCAGGCGGCGCAGGTAGCGGTCGGTGCGCCAGTCCTTGGTCAGTTCGACGCAGGCCCGGGTCAGCTGCCCCGGATACTGCTCGAGCTTGGCCTCGAGCCGCTCGAACAGCGTGAAGGCATCGGCCGTGGCGCCCGCGAAGCCGCCGATCACCGAGCCCTTGGCGAGGCGCCGGACCTTGCGGGCATTGCCCTTGACGATGGTCTGGCCGAGGCTGACCTGCCCGTCGCCGCCGATCACCACCCGGCCGCCCTTGCGGACCATCAGGATCGTCGTGGCGTGCATCTGCGGCGGACCGCTCGCTTCGGAATGGGACAAGACAGGCTCCGGTTCGGTTCTGAACCCCGCTCACGTAGTCGCTCGCCGGGTCCGCTCCAAGCGTCGCCGGGGTCCGGGCCTATTCGGGATAGCGCGGAAAGGCCGGCAGCGCGTCGAACCGGCCGAACCATGCGGGGGCCTCCGCGACCTGAATGCGGATCGACGGGGGCAGGGCGTCGGGATCGTCCAGGGTCGCGGTGTGGAAGTCGACCTGGCCGGGAAAGACAGCCTCGTTGCGGTAGAACAGGTTGGTCCCGCAGGTCCCGCAGAACTCGCGGATGACGCCGGGCGAGGATTCGTAGGTCTTGGGCGTGCCGGTGATCGTGATCCGATCGTTCGGGAACAGCGCGAAGCCGACGACCGGCGCGCCCGAGGATTTTCGGCAATCGGTGCAGTGGCAGAGCGCGCTGTGGCTCGGCTCGCCCTCGGCGGTGAAGTGGATGGCGCCGCAGCGGCAGCGTCCGGTCAAGGCCATGCGAATCTCCCTCTGGACCGTGTCGTCCTACACCACCACGGTGATCCGCTTCGCCGCCCGTGTCAGCCCGGTATAGAGCCAGCGCGCCCGGTGCTCGCGAAACGCGAAGGATTCGTCGAACAGGACGACGTCGTCCCATTGCGAGCCTTGCGCCTTGTGGACGGTCAGGGCGTAGCCGTAGGTGAACTCGTCGGTCTCGCGCTTGAGGAAGGCCGGGATCTCTTCCTCGGAGCCCGACATCACGGCCTTGAGCACCTTGATGTCCACGGGGCGGCGGCGCAGGGCCGGGTCGTCCTCGGGCACCACGTCGAGGCGCACCGTGTCGGCGCGCGGCGAGGAGCGCTGGGCGTGCACGGTCCAGGTCGAGCCGTTCAGGAGGCCCTTGGTGCGGTCGTTGCGCAGGCAGACGAGCTTCTCGCCCACCGCCGGCATCGGGTCGGTGTGGCCGGCGAGCTCGCGCAGGCGGTTGTTGTAGAGCCGGCGGGTCTTGTTCATGCCCACCAGCACCTGGTCGGCCTGCAGCACCACGGCCGGGTCGATGGAGCGGCGCGAGACGATGCGGCTCTCGCCGTAATCGCCGATCGACAGGCGGCCGCCCTCGCGCACGATCATCGCCATCCGGACGATGGGGTCGTCGGCGGCCTGCCGGTGGACGTCGGTGAGCATCACGTCGGGCTCGGCCTCGGTGAAGAAGCCGCCGCCGCGCACCGGCGGCAGCTGGGCCGGGTCGCCGAGCACCAGCACCGGCCGGTCGAAGGACAGGAGGTCGTTGCCGAGGTCCGAATCGACCATCGAGCACTCGTCGACGACGATGAGTTCGGCCTTGGAGACCGGCCCGGTCCGGTTCAGGGTGAAGGCCGGGCCGCCATCCTCGGTCTCCTTGGTGCGGTAGATCAGGCTGTGGATCGTCGCCGCGTCGTGGCAGCCCTTCTGGCGCATCACCGACGCGGCCTTGCCCGTGAAGGCGCCGAACACCACCGTGCCCTCGACGTCGTCGGCGATCCGCCGCGCCAGCGTGGTCTTGCCGGTGCCGGCATAGCCGAACAGCCGGAAGACCTGTTGGCCGCCGGACTTGCGCCAGTCCGAGATCGCCTTGAGGGCCGCGTCCTGCTGGGGGGCGAAGCGGGTCGGCAGATCGGTCTTCGCGGTCGTCTTGGCGTCGGTCCCGGCCATCAGAGCACCGAGGCCCGCTGGAGGTCGAAGAGGTCGGCGCCGCGCGCGGCGAACAGGTCCTCGAGGGCATCGCCGCCGGATTCCTGCGCGAAGGCGTACTCGGCGTCCGAGATCGGCACCGCCTGGAGGAAGGCCAGCGCCGGATCGGCCGCGGGAAGCGTCTGCAGGCGGGCCTCGAACAGGGTCGGCGGCACGAACAGGACGTGGGCGAGGCTCGCCGACAGGCCGGTGAGCAGGCCGGGGAAGACGATGCCGGGAGCCAGGAACCAGCGCCCGTCGATGACCTGGAAGGCGCAGGCCGCCAGCATCCGCGCCACGTCCGCGTCGGCGTCGGCGCTCACGCCCAGGATCTCGCAGCGCCCGGGGAATTCCGCGCCGTCCCGGTAGAGCGGGTGGTTGGCCAGCGTCACCGTCGCGCAGGCGGTGAGTCCGGGACGCGGCGCGTCGCGGCAGGTCAGGATGTCGACGTGGCTGCGGCCGGTCTCGTCGGCGTGCCGGGCGACGGAGGGCGCGCCGCCGAAGGCGCCCGCCAGCATCCGCGCCACCGCGCGGTTGGCCTCGGTGATGTCCGCCGGAGGGGCGGCCGGGGCGCTCACGGCCAGCGCACCGTCGGGGGCAGCGACGAAAGGATCGAGGCGACGTTGCCGCCGGTCTTCAGGCCGAAGATCGTGCCGCGGTCGTAGAGCAGGTTGAATTCGACGTAGCGCCCGCGCCGGACCTGCTGCTCCAGCCGATCGGCCTCGGTCCAGGGGGTGGCGAGGTTGGCGCGCACGATGGCCGGGTAGGCCTCCAGGAAGGCCCCGCCGACGTCGCGGGTGAAGGCGAGGTCGGCCTGCGGGTCGCCGGTCCAGTGATAATCGTAGAAGATCCCGCCGATGCCGCGCGGCTCGTTGCGGTGCTTGAGGTGGAAATACTCCTCGCACCAGGCCTTGTAGCGGGCGTAGTCGGCGGCCGGGGCGTGGGCGTCGCAGGCCGCCCGCATGGCTGCGTGGAACGCGAGCGTGTCCGGGTCGTCCTGGGTCCGGCGCCGGTCGAGCACGGGGGTCAGGTCGGCGCCCCCGCCGAACCAGGTCTTCGTGGTGACCACGAAGCGGGTGTTCATGTGCACGGTGGGCACGTTCGGGTTCCAGGGATGCGCGATCAGCGAGATCCCGGTGGCGAAGAAGCGCGGATCCTCGGCCGCGCCCGGCATCTGAGCGCGGAACTCCGGGGCGAACTCGCCGTGGACGGCCGAGACGTGGACGCCGGCCTTCTCGAAGACCCGGCCCTTGATCATCGCCATGGTGCCGCCGCCGCCGGGCGCGCCGCTGTGGTCGGTGCGCTGCCAGGGCGTCTTCTCGAACCGCCCCGGCTCGGCCGGGGCGTCGGGATGGAAGGGGCCGGTGGCTTCCGCCTCCAGGGTCTCGAAGGCGGCGACGATCCGGTCGCGCAGGGTGGTGAACCAGGCCGTCGCCGCGGCCTTGACGGCGTCGCGCTCGGCCTCGGGCAACGGGGGGACGGAGGATTCGGGCATGGTCATGCCGGGGATGTCCCATCCCGCCGCCCGGCCGTCAATTCACCGGGCCGCGGTCGGGTCGCGGCGCTCAATCCTTGACGGACATCAGCAGCCGCTCGGTCTTGGCGTCCTCGATCCGGTTGACCATGCGCCGGCCCTCGTGGACGTCGCGGATGGTCTTGGTCGCCGTGATGCAGGACTGCACGAGCATGATCGTGCCCATGGCGAGGTACCCCTTGATCCAGATGTCCATGGGCATGAACAGGATGCCGGCGGCCACCATCACGGCGGAGCCGAGGAACGAGGCGTAGGTGAAGGCGACCCAGGCGCCGGAATGCTGCGTGGTCTCATTGGTCATGGGTGTTCTCCTCGGGTGGGGGTGATTTCGGACGGCGGGATTCGTGCTGAACTTCGCGGTGCGTCCCGCCCCCGCAGAGGGGGGCGGGTGGGCGGGGCGGTCAGGCCCCCTGTGCCTGGGCGCGCAGGCGGTCGAGGATCGCGGACGGGGCGGGGCGGGTGCTCGGGCCGAAGCCGGCGCGCTCCATCCGCTCGGCGATGTCGGCGCCGGGCTCGGCCTCGCGCAGGGCCTCCTCGGTGTCGTCGGCCTCGGCCTGGAGACTGCGCAGGCGGGCCAGCGTCGCCTCGGCCTCCTTCAAGGAGGCCCGGTCCTGCGGGGCCGGGCTGACCCGCAGGCGCCGGGCCGTCTCGGCCGCGGCGGCGAGGCGGCGGCCCCGTTCGAGCTCCGCCTGGCGGCGGGTGGCGTCGGCGACCTTCGCGCGGATGCGGGCCAGTTCGGTGGCGAAGCGGGTCCGGGCGGCGCGGATCGCGTCGCGCTCGGCCTCCAGTTCGGCGATCGCCTCGGCCGCCTCCGCCGCGAGGTCGTCGCGGCCGGACCGGAGCGCCGCCACGGCGCGGGTCTCGAGGTCGGCGGCGCGGGCCTCGACCTCCGCGAGGCGGCGCTCCTCGGCGCGGTCGCCGGCCACCGAAGCGGCCAGCGCCTGACGGCTGCGCTCCAGGGCGGCGCGGGTCTCGCGGATCTGCTGGTCGAGGATCAGGAGGGCGTTGCGGTCGAAGAGGTCCTCTTCGGCGCGGGCGGCGGCGCCGCGGGCGAGGGTCCGAAACAATCTGAGCATCGTCGGGCTCCGGGTGAGGGGCTGCTGTCCACCCCCCGGTTGTCGCATGATTTGAACACTGTTCAAGTGCGTTGTTGCACGACGTTCAATCCGGGCGCGGAAAGCCGTCCGTCTGGCGCAGGGCCTCGCCCAGGATCATCGCGGCGCAGACCGCGACGTTGAGCGAGCGCAGGTCGGGGCGGATCGGCACCACCACCCGGGCCTCGGCCGCGGCGTGGACGATGTCGGGCACGCCGGCGGATTCCCGGCCCATCAGCAGGCAGTCCCCGTCGCGATAGGCGAAGTCGGTGTAGGGGAGGGCGCCCTGCGTGGTGGCGAGGACGAGGCGGACGTTCTGCGCCCGGCGCCAGGCCGCGAAGGCGTCCCACGAGCGGTGGCGGGTGACGGCGACCCGGTCGAGGTAGTCGAGGCCCGAGCGGCGCAGGTGCCGGTCCGAGACGTCGAAGCCCGCGGGCTCGATGATCTCGACGGCGGCTCCGAGGCAGGCGGCCAGGCGCAGGAGGGTGCCGGTGTTCTGCGGGATGTCGGGCTGGTAGAGGGCGAGGCGGAGCATCGGCGGCGTCTCAACGGAGGCTGGCGGTTCCGTGCGGCATCGCCCCCCGGTTGGCAGACGGTCAAGTCGGCATAGCTAAGGGAGCGCTGCAGCAACCGGATGTTCTCATGTTTCTCGATTGGCTCGAGCGCCGGATCGACATCTTCGCGCCGTTCGACGACGGTCGCATGCCGCCGAAATCCGTGTTCGGCTTCGCGGGATTCTACCTCCGGCCGATCCGCGGCGCCCTCGCCCTGCTGTTCGTGGTCGCGGTGCTGGCCGGGTCGGTGGAGGCCTCGCTCTACCTGCTCATGGGCTGGTTCATCGACCTCCTGAACACGGCCGACCGCGCGACCCTGTGGCAGGAGCACGGCACCCGCCTGATGCTGGCGGCCGGCCTCCTCCTGGTGGTGCGCCCGATCACGATCTGGCTGCACGAGATCCTGTCGAACCAGTTGATCGTGCCGCAGGCGACGAACCAGATCCGCTGGCGCACGCACCTCTACACGCTGGGCCACTCGCTCTCGTACTTCCAGGCGGATTTCGCCGGGCGCCTCGCCAACCGGGTGGTGCAGGTCGGGCCGGCGGTGCGCGAACTCGCCGTGGTGTTCATCGACACCCTCCTCTACGTCGCGATCTACGCGGTGACGGCGGTCGGCCTGTTCGGCTCGATCTCCCTCTGGCTCGTCCTGCCGGTGGTGGTCTGGATCGCGGCCTATGCCGCCTTGACGCGCTGGTTCGTGCCGCGCGCCCGGTCCCGCTCGCTGCTGACCGCCGATACGCGCTCGGCCCTGATCGGGCGAATCGTCGACAGCTACACCAACATCCTCACGGTGAAGCTCTTCGCCCGCGACCGCGAGGAGCGCGCGGCGGTGCGCGACGCGGTCGACGTGCACACCAAGGCCTACCTCCACCAGTTCCGGCTGGTGAGCAGCACCACCACCCTGCTCGGCCTCCTCAACAGCCTGCTGATCCTCTCCACCGCCAGCGTCTGCGTGATCCTGTGGCAGCGCGGCGGCATGACCACCGGCGAGGCCTCGGCCGGCCTCGCCCTGGTCCTGCGCCTCATGGCGATGTCGGGCTGGGTGATGCAGACCGTGCGGGGCATCTTCGAGAATGTCGGCGTCATCCAGGAGAGCATGCAGACGATCGCCCGTCCGCACGCCATCACCGACCGGCCCGACGCCGGAACCCTGGCGATCTCGGGCGGCGACATCCGCTTCGAGAATGTCGGCTTCCACTACGGCCGCGACGACGCCTCGATCATCGCGGGCCTGAACCTGCACATCCGGCCGGGCGAGAAGGTCGGGCTCGTCGGCGTCAGCGGCGCCGGCAAGACCACGATCACCGCGCTGCTCCTGCGCCTGCACGACCTGGAGAGCGGCCGCATCCTCGTGGACGGCCAGGACATCGCCGGGGTGACGCAGGGGTCGCTGCGCAGCGCCATCGCCATGGTGACCCAGGACACCTCGCTGCTGCACCGCTCGATCCGCGACAACATCGCGTATGGCCGCCCCGACGCCACCCTGGCCGAGGTCGAGCGGGCCGCCCGCCTCGCCCAGGCGGACGGCTTCATCCGCGACCTCGTCGACCACAAGGGCCGCACCGGCTACGACGCCCAGGTGGGCGAGCGCGGCGTGAAGCTCTCCGGCGGCCAGCGCCAGCGCATCGCCATCGCGCGGGTCATCCTCAAGGACGCCCCGATCCTCATCCTCGACGAGGCGACCTCCGCCCTCGACTCGCAGGTGGAGGCGGCGATCCAGGAAAGCCTCGATACCCTGATGGCGGGCAAGACGGTGCTGGCCATCGCGCACCGTCTCTCGACCATCGCCGCCCTCGACCGCCTGATCGTCCTCGATGCCGGCCGGGTCATCGAGGAGGGCACCCATGCCGAACTGATCGCCGGCGGCGGCCTCTATGCCCGCCTGTGGGAGCGCCAGTCCGGCGGGTTCCTGGCCGACGGCCTCGCCACCCGGCCCTACGAGGCCGCCGCCGAATAGGCGGTCCGGGCGCGTCCGGCGGGTGTCCGGAAGCCCGCGCGGCGTCCGGTTCCGGGACTTCCGTGCTGCGCCGCACATGCGGTGCGCGCGACCTGCCGGGGCATTGGGCAGAGGCAGCGTTCGGCGGCGGAGCGGGGCCGTGGAAAACGTAGCGTCAAGAGGGATTTAGGGTCGAAATGCGCAGGCGTTAAGCAAACCCTGCCCGTTTCATGTCCACTCTGCATAGCAGACCGGCCGCATCGCCTCTCGTGCTGCGCTGCGGCGAAGCCTACATCAGGCCCATGGCGACGGGGCGATTGGCCTCGTGGCACGAACAGTTTTCGGACCCGACTCCCATGGTACACGCAATCATCAACCACATCCGCTCCTCCTGGAAGGAGCAGGCCTCGGTCCGCGAGATCGCGAACCTGACCGACCGCCAGTTCGCCGACATCGGCGGTGACCGCCTCGACAGCCGCCTGCTCGACAAGGCGCGCCGCCACCGGGTGCGCGAGACCGGGCAGTTCCACAAGTCGGTGGGTGTGTTCTCCTACCCGACCGCCTAAGGTCCCGTGCGTTCGGCGACCGTCGCAGGGACGGTCGCCGCAACCCTGATCGAGGTCCGGCGCTTGAGGGCACGCAACCGACGGCCGGTGAGGCCATCGCGTCTTCTGGCCGGCCTCGCGGCGCTCCTCCTGCCGATGACGGCCGCGGCCCTGGCCGCCGAGCCGATCGTCATCACCGTCGATCCGAAGGCGGGCACGCTCGCTTCCGCACCCGCCCCGGAGTCTCTCCCGAAGCGCGCCGTCGGCAACGTCGTCGTCGCCACCTTGCCGGCGGCCCTGGCCCTGCGCCGGACCTGGCGCCGCTCGGATCCGCGCCAGGCGATCGCGATCGCCCTCGCCCCCGGACTGCACCGCCTTTCCGAGCCGGTCCGCTTCGGGCCCGAGGATGGCGGCACGGCCGGCGCCCCCCTGGTGGTGCGCGGGAGTCCCGACGGCACCACCCGCCTCGTCGGCTCCGTCCCCCTCGTGCCCGCGCCCGGCGGCATCCCCGCCGACCTGCGCGCCCGCCTGCCGGCCGCCGCGCGGGCCCGGATACGCGCCTATCGGCTGCCCGCCGCCGCCGGTATCGATCCCCGCATTCAGGAACCCCGAACCCTCGCGCACCGCGACGCCCGGGTGAACCTCGCCGTCTTCGATGGCGCCGGGGCGCTCTGGCCGGCGCGCTGGCCGAATGCCGGCTGGGCGAAGGTGGCGGACAGCCCCGGAGCCGGTGCGGACTTCACCGCGGCCGACGGGCGCATCGAGGGCTGGCGCGGTGAGCCCGACCTCTGGGCCGAAGGCTACTGGCACTGGGACTGGCTGTTCGAGGCGTTCCCGGTCGTCGGCCTCGATTCCGCGGTCAGGCGCCTGACCCTGGGGGCGCGGCCCTACGAGGGCATCGCCAAGGGCGCCCGCTACCGGATCGTCCATGCGCTCGGCGAACTCGACGCGCCCGGCGAGTGGTGGCGCGACGCCGGCTGGGGCGTCCTCCTGGTCTGGCCGCGCGATGCCGGCGGTGCCGTCGAGGTGGCCGTCACCGAGACCCTGCTGGCGGTCGAGGGCGCGTCCCATCTGCGCTTCGAGGGATTGACCCTCGAGCAGGCGCAGGGCGACCTCGTCCGGGTCGCCGATGCGACCGACGTGGTGATGACCGGCGCGCGCCTGGGCCGGACCCCCGGCCGGGCCCTGTCGATCCTGCGCTCGACCGCGAGCGGACTGGCGGGCGGCACCGTCGCCGAGACCGGCATCGGCGCCGTCCTTCTGTCGGGCGGCGACCGGGCGACCCTGAGCCCCGCCGGGCTCTTCGTCCGGGATTGCCGGTTCCGCGACTACGCCCAACTGGCCCGGACCCAGAGTCCGGCGATCACCGTCGAGGGCGTCGGCCAGGTCGTGGAGGGCAACTACATCCACGATACCGACGAATACGCCATCCTGCTGCGGGGCAACGACCATCGGGTCGCCCGGAACGAGATCGCCCGGGTGCTCTCCGGGTCGACCGACAGCGGCGCCATCTATTCCGGCCGCGACTGGACCGCCCGGGGCACGGTGATCGAACAGAACTACCTGCACGACATCCGCGCCGCGCCGAGCTTCGAGATCAAGGGCGTCTACCTCGACGACATGGCGAGCGGCGTCACGGTGCGCGACAACCTGTTCGTGCGCGTCGACCAGCCGGTCTTCCTCGGCGGCGGTCGCGACAACCGCGTCGCCGACAACCTCTTCGTGGAGTCGAGCCCGGCCATCCACGTCGATGCCCGCGGCCGGACCTGGGCCAGCGACGCGATCACCGATCCGCAATCGGAACTGCGCGCCGCCTATGCGGCGATGCCGGTCGGCTCCAAGCCCTGGCGCGCCCGCTATCCCAGCCTCGCCACGATCCTGCGGGACGATCCGGCGGCCGCGCGCAATACCGTCACGGGGAACGTCTTCCTCGGGAGCGAGCCCTTCCGGTTCGGCGACGGCGGCCGGGCGGACGAGCAGGTCCTCTCGGGCAACCGTGGCCCGGACGGCCTGCGCCTGCCCTCCGGCGCCCCCGCGGGCGGCCCGGCCCGCTTCGACACGGTGCTGGACGCCGCCGGCGCCGCGATCCGCACCCGGGACCACGCGCCCCTGGACCGCGACGCGCGCCTGCCGCCACCCCTCGAAAAACGGCCCTGACCCGCTCGCCTGCCCGCGTCGGCGCTTCGCCGGCAGGGGAATTTCGCCTCGGGAACCGGTCCCGGGTGCGGCTCCGTTGGCGTGTGTTCAGGCGCGCGGGCGGGAGGGCTGGTATCCGGCGGGCGCGCAACCGGCGAAGAGCGTGGCCGCGTCTTGGATGCTTCGCTCGGTATTTCCAAGACGATCCGGCCGCCGCCCCCCCTGCGGCAGCGGCCCGCTGCTTCCCTCCCCGACCGACGGATTCTTTGATGGATCAACGCATCCCGGGCTGCTAGGCGCCACGGATCGCGCAGATGTCGGTTGCCGGGCACGTGCTCCGGCAGGGAAGGGCATGTCATGCATATCGTGATGGTTGGCTCCGGCTATGTCGGCCTCGTCTCGGGCACCTGCCTGGCGGATTTCGGGCACCAGGTGATCTGCGTCGACAACGATGCGGGCAAGATCGACCTCCTGAAGGCCGGGCGCATGCCGATCTACGAGCCGGGCCTGGAAGCCCTGGTGGCCGAGAACGTGCGCCACGGCCGCCTCAGCTTCTCCACCGATCTCGCCGGCGCGGTCGCCGATGCCGACGCGGTGTTCATCGCCGTCGGCACGCCGTCCCGGCGCGGGGACGGCTTCGCCGACCTGTCCTACGTCCATGCGGCGGCCCGCGAGATCGCGGGCGCGCTCAGCGGCTTCACCGTGGTGGTGACGAAGTCCACCGTCCCGGTGGGAACCGGCGACGAGGTCGAGCGGATCATCCGCGAGACCCGGCCCGAGGCCGACGTGGCGGTGGTGTCGAACCCGGAATTCCTGCGCGAGGGCGCCGCCATCGAGGACTTCAAGCGGCCCGACCGCATCGTCATCGGGGCCGACAGCGACCGCGGCGCCGCCGTGATGGGCGAGGTCTACCGGCCGCTCTATCTCAACCAGGCGCCGATCCTCTACACGGACCGGCGCACCGCGGAGCTCACGAAGTACGCCGCCAATGCGTTCCTCGCCACCAAGATCACCTTCATCAACGAGATCGCCGACCTCTGCGAGCAGGTCGGCGCGAACGTGCAGGAGGTCGCCCGCGGCATCGGCCTCGACAACCGCATCGGGTCGAAGTTCCTGCATGCCGGCCCGGGCTACGGCGGCTCGTGCTTCCCGAAGGACACCGTCGCCCTGGTCAAGACGGCGCAGGATGCCGGCACCCCGATCCGCCTCGTGGAGACCGTCGTCTCGGTCAACGACCAGCGCAAGCGCGCCATGGCGCGCAAGGTGATCCAGGCCTGCGGCGGCTCGGTGCGGGGCAAGACGATCGCGATCCTCGGCCTGACCTTCAAGCCCAACACCGACGACATGCGCGACGCGCCCTCGCTCTCGGTCATCACCGGCCTGCAGGACGGCGGGGCCGTCATCCGCGCCTACGACCCGGAGGGCATGGAGGCCGCCCGCGCGCTCCTGTCGAACGTGACCTATGCGGGGGACGCCTACGAATGCGCCGCCGGGGCCGACGCGGTGGTGATCGTCACGGAATGGAACGCCTTCCGGGCCCTCGACTTCGCCCGGTTGCGGGCGACGATGGCCGTGCCCGTGCTGGTGGACCTGCGCAACGTCTACAAGGCGGAGGACGTGCGCCGGCGCGGCTTCCACTATACCGGCGTCGGCCAGGCTCCGGTCCGGAGCACGCCCGCCGACAGCCCTTCCCACGACGCCGCCGTGCAACGCGAGTAGGTTCGGACACGGGCATGCGATACGGCGCGACGAAGACGATTCTGGTCACCGGCGGCGCCGGCTTCCTGGGCTCCCATCTCTGCGAGCGGTTGCTGGAGCAGGGGCACGAGGTCCTCTGCGTCGACAACCTCTTCACCGGATCCCGCCGCAACATCGCCCCGCTGCTCGACCATCCGCGCTTCGAGTTCATGCGCCACGACGTGACCTTCCCGCTCTACGTCGAGGTCGACGAGATCTACAACCTCGCCTGTCCGGCCTCGCCGGTGCACTACCAGTTCGATCCGGTGCAGACGGCCAAGACCAGCGTCATCGGCGCGATCAACATGCTCGGCCTCGCCAAGCGGCTGAAGATCAAGATCTTCCAGGCCTCGACCAGCGAGGTCTACGGCGACCCGGAGGTGCATCCGCAGCCGGAGGAATACTGGGGCCGGGTCAACCCGATCGGGTATCGCTCCTGCTACGACGAGGGCAAGCGCTGCGCCGAGACGCTGTTCTTCGACTATCACCGCCAGCACGGCATCGCGATCAAGGTGGCGCGCATCTTCAACACCTACGGCCCGCGCATGCACCCCAACGACGGGCGGGTGGTGTCGAACCTCGTGGTGCAGGCCCTGCGCAACGAGGACATCACCCTCTACGGCGACGGCTCGCAGAGCCGGGCCTTCTGCTACGTCGACGACCTCATCGACGGCATCCTGCGCCTGATGGAGACCGGCTCCGAGGTCACGGGTCCGATCAATCTCGGCAATCCGGGCGAATTCTCGATCCGCGAACTCGCCGACCTCGTGATCGAACTGACCGGCTCGCGCTCGCGCATCGTCACCCGCCCGCTGCCGCCCGATGATCCGCGCCAGCGCCGGCCCGACATCACCCAGGCCAGGGCGGTCCTCGGCTGGGCGCCGACGGTCCCGCTCCGCGAGGGCCTGATGCAGACGATCGGCTACTTCGACCGCCAACTCGGCGCGAACGCCCCCGCCTGACGGGGGCCGCTCCGGCGGCTCAGTCGAGCGCCTCCGCCCCGGTGAGCACGAGGCCGACATAGGGCCGCGGGCCGATGGCCGCGAGCGCGCGGTCGAGGGTGGCGTAGCGGCTCTGCCCGTGGCGGACGGTGACGAGCACCGCGGTGACGCGGGGATCGGCCGCCAGGCGCTCGGCGATGGCGTCGGCGCCGATCAGGCCGACATGGATCACCACGAGGTCGTAGGCGTCCTGCGTGCCCAGGATGCTGTCGACGTAGCTGCGCAGGTCGCTGCGCGCGGTCTGGCCGTCCTGCGGGATCAGGGCGAGGCCCGAGCGGTGGCGCACCAGCACGTCGGAGAGGTCGCCCCGGCCGGGCACCTGGCCGCCGCGCCGGGGCGGCAGGCCGACTTCGCGGGTCACGGTGCCGTCGGCGGAGGCGTCGACCAGGAGGACGCGCTCGTTCTCCTGGGCGGCCGAGGCGGCGTAGTCGAGGGCGAGCATCGAGCGGCCGGCGACGTCGTCGGCGGAGGTGACCACGATGACGTGCGGGCGCTTGGCCGGCAGGTCGCGGCGCAGGCGGTTGCGCAGCCGCGTGATCGCGATCTCGTAGGGTCCGCTGCCCAGGCGGTCGGTCCCGTTGCGGGCGCCGCGCGGCAGGGCCGGCAGGAGGCCGAGGATGAGGCGCTGGGTCCGCGTCCCCAGGCGCGTGCGCGAGCGGATGCGCCCGCTGACCTGCTCGGCCATCAGGCTGCCGCCGATGCCGAGCCCGAGGCCGGCGACGAGGGCGGCCGCGAGCACGATGGCGGCGGGCGGACCCTGGCGCCGGGCGGGCGGCAGGGCCGGCGAGATGATGCGCGAGGTCGAGGTGTCGAGCTGCTGCTGCTCCTGCAATTCGCGGGTGCGCACCAGGAAGGCCTCGTAGACGCCGCGCCGGGCGTCGACCTGGCGCTCCAGCTCGCGCAGCTTCACGAAGCTGTCGCCGACCTTCAGGGCCTCGGCCTTGCGCTTCTCCAGCGCTTGCGAGAGCTCGGTCACGTTGGCCATGCTGGCGCGGTACTCGTTGCGGATGGCGGCGCCGATGCGCTTCACCTCGGCGTCGAGCTGGTTGCGGGCGCTGCGCACCTGCACGTCGGAGGCGTTCATCGCGGGGTGGCGCTCGCCGAGGCTGGTGGCCGCATCCGCGCGCTGGCGCTCGGCCTGGGCGAGCTGGCCGCGCAGCTGCCCGATGGTCTGCGACTGCAGCACCTCCTGGATCGAGTCGAGCTTGGCCGGGTCGCCGCCGGTCGCGCCCTCGATCTGGCGGAGCTTGGCCTGCTGCTCGGCGGCCTTGGCGCGGGCGGCGCCGAGCTGGTCGCTGAGCTGGCCGAGCTGCTGCTCGCTCACGAGCTGGGTGCGGGTGCCCACGAGGTTGTTCTTGGTGCGGAAGGCCTGGGCCGCGTTCTCGGCCTGCTGGACGCCGTCGCGCAATTCGCCGAGGCGGCTGCTCAGCCCCTCGCGCGCCCGCCGGATCGCCTCGGAGCGGTTGCCGATCTCGGTGGCGAGGTAGGTCTCGGCGACGCTCTGGGCGATGCGGGCCGACTTCTCGCGGTCGTTCGACGAGACCGAGACGTCGACGGCGAAGCTGCGCTCCAGGCGCTTGGCCGACATCCGGTCGCGCAGGGCGCGCAGGGCCGTGAGGGCCGGGTCGCCCTCGGGCTCGGCGGCGCGCCCGAGGAGGCTCCCGACCCAGGCCCGGAAGCGGTCGAGGGCGCCGGGCTCGACGAAGTCCGGGTCGGCGGCGAGGCGCTGCGAGGCCACGACCTTGCGCAGGACGTCGTCCGACTGGAGCACCCGGAGCTGGCTGTCGACGAGGAGGAGGGTGGATTCGTTGGCCTGGCCCTGCGGGTTGGCCTCGTCCTTGAGCACGGCGAGGCCGCGCGGGTCGATGAGGAGCTGGACCGTCGCGGCGTACTGGGCGGGCAGCGAGAGGTAGCCCGCCGCCAGGCCCAGGAGGACGAGGACCGGCAGGATCACGCTCAGCCAGCGGCGGCGCAGGATGCGGCCGACCTCGCCCATGTCGAAGAACCAGGGCAGGGGCTCGCGCGCGGTCTCGGTGCCGGCACCGAGATGCTGCAGGATCGCAGGGGTGGCGCGTTCGATGACAGCCATGGACGCTTTCCGTTACGCAGTCGACGCGGGGCGGGCGCGGTGTCCGCCGCTGTCCCGGATCGGGACGGCGCGGCCCGCCGAGTCCCGCTCCGGTCGGTCGTTCCGGCCGATTCCGGCACGTCGCGCGCCGAACCCAGCCTGTTGCCCGTTCCGTTTCACGAACTGCGCCACCCGCTCGGGACGCCGGCATCCGGCAACGGCGCGCTCGGCGCCGGTACCGGCGCGGGCGTCCGGGGACAGGCCTGCACGTGCCCGTCCGGCGGCGGCCGGACCCGGATGAAGGCCACGAGGCCGGCACGCGCCGGCACGTCGACGGTCCGGTCCTGGAGGATGCGCGGCGTCGTCCCGGCGCTGAGCGCGCGCATCGGCACGCGGGACGCGCCGAAACGGCGCCCGCCGAGATCGCGTCTCATGCCTCCGGGAGAGGGGTGTGAGCAGGGCCGCCGGGGCGAAGCCGAGGCCGGTCAGGCCGGTGAGCATGCCGGTGAGGACCGGCGGCATGACGGCGAAGCTGCGGCCCGGCACCGTCGCCCGCACGAGCCGGGCCTCGGGCCGGCGGAACGCCACCGCGAGCCTGCGCCGGAGCACGGGATCGGGCATAGCGAACCGGGCGCGGATCGCCGGGACGCGAAACAGGTTCGGCACGTGTCTCCCTCCCTCACGGTCTGCGGCTTCGACGCCGACGACACTTCGGCTGTGAAGCGTTTCGCCGGCGTGAATTGCTCCCGAAACGCGGCCGGACTTCGGCGTTATCGTAAATGGCAGCAGAACGGACTCGACGATCCCTGGTGGTCGAAGACGGGGAGCGAGAAAAGCTTGTGGACGGCGTCTGCCGTTCCGCCCGGCACCGGTGCCGGCCGCGCCGAGCCTGTCCGGGCGACAGGTCCGATCCTGACGAAGATGTGAGTTCCGTCGATCTGGAGACGAACAGGCCTGCGGTTCTACGGTCGATCGCCTGTATCGTTCACCATTATGACGGTACGGCCCCAACACAGGTCCGAGCCGGTCAGGTCGCGTCGGGGATGTCGTGCAAAGGGTCCGGTCCGGCCCGTGCACGCCTGTCGCCCACCGGCGCTCCGCCGACCGTCGAACGAGATGCGATGTCCGAGACGCCGACTTCGGAAGATTTCGATCCGGAAACGCCGGATTCCGAAACGCCCGCCGCCGCGATCCCGTGCGACCGGTTCCGCCTGCCCGCCGATCCGGACCGGCGGGCGGGCTCGTGGGAGGCGCATCTCGCGTCGATCTACGCGGTGACGGTCGCCCGGGACGCCGACCTGTCGGCGGGCATCGGGCTGACGACCTACAATTTCGGTCCCGTGCTGCTCGGCAGCGTCTCGGCGCCGGCCCAGCGCCTGGAGCGCAACGCCCGCATGATCGCGCGCCAGGGCATCGACCACGTCCTGCTGCAGTTCTACACGGTCGGGCAGAGCACGGTGGAGAATGGGCGCCGGGCCGCCGCGGTGAAGCCGTGGCAACTGGTCGTCTTCGACATGTCCCAGCCGGCGGTGACCGAGGCGGAAGCGGTCTGCGCCACCAACATCATGCTGCCCCGCGCGCTCCTGGCCGACCACATCGCGACGATCGAGGGCCTGCACGGCCAGTCCCTGGATTACGGCGGCACGCCGGTGCGTCGGCTGTTCCACACCTTCCTGTCGGGGCTCGCCTCCTGTGCCGAGGGCTTGAACGCCCACGAGGCCCGCCACCTCGCGCTTTCGGCCGCGCATCTCTGCAGCGCCTGCTTCCGGCCCGACGAGGGCGCCGCCCGGGCCTCCGACCAGCTGACCAGCATCGCGATCCGCCGGTTCATCGAGGCGGAACTGGGCTCGGAGGCACTGGATGCCCCCGCGATCCTCGCCCGGTTCGGCCTGTCCCGCTCCAACCTCTATCGTCTGTTCGAGGCCGATGGCGGGGTCGCCGCCCATATCCGCGAGCGGCGCCTGCTGCGTGCGATGCGCCTGCTGACCGCGCCTGGCGGGAAGCCGCGCGTTTCGTCCGTGGCCTAGCATTACAGTTGCGTTTTGGTGTGTGATGTCTGTTGGGTGGCTGTCCTGGGCTTCGGGCCTTGTCGTCGCCGTTTGGGGTGTGCGGTACGGCGTTTGAGATGGGCTTGGCGGGCGGCGGCCTGATGCGCCCGTCGCCAGAGCGACCATGCGATGACGTGAGCGGGCTGGATGCGCCGCTGCGCGAGACGGACCGCGATGCGGCGGATCTCCTGCACTGACCAGCGGATCAATGGGCGCGCGGTCTCGTCCGAGCCGGTCTTTTTGGGGGCGGTGCGTTGGCGTGACGGCGGATCACCGCCAGCAGGGCAAAGGCCATCATCACCAGGCTGACGTGTCGGTGCCAGCCGTGCCAGGAGCGGGTCTCGTTGTGAGCGAGCCCGAGTTCGGTCTTGGCCGTCTCGAACGCATCCTCGATGCTCCAACGCCGTCCCTCGACGTCGACCAGGGTCTGGATCGGCGTGCCGGCCGGGCACCAGGTCGTGAAGTAGAACCGCTCGTCGTCAGCCAGGCTGCGCCGGATCAGGAGCCCCCGCGTCCACAGGCCGGTCTGGTCGTCGGCACCATCGAGGTCGGCCAGTTCGCAGTAGGCCCAGTCGTACAGCCGCGCGCCCTTCGTCCCGTCGCCCGCCGACAGACGCGTCCAGGCCGTCGGAGCAAGGCCGTTCGCGATCGCCTCGGCGGTGCCCGCCACCGGTGGCTTGTCGATCCAGGAATTGAGCCTGTGATCACTCTTGACCCCGAGCACGTAGCCCTTGCCCGCCCGGCGTAGCGCTTGTCCGATGTCGCCGACCCCGTACACGGTATCGGCCGCCACCCAGGAAAACGGCACGTCGGCGGCCATCGCCCGCTCGATCATCGCCAGAGCCAGCCCCGGCTTGGTCGCGAAGGCCGTCCCCTCCGGCACGTGGGCGGCGGCCAGCCGGGCCGGATCCGAAGTCCAGGTCTTGGGCAGGTACAAGGCCCGATCGATGAAGGCATGACCGTGCCGTGAGGCGTAGGCCGCAAACACGCCGATCTGACAGTTCGTAATCTTGCCGGCCGAGCCGGTGTACTGACGATGCACGCCGCACGAGGCTTTGCCCTGCTTGAGGAAGCCGGTCTCGTCGAGGACCAGAACCGCATCTGGGTCGGCCAGCGTCTCCAGGGCATAATCCCGCACCACGTCGCGCAGGGTGTCGGCATCCCAGCGTCCGCGACCGAGCACGGCCTGTTGACGCCAAGGCCCAGGATCGCCCGCGGCTTCCGCCCGCATCCAACCGGTCTTGCGCCGCTCCGTGCCGAGCAGTCCGTCCAGGAACGCGCCCGCCGAGGCGGCGACCCGCTCCTGGGTGAACAGGGGCCGCATGCGCCCCTTCACGTCTCGCAGCGACGAGGCCCACAACTCCAGCGTCGCCTCGACAGAGGTCCCGGTCGTCCATGATGCGCGAATCATGGTGAGGCAGAGATTCAGAACCTCGTCGGAAACGCAACTGTAATGCTA
>NZ_JBKEZQ010000036.1:0-27431 GCF_053345175.1 Methylobacterium sp. M6A4_1b
CTAGCATTACAGTTGCGTTTTGGTGTGTGATGTCTGTTGGGTGGCTGTCCTGGGCTTCGGGCCTTGTCGTCGCCGTTTGGGGTGTGCGGTACGGCGTTTGAGATGGGCTTGGCGGGCGGCGGCCTGATGCGCCCGTCGCCAGAGCGACCATGCGATGACGTGAGCGGGCTGGATGCGCCGCTGCGCGAGACGGACCGCGATGCGGCGGATCTCCTGCACTGACCAGCGGATCAATGGGCGCGCGGTCTCGTCCGAGCCGGTCTTTTTGGGGGCGGTGCGTTGGCGTGACGGCGGATCACCGCCAGCAGGGCAAAGGCCATCATCACCAGGCTGACGTGTCGGTGCCAGCCGTGCCAGGAGCGGGTCTCGTTGTGAGCGAGCCCGAGTTCGGTCTTGGCCGTCTCGAACGCATCCTCGATGCTCCAACGCCGTCCCTCGACGTCGACCAGGGTCTGGATCGGCGTGCCGGCCGGGCACCAGGTCGTGAAGTAGAACCGCTCGTCGTCAGCCAGGCTGCGCCGGATCAGGAGCCCCCGCGTCCACAGGCCGGTCTGGTCGTCGGCACCATCGAGGTCGGCCAGTTCGCAGTAGGCCCAGTCGTACAGCCGCGCGCCCTTCGTCCCGTCGCCCGCCGACAGACGCGTCCAGGCCGTCGGAGCAAGGCCGTTCGCGATCGCCTCGGCGGTGCCCGCCACCGGTGGCTTGTCGATCCAGGAATTGAGCCTGTGATCACTCTTGACCCCGAGCACGTAGCCCTTGCCCGCCCGGCGTAGCGCTTGTCCGATGTCGCCGACCCCGTACACGGTATCGGCCGCCACCCAGGAAAACGGCACGTCGGCGGCCATCGCCCGCTCGATCATCGCCAGAGCCAGCCCCGGCTTGGTCGCGAAGGCCGTCCCCTCCGGCACGTGGGCGGCGGCCAGCCGGGCCGGATCCGAAGTCCAGGTCTTGGGCAGGTACAAGGCCCGATCGATGAAGGCATGACCGTGCCGTGAGGCGTAGGCCGCAAACACGCCGATCTGACAGTTCGTAATCTTGCCGGCCGAGCCGGTGTACTGACGATGCACGCCGCACGAGGCTTTGCCCTGCTTGAGGAAGCCGGTCTCGTCGAGGACCAGAACCGCATCTGGGTCGGCCAGCGTCTCCAGGGCATAATCCCGCACCACGTCGCGCAGGGTGTCGGCATCCCAGCGTCCGCGACCGAGCACGGCCTGTTGACGCCAAGGCCCAGGATCGCCCGCGGCTTCCGCCCGCATCCAACCGGTCTTGCGCCGCTCCGTGCCGAGCAGTCCGTCCAGGAACGCGCCCGCCGAGGCGGCGACCCGCTCCTGGGTGAACAGGGGCCGCATGCGCCCCTTCACGTCTCGCAGCGACGAGGCCCACAACTCCAGCGTCGCCTCGACAGAGGTCCCGGTCGTCCATGATGCGCGAATCATGGTGAGGCAGAGATTCAGAACCTCGTCGGAAACGCAACTGTAATGCTAGGCTGCCGGCTGGTCGATGAGCCGATGGACGTGACGATGTGCAAGGCGGACGCAGCGGCCAATGCGAGCCCGTGGCACGGCAAGGACCTCATTGGATGTCCGAGGACGCGCACGATGTCTCGCGGGCCGGTCGCTCCGGATCCGCGGTACCCGCTCCGCTGAACGCCGCACACCCGATGTCGAGCCCGCCCGTTCCCTGTTTGTCGACCCTGGCCAACCGTGTGTCGCAGGCTCCCGTGGCCGCCTGGGGCCGGCGGTCCGGCGACCGCGTGCGGTCGCCGGTTCCCGCCGCGCCGCCGATGGATGGACCGGGGGTGACGCCCGCGGAGCCTGAAACGACGAGCCGCTACGAGTTCGAAGTCCGAGCCGCGCGCCTCGACGAGGTTCTACAACTCGCGCCCTATCTCGCGGTGACCAATGCGGTGGTCGCCGCGACGGTGATTCTGCTTTTCTGGAGCGAATCGCGTCAGCTCTACTTGTCGATCCTGTTCTTCTGCATCGTGCTGCCCGCCACCCTTGCGACGATCGAGGCGCGGCGCCAGCGTCTGCGTCGGCCGGATCCGACCGGCATCCTCATGGGATACCGGATCGCGGGCGCATTCGCCCTGATCCTGGGGATGTCCTGGAGCAGCATGCCGCTGATGCTGTTCCCGAACTCGGATGCCGAGGGACGGATGTACGTGGTGGCCATCTGCGCCGGCCTCCTGGCCACAACCTACATCTTCAGCACGCTGCCGCATCTCGGCCTCGCCTTCGCGGTGCCGATCGCCATGGGCAGCCTGATCGCCCTCGCATTCACGGGTGGGACGGTCGCGTGCTCGCTGGCGGCGATGCTGGGGATCTACTCGGCCTTCGTGATCCTGACCGCCGGACGCATGGGCCGCCTCTCGGAACAGCGGATCATCGACCGGGTCCGGGTCGGCGAGCAGAACGAGACGATCAGCCTGCTCCTCCATGATTTCGAGGCCAACACCAGCGACTGGCTTTGGGAGACCGATACGGAGGGACGGCTGCAGCACGTCTCCGAGCGCATCGGCCAAGTGGCGGGCGAACTCCCGGGCGCCCTGCATCAGGCGCCGTTGGCGGCGCTTTTCCTCGGCACCTGCAAGCCTCGGCCGACGACTCCCGAAATCGCTGAAATCCTCTCTCTCGTGGCCGAGCGCAAGATCTTCCGCGAGCGCGTGGTGGAAGTCACCATCGGCGGTCTGACGCGCTGGTGGCGTCTCAGCGGCCGGCCGATCACCGACAGCAGCGGGACTTTCCTGGGCTTCCGCGGCGTCGGCTCCGACATCACCGAGACCCGCCAGTCCGAGGCGCGGATCGCCTACTTGGCGAGCTACGATTCGCTGACGGGCCTTGCCAACCGCACCCTGTTCCAGGACACGGCAACCGAGTTCTGCGCCCGCGCACAGGCCTCCGGCGAACCCTGTGCGTTGCTCTATCTCGATCTCGATGGCTTCAAGTTCGTCAACGATACCTTTGGCCACGCCCTCGGAGACGTCCTGCTGGTCCGGGTGGCGCAGCGCCTCACCGGCGCGGTCCCACCCGAGGCGCTGGTCTCGCGCCTGGGCGGTGACGAGTTCGCCATTCTCCTGGCCGGCGGGAACGAGGACGTGCTGATCGGCCTTGGCCAGCGCCTGATCGGGGCGTTGAGCCTGCCCTATACCCTCGACGGGGTTCAGGTGGAGATCGGTGCCAGTATCGGCCTCTCGGTGGCGCCGCGCGACGCACGCAATCCTGAAGGCCTCCTGAGCAAGGCCGACCTTGCGCTCTACCGCGCCAAAGCCACCGGCCGCGGCAAGGTTCGAGTGTACTCGCCCGATCTCGAGGCCACGATGCGCCTGCGACGCGAGCTCGAAGTCGACCTCAAGCGGGCGGTGGCACAGGGGGAGTTCAGCCTGAACTACCAGCCCCTGGTTGGGCTCATGGACGGCCGGGTCCGTACCTTCGAGGCCCTGCTCCGCTGGACCCGCGCCTCCGGCACCCCTGTCTCCCCGGCCGATTTCGTGCCGGTTGCCGAGGCCTCGGGCCTGATCTCCGAGATCGGCCGCTGGGTCCTGATGCAGGCCTGCCGCGAGGCCGCGCGCTGGCCCGACGACATCCGACTGGCGGTCAACCTCTCGCCGATCCAGTTCCGGAACACCGACCTCATCGCCGACGTGACGCAGGCCCTGGAAGCCGGCGGGCTCGCGCCGGCGCGCCTGGAGATCGAGGTCACCGAGTCGGTGTTCTTCGAGATGAACGCGACCACCATCGCCAATCTCAACGGGCTACGCGCCCTGGGCATCCGCGTGGCACTCGACGATTTCGGTACCGGCTATTCGTCGCTGAGCTACCTGATCCGGTTCCCCGTGGACAAGATCAAGATCGACCGCTCCTTCATCAAGGACATGGGCAGCCGACCGGAGTGTCAGGCGATCATCGAGGCGATCCTGACACTGGCGCACAAGCTCGCAATCACCGTCACGGCCGAGGGAGTCGAGACGGTGGAACAGGCGCAGATGCTCAAGGCGAGCCGCTGCGACGACATCCAGGGCTTCCTGTTCAGCCCGGCGCGGCCGGCGAACGAGATCGCGCAGCTCATCGCCACCCTGCCGGGGCGCTTCGGCGAGATCTTCCCGCTCCTGCCGGTGACGTTCCGCCGGGCGCCTCCCTGAGGCGGCCTAGCCGCGCAGGTGGCCTGCCACCGCCGCGCCCGCCCGCGTGCCCTCCTCATAGGCGCCCCCCGCCGTGCCCCATTGCAGCCGCGACAGGGCCTCCCCGGCGAACCAGACCCGGTCCGCCACGGGAGCCTGCAGCTGCGCCCGGGCCGCGGCATGGCCGGGCGGCACCACCGCCCAGGACCCGCGCGCCCAGGGGTCGTGGCGCCACGCGCTCACCGCCGGGATGGTGAGGTCGTGCAGGGCACGGGCGCCGAAATGCGCGACGAGCGTCGCCCGGACCAGGCGCCGGACCCCGTCCGGCCCGACCTGACGGGCGTCGAGGGCGGCGGCCATGGGCGCGTCGAGCTCGAAGAAGTGGAAGGGCGTGCCGTCGATCCGGGTGAGGAGGCCCGGGCTCGCCTCGCGTGCGCCGACGAGGCTGGCGAGTCGGTCCGCCCCGCGGAATGGACAGGATGGCCAGTGCAGCACCGCGTGTTCGTAGATGCCGGTGGCGAATCCCGTGATCGCGTCCGCGACCTCCGGGGGGAGGGCGGGGGTGAACAGGGGCGTGGCCCGCAGCACCATGGTGGGGATGGTGACGACGACGGCTCGGGCTGCGTAGCTCCGCGATCCCGCCCGCACCCGCACGCCCGCGCCCGACCAGTCGATGCCGGTGACCGGCGTCCCGAGGGCGATCGGCAGCCCCTGGGCGAGGCGGGCGAGGTAGCCGCCGTAGCCGCCGGCGATGAAGCGGTTGTCGCCGTACTCCATGCTCGGAAAGTCCTGGAGCGAGACGCGGGCCAGGGACTGCCCGGAGACGAGGCCGTGGACCCGCGCCACCCGCCGGCCCCAGGGTCCGAGGCCCGGCGGTAGGGCTGTGGCGGCCGGCCGGTCCGGTCCCGCCCAGCCCGCCTGGGTACTCATCGCCCGGTCAGCGACCGCGAAGGCCCGGCCCAGGGCTGCCGCCTCCGCCGGGCGGCCGCGCCGGCGACCGACCCAAAGGTGGCTGTCCTGCGCCGCCACCCGCAGCGGTTCGCCCCGCTCGGTGGCCAGACGCACAAGCGGATTGATCGGCCCCGCATGCAACCAGTGGCCGCCGAGATCGACGGCGTGGCCCCGCAGGGACACGGTGACGAGGCGCCCGCCGATCCGGTCGCGCGCCTCCAGCACCGCCACCCGGATCCCGCGCTCGGTCAGCGCGCGCGCCGCAGCGATTCCGGCGGCGCCAGCCCCGATGACAATGACCTCCGGGTCGTCGGGCAGGGACGCCAGGCGCGGCGCGATGCTCGGGCGCCAGCGTTCGTGCTCGGGGCGGGACGTCCTCATGGATGACGGTCTCGTTCCTGTCGGATGGGTGGCCATGGGCCTAGCAGAGGGCCGCGGCGGGCGACACCGCACCTCCGGTCGCAATCCCGTCGCGCGGGCCAGTCACACGAGAGAAAACTCCGGCGTCCAGGGTCGTGGCCGCGAATCGCCGTCCCGCCGGTCCGCGGGACGGGCGGGACGGCGATGGCGCGCACTTGCGCCTGCGCAGCGCCATAGCCAGAACTTGTAGCGAGAACCTCTGGACACGGTGCGCGCGGGGGCGACGCAGGCCGGGCCCTCCACGACCGGACCGACTCGAGACCACGGGATTCCCAGGTATGCTCATCCAGGCCGCCTTCGCCGCCCTCCGGCAGGTGTTCTCAGCCCCCTTGCGCGCGATCCTGTGGAAGTCCCTCGGGCTCACCGTGGGCATCCTCGCCGTCGTCTGGTTCGGGCTGACGCGGGCGATCAACTGGTTCCTGTCCCAGCACCACCTCTCGGTGGACTACCCCTTCCTCGACACCCTGGCGGTGTTCTTCGCCGGAGCCGGCCTGTTCGTCGGCCTCGCCTACGTCATGCCGGCGGTGTCGATCCTGGTGGCAGGCTACTTCCTCGACGATGCGGCCGAGATCGTCGAGCGCACGGACTTCCCCGGCGATCCGCCCGGCATCGCGCTCCCGCTCGGCACCGCGATGTTCTACGCCGTGCGCTTCGCCGGCCTGGCCCTGCTGGTGAACCTCGTGGCGCTGATCCTGTTCTTCGTTCCGGGGGTCAATCTCGTCGCGTTCTTCGGCGCCAACGCCTACCTGCTGTCGCGGGAGTATTTCGAGCTGGCCGCCGGGCGCTTCCGGCCGATGGCCGAGGCCGCCTCCATGCGGCGCCACTACGGCGGCACCACGCTCCTCGCCGGCGTGCTGCTCGCCGGCCTCATGGTCGTGCCGGTGCTCAACCTCGTCACCCCACTCTTCGGCATCGCCCTGATGGTGCACGTCCACAAGGGCCTCAGTCGGCGCAGCCCCGTCGCCGGCCCACAGCCCCAGCCGCGCCTGCGCTGAGGGCCGTCCCGGCTCCCGGAACAGCCGGGTCCGAATTTCACCGGGCGGCCTCCCGTCTTGCGGGGAAGTGGTCTAGATACGCTGCATCAGGCTCTAGGACCGGCGCCGATCGATGTCCCCGCAAGGGGATCGGACGGCCGCGGGGGCCGCTTTTCGAGACGCACGAGCGATGACCGGCTTCGAGACCCTCCCCCTGACCCGCCCCGCCTCGCAGCTCGTCACCGTGTTCGGCGGGTCGGGCTTCCTCGGGCGCCACGTGGTGCGGGCGCTGGCCAAGCGCGGCTACCGGATCCGGGTGGCGGTGCGCCGGCCCGACCTCGCCCTGTTCCTGCAGCCGCTGGGCAAGGTCGGTCAGATCGTCGCCGTGCAGGCCAATCTGCGCTACCCCGAGTCGATCGCCCGGGCGGTCCAGGGAGCCGACATCGTCGTCAACCTCGTGGGCATCCTGCAGGAGACCGGCAAGCAGAGCTTCTCGGGCCTGCAGGCCGAGGGCGCGGGCGAGATCGCCCGGGCGGCCGCGGCCGTCGGCGCGCCCCTGGTCCACGTCTCGGCCATCGGCGCCGACGCGGATTCGCCCTCGCAGTATGCCCGCACCAAGGCCCTGGGCGAGGCCCGGGTCGCCGAGGCCGGCGGCCCTCACGTGATCCTGCGGCCCTCGCTGGTGTTCGGCCCCGGCGACAGCTTCTTCAACCGCTTTGCCGCCCTGGCCCGCGCCCTGCCGGTGCTGCCGCTGGCCGGCGCCGCGTCGCGCTTCCAGCCCGTCTACGTCGCCGACGTGGCCGAGGCAGTGGCCCGAGCCGTGGAGGGCCACGTGCCGGCCGGCCAGGTCTACGAACTCGGCGGCCCCGAGATCGAAACCCTCGAGGCGCTGGTGCGCTACATGCTCAAGGTGACGATGCGCAAGCGCATCGTCCTGGGCCTGCCGCAGCCCGCGGCCCTGCTCCAGGCGCGCGCCCTCGAAGTCGTCGACACTCTCACCCTCGGCCTCCTGCCGGACAGCCTCAAGCTGACCCGCGACCAGGTCACCCTGCTCCAGAACGACAACGTCGTCTCCCAAGCGGCCAAGGCGGAGGGGCGCACCCTGGAGGGCATCGGCCTTCAGCCCACCGCCATGGAGGCGGTGGTACCAGGCTACTTGTGGCGCTTCCGCAAGGCGGGTCAGTTCTCGAAGGTGCAGGAGTTCGAGAGCGCGGTCCCAGAGACCCTGACGCCGAAACCCTTCGTGCCGCGCAGCGGCAGCGGGCCGGCTCTCGGACCGGATTCGAACGCGCCGAGCCGCATGGGCGTCCGCTGGGGCACCCGCGGCTGAGGCCTCCCCGAGTCACCGGAGTCCTCAGGGCCGGCAAAATGGTCTAGAGGGCGCCCATGACTCAGGCCTCTCCGTCCCATGCCGGCGTACCCCTGGTGCGCTTCGCGCCGTCGCCCACCGGCTACCTGCATATCGGCAATGCCCGACCGGCGCTCCTCAACGCGCTGTTCGCCCGGGCGCGGGGCGGGCGCTTCCTGCTCCGCCTCGACGACACCGACCGGGAGCGCTCGACGGAAGCCTTCGCCGAGGCGGTTTCCGCGGACCTCGCCTGGCTCGGGATCGTGCCCGACCTGTTCGCACGGCAATCCGACCGGGTAGCGATCTACGACGCGGCCGCTGCGCGACTGAAGGCGATGGGCCGGCTCTATCCCTGCTACGAGACGCAGGAAGAGCTGGAGCGCCGTCGCCGACGCCAGCTGGGGCGCGGCCAGCCGCCGATCTACGATCGCGCCGCCCTCGACCTCACGGAGGCCGAGCGTGCCGCCCTGGAGGCGGAGGGGCGCAAGCCCCACTGGCGCTTCAAGCTCGACGCTCGCACCGTGGCCTGGAACGACCTCGTGCGGGGCGAGGCCCACGTGGACTGCGCCTCGCTCTCCGATCCGGTGCTGATCCGCGCCGACGGCAGCTACCTCTACACCCTGCCCTCCGTGGTCGACGACGCCGAGATGGGCATCACGCACGTCATCCGCGGCGAGGACCACGTCACCAACACCGGCGTGCAGGTGCAGATCTTCGAGGCGCTCGGCAGTGCGATCCCGGTCTTCGGCCACCACAATCTCCTGACCACCGTGGAGGGGGAGGGGCTCTCGAAGCGCCTCGGCCACCTGTCGCTTCGGGGGCTGCGCGAGGCCGGCTACGAGCCGGGCGCGGTGCGCTCCCTCGCGGTCCTCACCGGCTCGGCGGAATCCGTCCGCGCCGTTGCGGGCCTCGACGAACTCGCCGGCCTCGTGGACCTGGCGCAGATCTCGCGGGCGCCGGCGAAGTTCGATCCGCAAGAGCTCGGCGGTCTCAACGCCCGCCTCGTCCACGCCATGCCCTACGCGGAGGTCGCCGACCGGCTCGCGGCACAGGGGATCGTGCCCGCGCGTGCCGAGGCCTTCTGGGCGGCGGTGCAGCCCAACCTGGCCAAGGTCTCCGAAGCCGGCGCGTGGTGGGGCGTGGTCACCGGGGCCGTGACCCCGGTCATCGCCGATCCGGCCTTCACCGGGGCCGCCGCCACGGTCCTTCCGGCCGAGCCCTGGGATGCCGAGACCTGGAAGGCCTGGACGAGTGCGGTGAAGGCGGCCACGGGGGCCAAGGGCAAGGCGCTGTTCATGCCCCTGCGCCTCGCTCTCACCGGCCTCGAGCACGGGCCGGATCTCGCCGGTCTCCTGCCGCTGATCGGGCGTGACGCGGTGCTGCGCCGGCTGGTGGGCGAGGGCTGACAGCCGGTCCCTGCGATGCATGCAGGCCCGACCCGTCGACACCGGTGACTGTCACCGGGAAGGCGCCGCGCCTATATGCGGACCCGACGCCGTTTTAATCCCGAGCCCCAGATCCGAATGAGCACCGACTCCGCCCCGGCGGCACCGGTCGCGGCCGCGCCGCCTGCGCGTCCCGGCCTCGTCGCCACCTACCGCCGCCTCTGGCCCTATCTCTGGCCCTACGGCCGACCCGACCTGCAGCGGCGCGTCTTCCTCGCCTTCGGCCTGCTGATCGTCGCCAAGTTCGTGACGATGGTGACGCCCTTCACCTTCAAGTGGGCCACCGACGCCCTGGTGGCGATGACCGATGCCAAGCCGGGCGCGGCCGTGCCCACGGGCCTGCTCGCCGCTCCGATGCTGCTCATCGGCTTCTACGGCCTGTCCCGCATCCTGATGGCGGGGCTGACGCAGGTGCGCGACGGGCTGTTCGCCAAGGTGGCGATGCATGCCGTGCGCCGCCTGGCGCTCCAGACCTTCGAGCACATGCACCGGCTTTCCCTACGCTTCCACCTGGAGCGCAAGACCGGCGGCTTGACCCGCGTGCTGGAGCGCGGGCGCGGCGGCATCGAGGAGCTCTCGCGCCTGATGGTGCTGACCCTGGTGCCGACGATCGTCGAGTTCCTCCTCGTCATCGGGGTGCTCGCCTACGAGTTCGACTGGATCTACTCGATGGTCGTGTTCGTGATGGTGGCCGCCTACCTCGCCTTCACCTGGAAGGCGACGCAGTGGCGCATCGAGATCCGTCGGCGGATGAACGCCTCAGACACCGACGCCAACACGAAGGCCGTCGATTCACTGCTGAACTTCGAGACGGTGAAGTACTTCGGCGCGGAGATGCGAGAGGCGGAGCGCTACGACGTCTCGATGGCGAAGTACGAGAAGGCCTCGACGCAGACCTACGTCTCGCTGGCGATCCTCAACGCCGGCCAGGCGGCGATCTTCACGGTGGGCATGACCATCGTGATGTGGCTGGCGGCAACGGACATCATGGCCGGGCGCACCACGCTCGGCGGCTTCGTGCTGGTCAACACCATGCTGGTGCAGCTCTCGATGCCGCTCAATTTCATGGGCATGATCTACCGTGAGATCAAACAGGCGCTGATCGACATCGACGACATGTTCCAGATCCTGCACCGAAACCCGGAGATCGCCGATCGGCCGGATGCACTGCCGCTCGCCGTCTCGGACGGCGTTGTGCGGTTCGAGGACGTGCGCTTCGCCTACGATCCGGCCCGGCCCATCCTCAAGGGCGTCAGCTTCGAGGTGCCGGCGGGCCGGACGGTCGCCATCGTCGGTCCCTCGGGAGCGGGCAAGTCGACCCTGTCACGCCTGCTGTTCCGGTTCTACGAGCCGCAGAGCGGCCGCATCCTCATCGACGGCCAGGACATCGCGTGCGTCCGGCAGGCCAGCCTGCGGGTGGCCATCGGCATGGTGCCGCAGGATACGGTGCTGTTCAACGAAACCATCGGCTACAACATCCGCTACGGCCGCTGGGATGCCACCCCGGCGGAGGTGGGCGCCGCCGCATCCCTGGCACAGATCGACCGCTTCATCTCCGCCCTGCCGGAGGGTTACGACACGCCGGTGGGCGAGCGCGGCCTGAAGCTCTCGGGCGGCGAGAAGCAGCGCGTCGCCATCGCCCGCACCATCCTGAAGGGACCGCCCATCCTCGTCCTCGACGAGGCGACCTCGGCCCTCGATTCCTTCACCGAGCGCGAGATCCAGGACGCCCTCGACACCGTGAGCCAGGGCCGCACCACCCTCGTCATCGCCCACCGCCTCTCCACGGTGGTCAAGGCCGACGAGATCATCGTCCTCGACAAGGGCGTCATCGTCGAGCGCGGCGACCACGCCACCCTGCTGGAGCATGACGGCGTCTATGCCGCGATGTGGAGCCGTCAGCGCGAGGCCGATGCCGCCCTGGAGATTCTCCAGCGCAGCGAGGCGGCCCTGCTGGTGCCCAAGGAGCGGCCGCCTCTGGTGCCGGAGCGCGTCCCCGCCGAGTAGGTTCGGCGCCTCAACCCCGCCTGTCGGCCTGCGGCACCGCCGCGGTGCCGTCGGTGGGCAGGACGAAGATCTGGCCCGGATAGATCAGGTCCGGGTTGCGGATCTGCGGCTGGTTGGCGTCGAAGATCACCGTGTAGCGGGTGCCCTTGCCGTAGATGCGCCGGCTGATCTGCCACAGGCTATCGCCGCGGATGATCTTCGCGGTCCCGATCTCCGGAACGAAGACCGTGGGGCTCCGGTCCGCAGGGGCCTGACCCTGCATCGCGTTCGCCTGCGCGGTGGCAAGCGGCGCGGCCCGCGGTACTCCGGCTCCGGGGTTCACGGACCCGAGTGCGGCCGGGGGCTGCGGAGCCAGGGTTCGGGGCTGCGCCGCCGCGGGCAGCGCGGCCGGGTTTTGGGGCGTTCCCAGGCGTGCGGCCGTGCCTGGGACCGCCACGACTGGCGGCGGGTTGCCCTGCGCGAGGATCGCGCCGCCCTCGGACGGTCGGACCACGCCGGGGGCCGTTGGCTTGGCCACGGTGACCGGCACGTTGAAGGCCACCTCGGAGCGGGTCTTCACCTTGCCGGAGACGGGGTCGACCTGATCCACCCGGACCTTGTAGTCGCCCGGCCGGACACCGCGCCCGATGGTGAAGGCCACGCGCCCGTCGGCGCCCGCACTTCCCGGTGCCACCAGGGCATCGTTCAGGTAGAGCCGCACGGTGGCCCCGGGCGGAGCCTGGCTCGTGACGTAGAGCCGGCCGCCTTCCTCCGCCTCGACGCTGACGATCTTCAGCGGCCCGGTGCGGTCCGCATCGGCCTTCGCACCGGCGGCCGCCGCCGAGGCCGGACTGGCCGATCCCGTCGCAGCGCGCGCGCCGGGCATGTTCGTTGCGAGCCCGCCGCCATCGGCTTTGCCGGTCTTTTCCGAATCGGCTTTGTCCGCCCCGGCGACCTCGCCTCCCGGGGGCATGGGGGTCGGATCAGGCTGCGAGAGCACGATAGTGGGCTTGTCGGGGGAGGTCAGGGCAATGAGGGGCTTGGCATTGCGATGGAGCGAAACCACCACCGCCACGCTGTCGCGCGAGACGCGGGCCTGACCGTCCGCGCCGAGGGCCCGCAGGGTGAGTTCACTGTTGCCGGAGGGCAGGGACGGGGGCACGATGGCGAACTGGCCGGAGGGGTCGACGAGTGCACGGGCAATCGGCTCGTTGTCGCGCAGCAGCTCGACGGTGGTGTTGGGCGCGGCCCGCCCGGCGATCACGGCCTCGCCACTGGGTTCGATCCGGATGATGTCGAAGGTCGGCGCTTGGCTGCCCGCTTGGCTGCCAGCGGCCCGTGCCGGCGGCTGGACCGCCCCCAGGGCCGCCAGGGGCTTTCCCGCCGGTGCCGCCCCCTCCTCGGGAACCGCGTCCCGCCGGGCGGAGCCGTTCAGGTCGGCGGCCCCTGCGGAAGGCTTGGCTGCGGGCGGGCCGCTCTCCTCGGTCGACCCGGGTCCGACCGGTGCGCCGAGGCCGCGCTTGAACAGGGTGCCCGCGCCGTAGAGGGTGACCACCAGGGCAAAGCCCGCCAGGAGACCCACGCAGGCGAGGAAGATGCTCCGTCGCAACTCCGCCCTCATGACACGCCACTCCTTCGTCCACCGGCACGGCGGCCGAAATTCCATCGCCGCGGGATCGGGCCCGTCGACAAATCGGCGATTGATGGCGACATATTAGCGAACATGACCGGATCACCAAATCACACCTGCCGCATCGCGGCCGGATCTTCCGTAAAATCAGCAGTTTGGCTCGTGGACAGGGGTGCGCTGGCCCTGGTCGCGCCGCATCAGGGAGGCCCGGCATGGCTCCGGTAAGGACGGTCTGTGTCTATTGCGGCTCCGGCTTCGGCGGCGATCCGGCCTTCACGGCTGCCGCCGTGACCCTCGGCAAGGCCCTCGCGGCCGCCGGGATCGGCCTCGTCTACGGCGGCGGCAATGTCGGCCTGATGGGCACCGTCGCCCGTGCGGTCCTCGAGAATGGCGGCCACGTCACCGGCATCATTCCCGACTTCCTGAAGTCGCGCGAGCGCATGCTCGACGAGATCCAGGAGACCATCGTCGTGGAGGACATGCACACCCGCAAGCGGCTGATGTTCGAGCGCTCCGACGCCTTCGTGGCCCTGCCGGGCGGCATCGGCACCCTGGAGGAACTGGTGGAGCAGCTGACCTGGGCGCAGCTCGGCCAGCACAACAAGCCGATCCTGCTGCTCTCGGTGGCGGATTTCTGGACCCCACTCCTGACACTCCTCGACCACATGCGGGCCCACGGCTTCATCCGCGAGGGGCTCGACCTGAGCTACCTCGTGGCCACCGAGGCGGCCGACGTGGTCGGCCTCCTGCGCGACGCGGCCGGATCGGTCGCGCCGGCCCCCGCCGCTGAGGCCCTGGTGGTGGAGCGGTTCTAGGGCAGCACTCTCCCGGTCGCGGCGGCCTCGACTCAGGTCGCCACGCTCCAGGTCGTCCCATCCTTGCCGTCCTTCACGGCGACGCCCATCCCCAGCAACTCGTCGCGGATCCGGTCCGAGGCGGCCCAGTCCTTGGCGGCCCGGGCCGCCCGGCGATCCGCGATCAGCGCCTCGACGCGGGCGACGTCGATGCCGGCCGCCCGGATCGTGCCACGATCGCGGGCCGACTTCGTCTGGGTGAGCAGGCCGAGGAGGTTGGCCCCGGCCTTCAGCGCCGCCGGGTCGTCGAGGCGGTGCAGCTCGGCGAGCGCCGCAGCGGTGTTGAGGTCGTCGAGGAGCGGCTCCCGCACGCCCTCCGGGATCGTGTCGGATGCGTCCGCGTCGCCGACGGTCCCGTACCAGCGGTCGAGCATCCGGGCCGCCTCCTCCAGGCCGCGCAGGGTCCAGTCGATCGGCTGGCGGTAATGGGTCTTCAGCATGGCGAGACGGGCCACCTCACCGGGCCAATCCTTCAGCACGTCGCGGATGGTGATGAAGTTGCCCAGCGATTTCGACATCTTCTCCCCCTCCACCTGGAGGAAGCCGTTGTGGAGCCAGACCTCGGCCATCACGTCGGTGCCGAAGCAGCAGCGCGACTGCGCCACCTCGTTCTCGTGGTGGGGAAAGATGAGGTCGATGCCGCCGGCATGGATATCGAAGCGCTCGCCGAGATGCTTCCACGACATCGCCGAGCACTCGATGTGCCAGCCCGGACGGCCAGGCGCCGCGATTCCGCAGGGGGAGGGCCAGGACGGCTCGCCGGCCTTCGAGGGCTTCCACAGCACGAAGTCGAGGGGCGAGCGCTTATAGGGCGCGACCTCGACGCGGGCCCCGGCCTCCATCTCGTCGAGCGGGCGCTTCGAGAGGGCGCCGTAATCCGGCATCGAGGGCACGTCGAACAGCACGTGGCCGTCCGCCACGTAGGCATGGCCGCGATCCACCAGGCCGGCGATGATCGTGTGCATCTCGGCGATGTGGTCGGTCGCCCGCGGCTCGACGAAGCGCGAGCGCTCGCCCGGCGCGTTGACATCCTCGGGCATCAGCACGCCGAGTTCGCGAATGTCGGCGTGGAAGGCCTTCAGGGTGCCGTCGGTGAGTTCGCGGATGCTGATGCCGCGCTCGGCTGCCCGTGCGTTGATCTTGTCGTCGACGTCCGTGACGTTCCGCGCATAGGTGACGTGGGGCGCTCCGTAGAGGTGGCGCAGCAGGCGGAACAGCAGGTCGAAGACGATGATCGGCCGTGCATTGCCGATATGCGCCGCGTCGTAGACCGTCGGGCCGCAGGCATAGATCCGCACGTTCGTCGGATCGATCGGCGCGAAGGCGGCTTTCTCGCGGGTCAGCGTGTTGTAGAGCCGCAACATCGAGGCCATGAAACTTTCCTTACGTCCCGGGCACTCCATCCGTGCCCGTGCGCCCCTGAATCACCGCACCGCGTTGGTTTTGCGCGGCTTTTGCCGCAGCGCACCCAACCGTCTGCCACATCGTTGCCGCGTTCCGCTCAGGGTCCTGTTGCGCGAAGGCGACGGCCGCGCCACCCGTCATGGGCTACCCCAAAACCATGAGCAATTCGAGAACGACGCCCGACCGGCACTCCCCGGAGCCGGCTGCCTCGAAAACCACGGAGCGGCGAAAGGGTTTGTTAACCTGGTGCCGTGAGATTTTCGCCCCATACGCTTCCGACATCAGCAAGGTTCTGCCCATGCGCCGCGCGGCCGCCAGTATCGGCGCTCTCCTCGCCCTCGCCCTGACCGTTCACGGCACCCTGGCCTCCGACGGCGAGAGCCCGGCCAAGGCGCCTGGCACCGTCGAGAAGACGTTCCTGATCCCGTCGAGCGAAGGCTACGGTGTCGGCGACTGCCTCACCAACGGCGACAGCGCCTGCGGCCAGGTGGTGGCCAACGCCTGGTGCGAGGCACAGGGCTTCGCCTCGGCGGGCTCCTTCGGCGTCGCCGCCCAGGACGAGTACACCGGTGCGATCCCGCCGGCCCCGGTGGCGAAGGCTGCCGAGCGTCCGATCCGGATCACCTGTCAGGATTGATCCTCTCGCGGGCCTGATCGAGCCTTGGGCTCGATCCGCAACCGGGCCGCCCCATCGGAGGCGGCCCCGGCCGGGCGGTCTACTTCTCCATGAATGCGTCGCAGCGCGGCGGCGGCTCGGTGCCCCAGGGCATCAGCGGCACGGCCGAGGTGGAGTTCTTGGGCGAGCCCTGGATCACCTTGTCCGAATAGACCATGTAGATCAGCGTATTGCGTTTGGTGTCGCAGCCGCGCACGATCTGCATCGACTTGAAGATCAGCGACCGACGCTCACTGAACACCACCGCGCCCTGCTTGAACTTCTCCTTGAACTGCACTGGGCCGACCTGGCGGCAGGCGAGCGAGATGTCCGAGACGTCCTCCGCCAGACCGAGGGTGCCCTTGATGCCGCCCTTCTCCGGCTGCGTGTACCAGCAGGCGACGCCTGCCACCGACGGATCGTCGATCCCGTAGACCACAAGCTTGTCGTTGGGCGTCAGCGGACGCCACACGGTCGACTTGTCGAAGATGCGGTCCGCATCGTCCGCGTGCGCCGCATGCGCGGCGAGGCTGAGCCCCAGCGCTAGCGCGCAGCCTGTGAGACCCCGAAGCCACATCATCGTATCATTCCCCTCCGTTTGTTCCGGGCGCATGTGGGAAGGGTGTCGCCGCCGTGCGAGGGTCGCTAATAAACTTGTGTTGAGCCCGTTCGCCTCCGCTTCGCCGAAGTCTCCGTCAGGAGGCCCCGCGCGGCGGCGTCCCGCCATTCATTGCAATCAGGCCATGCCGCTGATCCCCTCCCAGATCCGCACGCTCGTCCGAGTGCTCGCCGGCGTTCTCACCGCCACGGCCCTGACGGGTGCCGCCGAGGCGCAGACTTCAGCCTGCCTGCGCTACCGTTCGGAACTCGCCGGCCTCAGCGACGGGGCCAGCACCGCGCGGGCGCTGCAGAACGAGATCGGCCGGCTCAACGCCTATTACCGCACCCTGAACTGCGAGGGCGGCCGGTTCCTGTTCTTCGATTCACGGCCCCCGCAATGCGGTGCCGTCGAGCAGCGCATCCGCGCCCTCAACGCCGGCTACGGCGCCGAGAACGGCGAGGTGACGGCCGCCCGTCGGCAGCAGCTGACGGAGGCGATCGCCTCCGCCTGCACGGATGCGGCGACCCGCAACCTGATCAGGGCAGATGGAACTCCGGGCGAGGCACGGGCGCGGGGCGGCGCGCAGGTGATCTGCGTTCGCACCTGCGACGGCTCCTATTTCCCGATGACCAACCTGCCCGACGGGCGCGAGGGCGCCGACGAGCTCTGCCAAGCGCTCTGCCCGGGGGCCGAGGCTGCCGCCTACTCGATGCCGCACGGAGACGAGGCCTTGAAGCAGGCGGCCACCGTGAAGGGAAGCCGCGCCTACACCGCCCTGCCCAACGCGTTCAAGTTCCGCACGTCGTTCACGCCGAACTGCTCGTGCAAGCGCGAGGGCCAGAGCTGGGCGCAGTCGCTGGTCAAGGCCGAGAGCATGCTGGTGCGGCACAAGGGGGACATCTTCGTCACGCCGATGCAGGCCGAGGCCTTGTCGCGCCCGCCCAAGGTGCGCCTGACCCTCGTAGGCCGGGCCGACAAGACCGCCGCGGTGCTCGCCGCCGATGCCGCCACGCGCAGCACCGCCGTCGCCACCGATGCCGCCGCTCCGATGGAGCCGGCCGTCGCGGCAACCTTGGCGAGCGGAGAGGAGCGCCATCCGGTCCGGATCATCGCCCCGAACCTGTTCTCGACCGCGACGCGTCAGGGCACTCCCTGAGGGGGCTGCGGTACCAGGAACGGGAACCATCCCGCCCGCATTCTGTTCCGAAGGCCACATCAACGACGTGAGTGACCTTCCATGCGGAGCATCCGCCACCTTCTCCTGAGCAGCACGATCCTGCCTGCCCTGATCCTCTCGGGGCCCGGTGTGGCTCGGCAGCAGGAACCCGCGCCGAGCCACACCTTCCTGCTGGCTCAAGCCGGGCCGGGCGAGGGGCCCCGCGGCGGGAGCGGCGAGGGCCCTCGCGGCGGGCCGCCCGGCGGCGGACGCGAGCGGCCCGAGCCGCGCCAGGAGCGGCCGGAACCTCGGCAAGAGCGGCCCGAGCCGCGCCAGGAGCGTCCGGCTCCCCGGCCCGAGCCCCGTCAGGAACGTCCCGAGCCGCGTCCCGAGCGCCCGGCTCCCCGGCCCGAACCGCGCCAGGAACGTCCCGAGCCGCGTCCGGAACGTCCGGAGCCGCGCCAGGAGCGCCCGGAACGCGCCGCTCCAGCCGAACGTCCCGTTGTCCGGCCTGAGCGCCCCGAACCACGCCAGGAGCGCCCTGCACGCGACGAACGCGGACCCAACCCGGACCGCGATCAAGCTCCGCAGCGCCGCGCTCCGGGCGCCGAGGGGCCGGCCGAGCGTCCGCCGGCTCCACCGCCGGCGCGCGAGCGTAGCCCAGAACGGCCGAACACGCCCGAGCGCCCCGCGGCGCCCGAGCCGAACCGTCCCGCCCCCGTGCCGCCGCGCCAAGCCCCGGCGCCGAACGCGCCCGAGGTCCGCAATCCGGCCAACCCCGCCAATCCGAACGTGCCGGGCGCCGCCCAGCCTGGCCGCCCGAATGCGCCCGGCGAGCCGCGTGCCCCGGGTCAACCGGCCCAGCCGACGCCACAACCCGGCCAGCCGGGCGCTGCCGCTCCCAATGCGCGGCCCGGCGTTCCGGGACGTCCGTTCGTCCCACCGGGCGCTCCCAACCCGGACGCCCAGCGCCCCGATGGGCGCCCGGGCGCCGGTGCCAACCCTGCTGATGCGCGGCCTGACCGGGACGGTCCGGTTCCGGGCAGCAGCGACCCCGGAGCCAGGGACGCCGGCAGCCGTGATCTGCGCCGCGACGGTCCCGATCGGAGCGGCCCCGATCGACAAGGCGTGGGCCGTGACGACGCGGGCCGGCCCGATCTTCGTCCCGGCGACGCCCGGCGCGACGACCGGGGCATCGATGATCGGCGTGAAGACCGCGAGCGGCGCGACGCCTTCGAACGCCGCGACGCGCGCAGCGGCTTCAACGCGCCGGGGCGACCGGGCTACGTTCCCGGTGGCTTCCGGGACGACGACGATGTCCGCGACTACGATCAGGTACGCCGCGACCGGCGCGAGTTTTCGGAAGGGGGCCGGACCTACATCCGGGAGCCCGGCCGCATCATCGTGCGCGACCGCGACAACTACTTCATCCGCCACGACGAGAACGAGCGCTTCCGTGACCTCGACCGGCGCGCCTATCGCAGCGAGCGCCGCGGCGGCGACACCATCACGTATCTCGACCGTCCCGGGGGCGAACAGATCGTCACCATCGTGGACGATGACGGCCGCCTCGTGCGCCGCTCCCGCCGCTTCCGCGACGGGCGCGAGATCGTCATCATCGACAACAGTTTCGGCGGCGGCGCGCGCCGGCCGATCTACGAGGACGTTGTCGAGCTGCCGCCGCCGGACATCCGCATCCCGCGCGACCGCTACATCGTCGACTACGACGGGGCCGACGAGCGCACCGTCTACGAGGCTCTCTCGGCCCCGCCGGTGGTTGCGGTGGACCGGCGCTACACGCTCGATCAGGTGCGCTACAGCCCGCAGCTACGCGCCCGCATGCGCAGCGTCGACATCGACACGATCAACTTCGACACCGGGTCGTTCACGGTGACGCCGGATCAGGCCGCCCGGCTCTCCACCATCGCGGCGGCGATGAACCGGGCGATCAAGGCCAATCCGCAGGAGGTCTTCCTGATCGAGGGGTATACCGACGCGGTGGGCGCCGACATCGACAACCTCTCGCTCTCCGACCGCCGGGCGCAGTCGGTGGCCACGGTGCTCACCCAGACCTTCCAGGTGCCGCCCGAGAACCTGACCACCCAGGGCTACGGCGAGCAGAACCTGAAGGTGAACACGCAGAACGCCTCGCGGGAGAACCGCCGGGTCACCGTCCGCCGGATCACGCCCCTGATCCAGCAGCAGGGCGAGGTGGCTCCGCCGCCACGCTGAGCCTTCGCCCGCGGCGCCGAGGGATTTTTCCGATCCCCCGGCGCCGGACCCGGTTTCCCGCCCCGTGGGTCCGGCCTATACCCGCCGGGAGCGTGAGGGCCGGCTCCGACAAGCTGGCCCGGACAGGAGCCGGCATGGACGAGGCGCAGGGGCGGCCGGACGAGGCGGGCGCGCGGTTGATCGAGGCCGGCACGCCGGCTTTCCGCCGCACCGCCATCGCCCTCGGGGCCGCTGGCTTCTCCACTTTCGCGGTGCTCTACGGGGTGCAGCCGCTGCTGCCGGTCTTCGCCGACGACTTCGCGGTCTCGCCGGCCGAGAGCAGCCTCGCCCTGTCGCTGCCCTGCGCCATGCTGGCGATCGCCCTCCTGGTGGTCAGCCCGCTCTCCGAGGTCTGGGGCCGCAAACCTATCATGGTGGCCTCTCTCTTCGCCTCGGCGCTCCTCACCATCGTGGCCGTCCTGGTGCCGAGCTGGCACGGTTTCCTGGCCCTGCGCACCCTGACGGGACTTGCCGCCTCCGGCCTGCCGGCCGTGGCGATGGCCTATCTCGGCGAAGAGATGCACGGGCGCGCCATCGGCCTCTCGATGGGCCTGCTGATCGGCGGCAACGCGGCGGGCGGCATGGTCGGCCGGTTGCTGGCCGGCATCATCGCCGATCACGCTTCCTGGCGCTGGGGCCTCGGCACCATCGGCGTGCTGGCGCTTCTCGCCGCCATCGCCTTCGTCTACCTGCTGCCGGATTCCCGCCGCTTCCAGGCCAACCGGATGCGCTGGCGCGAGGTGCCCGGCACCTTCGGGCAGCACTTCCGTGATCCCGGCCTGCCCTGGCTGTTCGCGGAAGCGTTCCTGCTGATGGGCGGATTCGTGTGCATCTACAACTACATCGGTTTCCGCCTGCTCGATCCGCCCTTCTCCCTCAGCCAGAGCGCCATCGGGGCGATCTTCGTGGTCTACCTCTTCGGCACGGTCTCCTCGGCGCTGACCGGCGAGATCGCGAGCCGGCTCGGGCGGCGCAAGGTGCTCTGGCTCGCCATTCTGCTCGGTCTCGTGGGCGTCGGCCTCACGCTTTCCGGCCACCTCGCCGTGATCATCCTCGGCATCGTCCTCGTCACGGTGGGCTTCTTCGGCGCGCATTCCGTGGCCAGCAGCTGGGTCGGGCGCCGGGCCCTGCGCGACCGGGCCCAGGCTTCGTCGATCTATCTTTGTCTGTACTATCTCGGCTCCTCGGTGCTCGGCACCGCCGGCGGCTGGTTCTTCGCCCATTCCGGCTGGGTCGGCGTGGTGGCGTTCTTCGCAACCCTGTACGGGCTGGCCCTCGCCATCGCTCTGCGGCTGTCGCGTCTGCCGCCCTTGGTTCAGTCGGACGGCTGAGCCGGCATCCGTTGGCGCGGGCTCGTCCCTCCATCCCTTCCGCGAGCAGGCGGGAGCGGGATGCGACTTCTCCGCGACCGTCGCACCCCGCTTCCGAACCGCTCAGGCGGGCCACCCTTCGCAGCGGATCGAAGAGGGAGTTGCAGCGGGCTGCGTCCGCGCAAGACGAACGGGCGACCCATTCAGGAGGGCGCTCGCGCGTCCCTGATCCGAAACCGTATGACGGATGGGCTCGCGTGCCCTATGAGAGGGCCCCTGCCCGGGCGGCCTCGAGCCGTCCACCCGCCGAAGGCTTTCCGAAGACATCCATGACCGACCTCCTCGAGACGATTCGCCGGACGCTCGTGCCGATCCACAAGGAGGGCTATCCCTTCATCGTCATCGGCATCGTGCTGACGGTGATCGGTGCCTACTTCGCGCAGTTTCTCGGCTGGGTGTTCCTGATCCTGACCCTCTGGGTCTGCTACTTCTTCCGCGATCCGGAGCGGATCACGCCCGTGGGCGATGGCCTCGTGGTCTCGCCGGCCGACGGTCGGGTGAACCTCATTTCGACGGTCCTGCCCCCGCCGGAGCTCGACCTTCCGCAGGAGCCGATGCTCCGCATCTCGGTCTTCATGAACGTGTTCGACTGCCACGTGAACCGAGTGCCGGTGACGGGCCGGATCGGTCAGATCCACTACACGCCGGGCCTGTTTCTGAATGCCGAGCTCGACAAGGCAAGCGACGACAACGAGCGCAACGGCCTCGTGATGGAAACGACGCACAAGGGCGCTCCCCTGCGCATCGGCGTGGTGCAGATCGCCGGGCTCGTGGCGCGCCGCATCGTCGGCTGGGTGCATGCGAACGACACCCTGAACGTCGGCGAGCGCTTCGGCCTCATCCGCTTCGGCTCGCGCGTCGACGTCTACCTCCCCGTCGGCACCCGCGTGCTCGTCGGTCTCGGCCAGAAGGCGGTGGCGGGTGAGACGGTGCTCGCCGATCTTGCCGGCGGACCCGAGCGCGTGTTCCGGCGCATCTGAGGGGTTCCCATGGACGACCTGTTCCCGCCCTTCGCCCCCGACGCCAACGAGCCCCGGCCGCGCCGTTTCAAGCCGGTGCCGTTCCGGATGATCGCGCCCAACATGATCACCCTGATGGCCCTCTGCCTCGGGCTGACCGCGATCCGCCTCGCCTTCGAGGGCAAGTTCGAGCCCGCGGTGATCTCCATCGTGGCCGCCGCGTTCCTCGACGGCATCGACGGACGCGTGGCCCGGATGCTCAAGGGCACCTCGCGCTTCGGGGCGGAACTCGACTCCCTCGCCGACTTCGTCAATTTCGGCTGCGCGCCGGCGCTGATCCTCTACGGGTTCGCGCTCAAGGACCTGCGCTCGGTCGGCTGGATCGTGGCCCTGATCTTCGCCATCGCCATGGCGCTGCGGCTGGCCCGCTTCAACGCGATGCTCGACGATCCCAACCGGCCAGCCTGGAAGAAGGACTTTTTCGTCGGCATGCCGGCCCCTGCAGGTGCACTGACCGCGATGCTGCCGCTCTACCTCAACTTCCTCGGCCTGCCGATGGAACATTGGGCGGCCCCCGTGGTGCTCGGCTACATGCTCTGCATCGCGCTTCTCGTGGTCTCCACCGTGCCGACCTTCTCGGGCAAGACCATGGGCAAGCGCGTGCCCCGGGACTGGGTGCTGCCGATCTTCCTCGTGGTCGTGGCAGCCTTCGGCCTGTTCATCAGCTTCCCGTTCGAGTCGATGGTAACCCTCGCGCTCGGCTACCTTGTCACCCTGCCGATCGGCGCAGCGCAGTATCGGCGCCGGGCCAAAGCGGAGGGGCAGGGCTCTCCCGCGCTCGCGGCCGCCGACGATCCCGCCGAGCCGGTGGGACCTGTACACGATCGTGCCGTGGACATCTGACACGCGGCGCTGTCGCTTCCCGGTCGTCTTCGGTTAGGTTGTGCGCTGCCTGGAGTCTTCATCCGGGCGCGGTTCGCGCAGAGGCAGGGTGATGCTCGAGGAATTCAAGAAGTTCGCGCTGCGTGGCAACGTCGTCGACTTGGCGGTGGGGGTTATCATCGGTGCCGCCTTCGGTGCGATCGTCACCTCGGCGGTGCAAGATCTGTTCATGCCGATGATCGGCGCGATCACCGGTGGGCTGGATTTCTCGAACTACTACATCGCCCTCTCGTCGAGCGTGCAGAAGGGCGCGGCCTACGCGGATGCGAAGAAACAGGGCGCCGTGGTCGGCTACGGCCAGTTCATCACGGTGGCACTGAACTTCATCATCGTCGCCTTCGTCCTGTTCCTCGTGATCCGGGCGATGAACCGCCTCGTGAGCAAGGAGGAAGCCAAGCCAGAGGCCGTGGCGGAGGTCCCGGCCGACGTGAGGCTTCTCTCCGAGATCCGGGATATCCTGGCGACCAAGCCGACGGTCGGAGGACCTTACGGAGGTCGCTAGGGCTTCGGGGCTGCGCCGAGATCGCCCAGCAGGCCCTCAAGGGCCTGCTCGACCGCGACCGTGCCTTCTTCGTGCGTCTTCAGCCGCACCTCGAGCCGCTTCAGCTGCGGGGCGAAAGCCTCCGGGGCAGCCGGATCGCCGAGATAGTCCGGGACCGTCTCTCCGGTGGTGAACACCGTCCGCAGCTGCTGGCCGAGATGATCGCGCACCGGCTCGGGGAGGGCCGGGTCGAGGGTGGACTCGTCTGCCATCGTCTGGGTATCCCTCGCGTCCATCGACAAATTCATACCCACGCAAAGCGTGCCGGACAGAGTAACGGCCGAGATCGCCAAGTGTTGCACGGTCCATCGCTCGAAGTCTCTCCGACGAAAACCGGGATGAGCAGATCTGGATAGAAAAAAGCCTCCGGCGAGATCATCGCCGGAGGCTTCGATCAATCACCGCGCGAAGAGCGCGGGGGAGAGTCCTAGTCGATCACTTCGACGATGCGGTGGCTGCGGTCGACCAGCACCGGGCGCTCGTTGACGATGGTGTAGCGGGCGCCGCGGGCGTTGTATTCGGCCGGGACCTCGTAATAGGTCACGCCCGAGTTCGGCAGCACGGCGCCGACGCGGACGTCGCCGTTGTAATCGTAGGACGAGCGACGCTCACGGGTCACGTACTGGCGGAAGCGGGGACGGTCATCGACGCCCAGGATGCCGCCAACCGTGCCCGTGGCGGCGCCGACAGCGCCACCGACGATCGCGCCGACCGGGCCGGCCGCATCCGCGCCCTCTTGTGCGCCGCGCTCGGCGCCACGGACTAGGCCTTGTGCCTGGGCGGCCATGGGCAGGCTGAGGGCGATCGCGGAGGCGGCAAGAAGGGTCTTGAAGTTCATCGTATAGCTCCTGAACGAGTATCCCGCGACGCTGTGAAGCGCTGCCGGGTTCAGGGCAGTAACGTCCAACTCTCGGAAGGGATGCGTCGAAAAATTCCGGGACCAAAGGGAATGGACGGGGTCGTACGGGGCACGCGGCCCTGGGTTTCGCCCGACCCAGAGTCCCTGCCGATCAGGCTTCCTTGGGCATCGCCGACTGGATCAGCCGGTCCGAACTCAGGTCTTCCTCGTCGTAGCCCAGGAGCTCGGCGAGGCGCCCGCGGGCGCGGCTGACGCGGCTCTTCACGGTGCCGACCTTGCAGCCCATGATCGCGGCGGCCTCCTCGTAGGAAACCCCCTCGGCGCCGACCAGCACCAGGGCCTCGCGTTGGTCAGGCGGCAGCTTGCCCAGCGCCGTCTGCAGGTCCTCGACGTCGAGGCGGTCGCCCTGGTGCGGGGCGGTGGCAAGACGGGCGGCGTAGGACCCGTCCTGATCCTCGACCTCGCGCACGCGCTTGCGATGGTCCGAGTAGAAGATGTTGCGCAGGATCGTGAACAGCCAGGCGTTCAGGTTCGTGCCCGGCTGGAAGCGTGCGCGGTGCTGCCAACCCTTCAGCAACGTGTCCTGCACGAGGTCGTCGGAGCGCGCCGGGTTGCTCGTCAGCGACAGAGCGAAAGCGCGCAAGGATGGCACGGCGGCGAGCAGGCCGTTGCGGAACTCGGGCTCGATCGCCTCGCCGCGCGCCTTCAGGGCCGCTTCCAGCTGCTCGATGAGCTCGGCGAAGCGGGTCGGCTGTTCGTCCGGCGCCAACCGCTCGTAGACCGTGCGCAGGTGCTCGCCGAGATGGCTGCGGATGTTCGAGGACAGGTTCGGCCGGCCGTCGGCGGAGGCCGACAGGACGTCATGGGCAGTGTCGGTCACGTCGCGTGTCATGGCTCGTCGTAATCTGGGGCGGTCAGGTTTCGTGTCGGCCCGAGGCGTTCGAGAAGCACCCGCGTGGTCAACTGATGTTGGGCGTTGTAGCGCATCTGGGCCGGCCACGCATCCCGCCGGACAACCGTGGCGGTTAGGCGCGGCGCCGCATCAACAGCCGCAGGACGAGGGGAGGCGTTCGGAGCGCGGGATCCCCTTGGACGTCGATCCCTTGGAAGGTCTTTCCTTGGTAGGGCCTCCCTTGGCATCGACCGGCTTGAGGATGCGCACGGCGCCGTCGCGCAGGGAGAGCACGTGGCCGCGCTCCACGTCGGTCCAGCACTCGTCGCGGGTGAGCGCCTTGGTGGCGATCACGGTGACGACGTCCTTCGCCCCGGTCTCCTGCGCGAAGTCGACCCGCCAGTCCTCGTCCACCAGGGTCGCCGTGCCGAAGGGCGCGCAGCGCGTCAGGTAGCACAGGCGCTTGCCGCAATGGGCGTAGAGGGTGCGGCTGTCCGACAGCAGCATGTTGAAGACGCCGAGGCCGTGTAGCGCGGCGCAGAGATCGGCCACGGCCCGGTCGATGCGCGCCGGGCTCGGCAGGTCCGGCCAGCGCTGCTGCAACTGGTCGAGCATCCAGCAGAAGGCATGCTCGCTGTCCGTGGAGCCCACGGGCTTGAACCAGATCAGGGGCCACTTCTTCACGCCCTTGAGCTGGCCGTTGTGCGCGAAGGTCCAGCGCCGGCCCCACAATTCGCGGCTGAAGGGATGGGTGTTCTCGAGGTTCACCCGGCCGCGGTTGGCCTTGCGCACGTGGGCGATGACGATGCGGCTCTTGATCGGCGTCCTGCGCAGGAGCTTGGCCAGCTCCGACTGCGCGCTCGGCTCCGGCTCGTGGAAGGCGCGCGCGCCCCGTCCCTCGTAGAAGCTGATGCCCCAGCCGTCGGCGTGCGGGCCGGTCTCGCCCCCGCGCCGCGCCAGGGCGGCGAAGGAGAAGCGGATGTCCGTGGGCACGTTCGCGCTCATGCCGAGCAGTTCGCACATGGGGGTTCGGGAGATTTCGCGTGGGACGGAGGGGAGGCGTTGCGAGGCGGGGCATCCCTGGAAGGGAGCGCCGGGCCGCCCACTCTAGAGGATTTTCCTGCCCGCGGGAGCCGGCAATCCTCCGGAAACGCTTCGAGCCGCAACGAACGACCCGCAACCGGGCTAGAGGCTGTTATGAACCGCCCGCCAGTTGAGCGGCCTGTTTGAGCATGAGGCAGACGAAAGCAACGATGTGGAGATCTGCGAGCGTACTGGGATAGCGCTCGTAGTCTTTGACGAGGCGGCGGAAGCGGGTTGCCCAGGCGAAGGAGCGCTCGACCACCCAGCGTCGCGGCAGAAGGACGAAGCCGCGCTTGGCCTCGGGCAGTTTGACGACCTCCAGTTCGATTCCGTGGGTGCGGGCGGCCTTGGCTGGCTTCTCGCCGGTGTAGCCTTGGTCGACATAGGCGAGATCGACGGTGTCCCCTGTGGCAGCCTGCACGGCCTTAGCCAGACGCCCCACCTGGGCGCGGTCGTCGGCATCGGCGGGGGTGACGTGCAGGGCCAGGAGGTGGCCCAGGGTGTCGACGGCCAGATGGACCTTCGAACCCTTCTTGCGCTTGGCGCCATCGTAGCCGGCCCGTTCGCCGCTCTCGGGCGTCGAGCGCAGGGTCCGGCTGTCGAAGATGGCCGCGCTCGGCTCGGGGGATCGCCCGGAGGCCAGACGCAGCAACGCCCGCAGATCGTCGCCCAGTTGCTCGAAGCAGCCTGCCGCCAACCAGCGCTGCGCCTGCTGGTAGACCGCTTCCCAGGGCGGCAGGTCGTTGGGCATCCACCGCCATGGCGCGCCCGTCTTCACGACGTAACGCAGCCCGTTGAACACCTCGCGCAGGCTGTGCTCACGCTGCCCCGCATCCTCCCGCAGCAGCGTCAGATAGGGAGCGACCAGCGCCCATTCTTCATCGGAAACGTCGGACGGGTAGGCTTTGCGTGAAGAGGTCATGCCCCTTCATCTGGAATCAAGCCGTCATAGGTCCATAACAGCCTCTAG
>NZ_JBKEZQ010000037.1:0-25275 GCF_053345175.1 Methylobacterium sp. M6A4_1b
ATGGCCAAAGAGAAATTCGCGCGTACGAAGCCGCACTGCAACATTGGCACGATTGGTCACGTGGATCACGGCAAGACGTCGCTGACGGCGGCGATCACGAAGGTTCTGGCCGAGACGGGCGGTGCGACGTTCACGGCCTACGACCAGATCGACAAGGCGCCGGAGGAGAAGGCGCGCGGGATCACGATCTCGACGGCGCACGTCGAGTACGAGACCGCCAACCGGCACTACGCACACGTGGATTGCCCGGGCCACGCCGACTACGTGAAGAACATGATCACGGGCGCGGCACAGATGGACGGCGCGATTCTGGTGGTGTCGGCGGCCGACGGCCCGATGCCGCAGACCCGCGAGCACATCCTGCTGGCGCGCCAGGTCGGCGTTCCGGCGCTGGTGGTGTTCCTGAACAAGGTCGACCTCGTGGACGACGCCGAGCTTCTCGAGCTCGTCGAGATGGAGGTGCGCGAGCTCCTCTCGAAGTACGACTTCCCCGGCGACGACATCCCGATCACCAAGGGCTCGGCCAAGGTGGCGCTGGACAACGGCGACAAGGCGGTCGGCCACGACGCGGTGCTGGCGCTGATGGCGTCGGTGGATGCCTACATCCCGCAGCCGGAGCGTCCGATCGACAAGCCGTTCCTGATGCCCATCGAGGACGTGTTCTCGATCTCGGGCCGCGGCACGGTGGTGACGGGTCGCGTGGAGCGCGGCATCGTCAAGGTCGGCGAGACGGTGGAGATCGTGGGCATCCGCGACACCCAGACCACGACGGTCACGGGCGTCGAGATGTTCCGCAAGCTGCTCGACCAGGGCCAGGCGGGCGACAACGTGGGCGTGCTGCTGCGCGGCACCAAGCGCGAGGACGTGGAGCGCGGCCAGGTCGTGTGCAAGCCCGGCTCGGTCAAGCCCCACACCAAGTTCAAGGCCGAGGCCTACATCCTGACCAAGGAGGAGGGCGGTCGCCACACGCCGTTCTTCACCAACTACCGCCCGCAGTTCTACTTCCGCACCACGGACGTGACCGGCGTGTGCGTGCTGCCCGAGGGCACCGAGATGGTGATGCCCGGCGACAGCGTGACCATGGACGTCACCCTGATCGTGCCGGTGGCCATGGAAGAGAAGCTGCGCTTCGCCATCCGTGAAGGCGGACGCACCGTCGGCGCCGGCGTCGTCGCCGCCATCAACGATTAATCGCGCCGTCCGCCGGCCTCTCTCGCGGGCCTTCCGACCGGCGACATCTTAGGACACGGCGCCCCGGATCGATCCGGGGCGCCGTTGCCGTTTTCGAGGTCCGCGCCTGCCTGGAAGCGGCTGCGAAGGTTCTTCGCCGGCGACGCGGTTTGACCATTGCGAAGCCGTCGCGGCCGGTCTATAGCAGCGCCGCGGCGGGGGACTCGTCCTTCGCATAGGAGTGTAGCTCAACTGGTCAGAGCGCCGGTCTCCAAAACCGGAGGTTGCGGGTTCGAGTCCCTCCACTCCTGCCATTTGGCCGCGTCAGACCCGTCGACCCTCCCAGCTCTCTTCCCTTTCAGCAGATCGCTCCTCAGCGAAGTCCGGCCGGGCGCAGTCGACAAGCCCGGCGACTTGCGTTAGAGCGGTCGCCTTCCGAGATCGATGAAGGCCGTCGATGCAGGCTCCTCCCCGGAGCCGCCGCGTCGCGCTTTCCCGAAGCTCGGGCCGATCTCCCTGTTGTTGGCGCCATGGCATCGAACGAAGCATCGAAGAAAGTGGACCTCGCGCGCACCCCGCAGCGCGGCTCCACCACGCCGACGCCCCCTCGGGCGACTCCGCCCGTGCGCCCCGCGCAGAAGCGCGTCGGCCCTGCCGAGTTCCTGACCCAGGTTCGCGACGAGGGCCGCAAGGTCACGTGGCCGACCCGCAAGGAGACCGTCGTGACCACCGTGATGGTGTTCATCATGGTGGTGGTGGCGAGCATCTTCTTCACGGTGGTGGATCAGGCGCTGCGCTATCTCGTGACCCTGATCCTCGGGGTCGGCGCCTAACAACTTCTCGGTCCGGGCGCGCTGCGGCGCGATCGGGCTGACTGACGTCAGGATTTGGTGAGAACCGTGTCGAAGCGCTGGTACATCGTCCACGCCTACTCGAATTTCGAGAACAAGGTCGCGCAATCCATTAAGGATCAGGCGGCCCAGCGTGGCCTGATGGAGCTGTTCGACGAGGTCATGGTCCCGACCGAGAAGGTCGTCGAGGTGCGCCGCGGCCGCAAGGTCGACGCCGAGCGCAAGTTCTTCCCCGGCTACGTCCTGGTGAAGTGTGACCTGACCGACGAGGTCTACCACCTCATCAAGAACACCCCGAAGGTGACGGGCTTCCTGGGGGCCGACAAGTCGAAGCCGGTTCCGATCCCGGACGCCGAGGCCGAGCGCATCAAGGGTCAGGTGGCCGAAGGCGTCGATCGCCCGAAGCCCTCCGTCTCCTTCGAGATCGGCGAGACGGTCCGCGTTTCCGACGGCCCCTTCGCCTCCTTCAACGGCACCGTCGAGGAAATCGACGAGAGCCGGTCGCGCCTCAAGGTCGCCGTTTCGATCTTCGGCCGTGCCACGCCGGTCGAACTGGAATACGGCCAGGTCGAGAAGGTCTGAGGCACCACGTCATTCCGAGTTCGCAGAGCGAAGCTTGGAATTTAGAATCGCCATCGGCGCCCGGTCCTTCTAACCGCGTGCGTCTGGATTTCGGGCTCGCCTGCAGCGCCCAGGAATGATGGCGCGGTTCACGAGATCGACCCGAACCGCGTGTTCGGATCGTACGCCGCCCTCGGGCGGCACCACACGCGGGAGGCCCGCCCGGTTCGCCACCGGGATCTGCGGGCCGAACCGCGACCTGCAACCGCCTGATCCATCCGCGCTGAGGCCAGCCGGGTGCCGGGCATTCTTTGGGAGCAGTCCCTATGGCAAAGAAGATCACGGGCTACGTGAAGCTTCAGGTTCCGGCCGGCGCCGCGAACCCGTCGCCGCCCATCGGCCCCGCGCTCGGTCAGCGCGGCCTCAACATCATGGAATTCTGCAAGGCCTTCAACGCGAAGACCTCTCAGATCGAGAAGGGCACTCCGATCCCGGTCGTCATCACGGCGTACCAGGACCGCTCCTTCACCTTCGAGATGAAGCAGCCGCCGGTCACCTTCTTCCTCAAGAAGGCCGCCGGCCTGAAGATCGGCAAGAAGCCGGCTTCCGGTTCGAAGACCCCGGGCAAGCCCGGCTCCAATGTCGGCAAGGTGACCGAGGCGCAGCTGCGCGAGATCGCCGAGAAGAAGATGCCCGACCTGAACTGCGACTCGGTTGACGCCGCCGTCGCCATGATCCGTGGCTCCGCGCGGGCCATGGGCCTCGACGTCGTCGCTTAAGGGGAGGGCACAATGGCACACGAAGGCAAGCGCATCCGCGCCGCCCGCGAGGGCATCGACGCGCTCAAGCTCTACTCCATCGACGAGGCGATCAAGCTCGTGAAGGAGAAGGCCAGCGCCAAGTTCGACGAGACCGTCGAGATCTCGATGAACCTCGGCGTCGACCCGCGCCATGCCGACCAGATGGTCCGCGGCGTCTGCAACCTGCCCAACGGTTCCGGCCGCACGGTGCGGGTGGCGGTGTTCGCCCGCGGCGCCAAGGCCGACGAGGCCAAGGCCGCCGGCGCCGACATCGTGGGCGCCGAGGACCTCCTCGAGATCGTCCAGAGCGGCAAGATCGAGTTCGATCGCTGCATCGCGACTCCCGACCTGATGCCGCTCGTCGGCCGTCTCGGCAAGGTGCTCGGCCCGCGCGGCCTGATGCCGAACCCGAAGGTCGGAACCGTGACCATGGACGTGAAGGGTGCCGTCGCCGGCGCCAAGGGCGGCTCGGTCGAGTTCCGCGTCGAGAAGGCCGGCATCATCCACGCCGGCATTGGCAAGGTCTCGTTCGACGCCGACAAGCTCGTCGAGAACATCAAGGCATTCGCGGACGCGGTCTCCAAGGCCAAACCCGCGGGCGCCAAGGGCCAGTACGTCCAGCGCGTCGCCGTGACCTCTTCGATGGGTCCGGGCGTGAAGGTCGAGCCCTCGACGGTGCTGACCGCCTGATACACGCCCAGGCGTGATCGAGCGTTGATGGAAACGCCCGGCCTCGCGGCCGGGCGTTTTCGTGTGTCCGGTCCTAAGGCAGAAGGCGCATGCGTCGCCCCACGAACAGGGTCGCGGTGAGCCCGGCGAACATCGCCGCCCCGAAGACCCAGCCCGAAACCGCCCCCGCCATGATGCCGGAGAGCAGCGTACCGACGCTACAGCCGAGCCCCGTCATTGCGCCCCAGCCGAGGAGGAGGCCGCCCAGGAGACCTCGCGCAGCCTGGTCCCGGGTTGGACGTGCTGGACGGAATTCCCCCGCCGCGAGGGCGGCCGCAAAGGACGCGATCACCAGGCCGGTGACGAACAGGCCGTTCGGGGTCAACACCGCGTCCCGGATTGCCGTGGCGCATCCGCGAAAGCCGTCGAGCCCCTCCAGGCGCTCGGGCAAGAGGCCGAGGGTTGCCGCCGCCTGCCGGCTGCGCCCACCGAGCTCGGCGGTGACGCCGAGCGGCCCCACCCGGAGATAGGCCAGCGTCCCGATGGCGCCCACCGCGAGGCCGCCGATCCAGGTCGGCCAGCGCTCCACGAACACCGCTCGCAGCGGCTCGACCCGCCGCGGAGCCATCGTCGGGGGCGGCGCCAGGCGGCGCAGGAGCGGAAGCGCCAGGGCCGCCAGCACACCGAGCGTAAGGACCAGGCTGCCGGCATAGCCGAGATACCGTGGCAGCCAGAGCACCGGCGCGTCGCTGATGCTGGCCAGATAGAGCGGGTTCCAGCTGGTAAACCCCAGAACGAAGCCCAATGCCGTGCCGACGAGAGCGAAGGGCGCCGTCGGCGACCCCTCGCCGAGCCGATAGAGATGCGCCCCGATGCAGGAGCCCGAGATCGCCATGCCGGCTCCGAACACGGCGCCCGCCAGGGCAAGGACCGGCCCCACGGGGCCGATATGCGCGTCGGGCGCGAGGCGAGGGCCACCGGGATCGGGGAGCCAAGCCCCGAGCACGACGCCGTAGCCTACCGTGCCCACGGCCAGAGCCGCCAGGATGCCCAGCGCCCCGCGCGGATCGCCCCTGTCGATCAGGTCACGCCACAGACAGAAGAAGCAGAAGCGGGCGCGCTGCAGCACGAAGCCGAACGCGGTGCCGAAGGTCAGGGAAAGTGCGAGGCGACCGCTGCCGGGCTCCCCCGAGAGGTACCAGGCAGCAAAGAGCAGACCTGCACCGATCAGGCCTGCGAGGGCAGCGCGGGGCGGAACGGGAACGCGCCCGGCCTGAGGCCTGGGCGCGTCGGTGTTCGCGAAGGGGGAGACGCTCACGGGGAGACCTAACTTCGGCGGCGTCTACTTGCCGGTCCAGACCGTCCCGGCGAGGTTCACCACGGGCACGCCCACGGTGTTGCCGTACTCCGTCCAGGAACCGTCGTAGTTGCGCACTGGATAACCGAGGATCCGGCTCAGGACGAACCAGGAATGGCTGGAGCGCTCGCCGATGCGGCAGGAGGTGATCACCGGCTTCGAGCCGTCGATCCCGGCCTCTGCATACAGCTTCTTCAATTCCGCGACGGGCTTGATGGTGCCGTCCGGATTCACGGCCTTGGCCCACGGCACGTTCACCGAACCGGGGATGTGGCCGGCCCGGATCGCGAGCTCCTGGATGCCGGGCGGGGCGATGACCTTGCCGGAGAACTCGTCCGGCGAGCGGATGTCGAGGATCGCCTCGTTGCGCTCCTTGCGGGCGACGGCGAGCACATCCGCGAGGCGTGCGCGCTGCGCGCTGGAGACCGGCGTGACGGGGAAGCGCGAGGCCGCCACGTCCGGGCTTCGCGTCTCGAGCGGCCGCTTGTCGGCCTCCCACTTCTTGCGCCCGCCATCGAGGAGTTTGACGTTGTCCACGAGGCCGTACTGGGCGAAGACCCACGCGCCCCAGGCGGCGAACCAGTTGTTGTTGTCGCCGTAGAGCACCACGGTGGTGTCGCGATCGATGCCCAGGCGCCGGACCAGGGCGGCGAATTTCTCCGGCCCGGCGATGTCGCGGCTCACGGTCTCGACGAGGTCGGTGTGCCAGACCACGTTCTGTGCGCCGGGTACGTGGCCCCGCTCGTACACGCCCGGCTCGACGCTGACCTCGACGATGCGAAGCTTCGGGTCGGCGAGGTTGGCCTCGAGCCACTCCGTGGAGACGAGGGGGCTCGTCCGGGTCTGGCTCTGCTCGGCGGACTGCGCCACCTGAGCCCCGAGGGTCGGCAACACCAGGGCTGCAATAGCAACCCGGGCAGCAAGGAAGATTCTGTAGGACACGGTCGCTCTCCAGCGGTGGACGGCATCGGGGTTCGGGCCGGGCCAGCGATCACCGGCAGCACCCGGCTGGCCGCTCACATTCATTTGCCAGGACCCGAAACTCGACGGCGCGATCGTGTTGCTTAATTCGACTGAGATCAATACAAGGTTATTTCAAAGATATATTGAGTATGAGAACATCCTTTTCGAATATCCTGAGAAAAAACCAGAACTATCTCGGACCCTCAACCGTTCGCTAACCCGTCCGGAAACCGACCGCTTGGGATAGCGCCGCGGTCGGGATGCGGATTCCCTGATCGGTGCCTGCGACGCGGAGCCACGCGATCACCCAGCATGACGGCCGAGCGGCCGCTTCTCGGCTTACGCGCGCCAAAAGGGTTTCGCGGCTTCCCGACGCAACGCGGAGCAATCGAGATCAAGCTCCGCTATTTGCTCCGAGTTCATAGCCCGAATCGTGCGTCGCCCCGCTGCACGACGGCGCCAAAGCGTTAGAAGGGCAATGGCTCGTGCCACCGGTGATGCTCCGTGTCTCCGAATTGGAAACCTCGTGTTCTCGTGTGATAGGAGCGAACCCATCGGGGCACGATCGGTTGGCAAACTGTCTGGTCTCGATATCATCTGCGGCCTCCATCGGATCGCTACCCCTCATTGATCCGATTTTGACTAGCATCAATCAATACATTGCACTCGGAGCAATATTTGCGTGCGCGACTTTCGGACGATCTCCGACGGATTAGCTGCCGAGATCGCATCGGGCGCCCTGCCGCCGGGAACCCGACTGCCGCCGCAGCGACAGTTCGCCTACGAACGCGGGATTGCTGTCTCGACGGCGAGCCGCGTCTACGCGGAACTGGTACGGCGCGGCCTCGTCACCGGTGAGGTGGGGCGGGGAACCTACATCCGCGGCCCGGCCGGAATCGCCCCAACGGCGGCGTCTGAGGTCGAGACGGGCCTGATCAACCTCGAACACGTCTTCTCCATCCTCCCTCATCAGGCCGCTGACCTCGCCACCAGCCTCCGCGCCCTGCTGGACCCGGCGGAACTGCAGGCGGCCTTCCCACCGGTGCGACCCGTGGCGACCTCACAGGCACGGGCATCGGCCGCGGCCTTCTTCCAGAGGGGAGGCTGGTCGGCCGAGCCGGATCGCGTCCTCTTCACGGGAGCAGGGCGGCAGGGCATCGCCGCCGCGATGGCGGCCCTCGTCCAGCCCGGCGAGCGCATCGGGGTCGAGGCCCTGACCTATCCGGTGATCAGAGGGCTCGCGGCGCGACTCGGGATCGTGCCGGTGCCGCTCGCCGTGGACGAGCGGGGTGTACGACCGGATGCCATCGCGGCGGCACAGAAAGAGGCGCCACTCCGCGCCCTGTACCTGCAGACCGTTCTGCAGAGCCCCCTCGGACACACCATGGACGATGCCCGCCGCCGCACCATCGCGGACCTGCTGGTGCGTCACGACATCATGGGCATCGAGGACGCAGTCTACGGCTTCCTCTGCGACGAGGAACCCCTGGCCGCCCTGGCGCCGGACCGCGTGATCCTCGTGGACAGCCTGTCGAAGCGGCTGGCACCGGGCCTGAGCCTCGGCTTCGTCGCCGCCCCGGCGGCCCTCGTGGATCGCCTGGCCCGCATCATCCGCAACGGAGCCTGGACGGTGAGCGGAATTCCCTTGGCGATGGCGATCCACGTGATAGACGACGGACTGGCCGGGCGGATCGGGCGCGCCAAGCGCACGGATGCGGCTTTGCGCCAGGCCCTCGCCCGCGAGGCCCTGTGCGGCCTCGAGGTCCAGGGCGACCCGCGCGCCTATCACCTCTGGCTGATGCTTCCTGGTGCCTGGAATGCCGACCGCTTTGCCGCGGCGGCGGCACGCAACGGGGTTGCGGTCTCGCCCGCAAGCGCCTTCGCGATCGATGCCGCCGCGGCGCCCGCCGGGATCCGCCTGGCTCTCGGCTCTCCGTCGATGGCCCGGCTCGCGAGCGCTCTCGAGATTCTACGGCGACTCGCCACCGAGGGAGAGGATTCCCAGGTCGAGTGAGCCCCGGTCACCCCGGCGCACGGGAACGCCGGCGGACGCGCCGGCACTGGGGTCCGGCCCGCGTTCGGCGCGGGGTTTCGTTCAAAGCCTCGTGAAGGCGCAGGGCAGTCGCCGGGCGGGAGCGGGCGCGACCGGCGGAAAGCCATAGAAATCAACCGGGGAGGGTGACGCCTTCGCGCTTGGCTGTGCTAGGTATGCTGTCATGCGATGCACCCTCTCCGTGATCTCGAAGCGACGCATCCTGTGCGTCTTTCCCGCCTACACGCCGTCCTTCGGGACCTTCTCTCACGCCTACCCCCTGATGGGCGGCGTGAAGGCCTTCATGCCACCGCAAGGGCTCCTGCTCATCGCGGCCTACATGCCCGAGGCCTGGGAGTACCGATTCATCGACGAGAACATCGCACGGGCCGGAGCGGCGGACTTCGCCTGGGCAGATGCGGTGTTCGTCTCCGGCATGCACATCCAGGCCCCGCAGATCCGGAACATCTACGCCCGGGCCCACGCGGCCGGTAAGGTGACGGTGCTCGGTGGCCCCTCGGTCTCCGGCTCTCCCGAGCAGTATCCCGAATTCGACTACCTGCATCTCGGCGAGATCGGCGACGCCACCGACGAACTGGTGGCGATCCTCGACCGGGACGTGTCGATCCCGGGGGCGCAGGTGCGCCTGGAGACCAAGGAGCGTCTGCCGCTCTCCGATTTCCCGGCCCCCGCCTACGAGGCGGCGCCGCTCAAGCGCTACCTCATCGGCTCGCTGCAGTTCTCCTCGGGCTGCCCCTATCGCTGCGAGTTCTGCGACATCCCGCAGCTCTACGGCCGCCAGCCGCGCCTGAAGAGTCCCGAGCAGATGCTCGGCGAGCTCGACGCGATCATCTCGCAGCCCGGCCACCCGGCGGTGATCTACTTCGTCGACGACAACTTCATCGGCAACCGCAAGGCGACGAAGGACATGCTGCCCCACCTCGTGGCGTGGCAGAAGAAGAACGCCTATCCGCTTCAGTTCGCCTGCGAAGCGACCTTGAACATGGCCAAGCAGCCCGACATCCTCGAGCTGATGCGACAGGCCAACTTCATGACCGTCTTCGTCGGCATCGAGACGCCGGAGGAGGACGCGCTTGCCGGCATCGACAAGAAACACAACGCCGCCGTGCCGATGTACGAGGCCATCGAGACGCTGAACAGCTTCGGCCTCGAAGTGACCTCGGGCATCATCCTCGGCCTCGACACCGACACCGACCAGTCCGAGCAGAAGCTCATCGACTTCATCGACAAGTCGGCGGTGCCAGTGCTGACGATGAACCTGCTCCAGGCGCTGCCGAAGACGCCGCTCTGGGACCGGCTGACCCGCGAGGGCCGCCTGACCCATGACGCGGCCCTGGAATCCAACGTCCTGTTCAAGCGTCCGCACGACGACGTTGTAGCGAGCTGGCGCCGGGCCATCGCTCACGCCTACGAGCCCGAGAACCTGTTCGCGCGCTTCCGCTACCAGGTCGAGCGGACCTATCCGCATCGGATCAAGACGCCCACGAAGGGCAAATTGACTCGGACCAACCTGCGCCGTGGCCTGATCCTCGGCTTCAACATCGCGGTGCGGGTCGGGCTGCTCTCGGATTACCGGGGCGTGTTCTGGCGCGCCGCCGGTCACGCCCTCAGGCGCGGTCAGATCGAGGCGGTCTTCAATATGGGATTCGTCGCCCATCATCTGATTCGCTTCACCCGCGAGGCGCTGCGCGGCGAACACAACGCATCATTTTACGCGGCGAAGGCGGACCAGACCCGCAACGCGCGGGAGCCGTGGTGGCGCGTGGCGCGCAGATTCCTGCCGACCTGACAGGCGCTTACGGCCTGTTCGCGAGTGGTCCCGGATCACGATCCGGGACCACCGACCGCGTCAAGGAAAATGCGCGGCCCGCGATGGAATAATCGCCTGGGGCACTTGGCAGGCTGCTTGCAAGGCTCTATAGACCCGGCTCAACGTTTTCATACATGAGAAAGGAATCGACCGATCGGTCGTATTCCGATTGAGAGATCGCCTGGGTAACCAGGTGGTGTTGGCCGGAAGGCTTCGAGGGGCATAAAACCCCTTCTGAGCTTCGTCCGGCCATGTCCTGTCCGAGACTGCAGGCGCCGGGTCACCGGCTTAATCCGCAAGCCTGCACAGACTGGGAAGACCGAAATTCTACTCCCCTCTCCGGGTTCGCATCGCGCGGACACGGCGAGGCATCGGTTTGAACCATCTCACCCGTGTCGTCCACCCGTTCCGGGGGGCGGTAGGGGACAGGGCCGTGAAGCGTCGCCAAGGACGTTCCGGCTTCTCGTTAAGCCGAGTTCCGTCCCGGGCGGCATGTGCAACCGGCGGGCCCGTTCTCGGGTTCCGCCAACCGGAGAGAGCCCCAGTGGACAGGACAGCCAAAGCTGATCTCGTCTCGACGCTCAACGGCGTGTTCGCGAACACCGCCGTCGTCGTCGTGGCCCACTACAAGGGCCTCACGGTCGCCGACATGCAGAAGCTGCGCTCGCAGATGAAGCAGGCCGGCGCCACCGTGAAGGTCACCAAGAACCGCCTCGCCAACATCGCTCTCGATGGCACGGACGTCGCCTCCATCAAGCCCCTCCTGAAGGGTCCGACCCTGCTCGCCTATTCGAGCGATCCGGTCGCGGCCGCCAAGGTTGCGGTGGACTTCGCCAAGGTCAACGACAAGCTCGTGATCCTCGGCGGCGCCATGGGCACGACTGCCCTGAACCCGGACGGAGTGAAGGCCCTCGCCTCGCTGCCGTCCCTCGACGAACTGCGCGGCAAGATCGTGGGCCTCATCCAGGCTCCCGCGACCAAGATCGCCCAGGTCGTCAACGCACCGGCGGCCAAGCTCGCCCGCGTGTTCGGGGCCTATGCCACAAAGGACGAGGCTCAGAGCGAAGCGGCCTGAGGCCGCATCGCCCTTTTCAACCCATCCGTTCAAACCGATATCCAAGGGAATACCAACATGGCTGATCTTGCCAAGCTCGTCGACGACCTGTCCTCGCTGACCGTTCTCGAGGCCGCTGACCTCGCCAAGATGCTCGAAGAGAAGTGGGGCGTGTCGGCCGCCGCTGCCGTCGCCGTGGCCGCCGGCCCGGCCGCCGGTGGTGCCGGCGCTGCCGCCGCCGAGGAGCAGACCGAGTTCACGGTCATGCTGACCGCCGCCGGCGACAAGAAGATCGAGGTCATCAAGGAGGTCCGCGCGATCACCGGCCTCGGCCTCAAGGAAGCCAAGGACCTCGTCGAGGGTGCTCCGAAGGCCGTCAAGGAGTCCGTCAACAAGGAAGAGGCCGAGAAGCTCAAGGCCCAGCTCGAGAAGGCTGGCGCCAAGGTCGAGCTCAAGTAAGACACTTTGGTGGACCGGACCGGTCCATCACTTTCCGTGAGGCTCCCCCGAGCCTGACGGCACCAACGGCCCGCGGGTTCACGCCCGTGGGCCATGGTCGCTTCAGGCGGCCCGACCGGCCCACGCGAGGGCCACGGAATTTTCAGTTCGGGAAGGCGTCGTCCGGCGGGGCGAGCCCGAAGCCTGGTTGCGGGAGGCAGACGCCTTCCCCGGGCACCCGGTACGCGGGACGTAGGAGCGAGGTCACCCATGGCCAACACGCTGGTCGGTCGCAAGCGGATTCGCAAATTCTTCGGCAAGATCAAGGAAGTCGCCGAGATGCCGAACCTCATCGAGGTTCAGAAGGCGTCCTACGACCAGTTCCTGATCATGGATGAGCCGGAAGGCGGACGGGGCGACGAAGGCCTGCAGACCGTGTTCAAGTCGGTCTTTCCGATCTCGGATTTCTCCTCGACGGCACTCCTTGAGTTCGTGAAGTACACGTTCGAGCAGCCGAAATACGACGTCGACGAGTGCCGCCAGCGCGGTATCACGTATGCGGCCCCGCTCAAGGTGACGCTCCGCCTCATCGTGTTCGACGTGGACCCGGATACAGGCGCGAAGTCGGTCAAGGACATCAAGGAGCAGGACGTCTACATGGGCGACATGCCCCTGATGACGGAGAACGGCACCTTCATCGTCAACGGTACCGAGCGTGTCATCGTCTCCCAGATGCACCGCTCCCCGGGCGTGTTCTTCGACCACGACAAGGGTAAGACGCACTCCTCGGGCAAGCTCCTGTTCGCCGCCCGCATCATCCCGTATCGCGGCTCCTGGCTCGACGTCGAGTTCGACGCCAAGGACATCGTGCACGTCCGCATCGACCGGAAGCGCAAGCTGCCGGTGACGTCGCTGCTGTTCGCCCTCGGCCTGGATGGCGAGGAGATTCTGTCGACCTTCTACAACCGCGTGGTCTACGACCGCGACGGCGCTGATTGGCGCGTGCCCTACGACGCCGATCGTCTGAAGGGCTTCAAGGCCTCCGTCGATCTGATCGACGCCGAGTCCGGCGAGGTCGTGCTCGAAGCCGGCAAGAAGTTGAACGCGCGCAATGCCCGGCAGATCGCCGAGCGCGGTGTGCAGTTCCTGAAGGCCACCGACGAGGACCTGATCGGCCAGTACATCGCCGAGGACCTCGTCAACGCCAAGACCGGTGAGATCTGGGCGGAGGCCGGCGACGAGATCTCCGACAAGCTCCTGAAGAGCCTCGAAGATGTCGGCGTCTCCGAGCTGCCCGTCCTCGACATCGACCACATCAACGTCGGTCCCTACATCCGCAACACCCTCGCGGTGGACAAGAACTCGGGCCGCGAAGGCGCGCTGTTCGACATCTACCGGGTTATGCGTCCCGGTGAGCCGCCGACCCTGGACACCGCCGAGGCGATGTTCCACTCGCTGTTCTTCGATTCGGAGCGCTACGACCTCTCGGCCGTCGGCCGCGTGAAGATGAACATGCGCCTCGACCTCGACGCCGAGGACACCGTGCGGACTCTGCGCCGCGAGGACATGCTCGCGGTCGTGAAGGCTCTGGTGGACCTGCGCGACGGCAAGGGCGAGATCGACGACATCGATCACCTCGGCAACCGTCGGGTGCGCTCGGTCGGCGAGTTGATGGAGAACCAGTACCGCCTCGGCCTGCTCCGCATGGAGCGCGCCATCAAGGAACGGATGTCCTCCGTCGACATCGACACGGTGATGCCGCAGGACCTCATCAACGCGAAGCCCGCGGCCGCGGCCGTGCGCGAGTTCTTCGGCTCGTCGCAGCTGTCGCAGTTCATGGACCAGACCAATCCGCTCTCGGAAGTGACGCACAAGCGTCGCCTTTCGGCGCTTGGTCCGGGTGGCCTGACCCGCGAGCGCGCCGGCTTCGAGGTGCGCGACGTGCACCCGACCCACTACGGCCGCATCTGTCCGATCGAGACCCCGGAAGGCCCGAACATCGGCCTGATCAACTCGCTGGCCACCTTCGCGCGAGTCAACAAGTACGGCTTCATCGAGACCCCGTTCCGGCGGGTGAAGGACGGCGTCGTCACCACCGACGTCGCCTACCTGTCGGCGATGGAGGAGGCGAAGTACTACGTCGCCCAGGCCAACGCGCAGATGGACGAGAGCTTCAAGCTGACGGAAGATCTCGTGGTCTGCCGTCGGGCCGGTGACGTCATCGTCGTGCCGCCGGATCGCGTCGACCTCATGGACGTGTCGCCCAAGCAGCTCGTCTCGGTGGCGGCTGCGCTCATCCCGTTCCTCGAGAACGACGACGCCAACCGCGCCCTGATGGGCTCGAACATGCAGCGCCAGGCAGTGCCGCTGGTTCGCGCCGACGCGCCCTTCGTGGGCACCGGTATGGAAGCCGTGGTCGCCCGCGACTCCGGTGCTGCCATCGCTGCGCGCCGCACCGGTATCGTCGATCAGGTGGACGCGACCCGTATCGTCATCCGGGCCACCGAGGAGGCCGACGCCAACAAGCCCGGCGTCGACATCTACCGCCTGCAGAAGTTCCAGCGCTCCAACCAGTCGACCTGCATCACGCAGAAGCCGCTGGTGCGCGTCGGCGAGGCCGTGAAGAAGGGCGAGATCATCGCCGATGGTCCTTCGACGGAGTTCGGCGAGCTGGCGCTGGGCCGGAACGTGCTCGTCGCGTTCATGCCGTGGAACGGCTACAACTTCGAGGATTCGATCCTGCTCTCCGAGCGGATCGTGAAGGATGACGTGTTCACCTCGATCCACATTGAGGAATTCGAGGTGATGGCCCGAGACACCAAGCTCGGTCCGGAAGAAATCACCCGTGACATCCCGAACGTCTCGGAAGAGGCGCTCAAGAACCTCGACGAAGCCGGCATCGTCTACATCGGCGCAGAGGTCCACGCGGGCGACATTCTGTGCGGCAAGATTACCCCGAAGGGCGAGAGCCCGATGACGCCGGAGGAGAAGCTCCTGCGCGCCATCTTCGGTGAGAAGGCGTCCGACGTGCGCGACACCTCGCTCCGGGTCCCCCCGGGCGTGACCGGTACGATCGTCGAAGTCCGGGTGTTCAACCGCCACGGCGTCGACAAGGACGAGCGCGCCCAGGCGATCGAGCGCGAGGAGATCGAGCGTCTCGCCAAGGATCGCGACGACGAGCAGGCGATCCTCGATCGCAACACCTACGCGCGTCTCGCCACCGTCCTCATCGGTCAGGCGCCCATCGCCGGTCCGAAGGGGTTCAAGAAGGAGACCACGCTCAGCCGTGAACTCCTGAGCGAGTACCCGCGTTCGCAGTGGTGGCAGTTCGCCGTCATCGACGACCGTCTCATGACCGAGATGGAAGCGATGCAGAAGCAGTACGACGAGTCGAAGAAGCGCCTCGAGCAGCGCTTCCTCGACAAGGTCGAGAAGCTGCAGCGCGGCGACGAGCTCCCGCCCGGTGTCATGAAGATGGTCAAGGTCTTCGTGGCGGTGAAGCGCAAGATCCAGCCCGGCGACAAGATGGCCGGCCGTCACGGCAACAAGGGTGTCGTGTCGCGGATCGTGCCGATCGAGGACATGCCGTTCCTGGAAGACGGAACCCATGCCGACATCGTGCTGAACCCGCTCGGCGTGCCCTCGCGTATGAACGTCGGTCAGATCCTCGAGACTCACCTCGGCTGGGCCGCGGCCGGGCTCGGCCGCAAGGTCGGCCAGGCGGTGGATGCCTACCTGCGCAACCAGGACATCGAGCCCCTGCGCGACGAGATGAAGGCGATCTACTCGCCGTCCGAGCTCGAAGGCCTATCGGACGAGGAACTGGCCGAGGCCGCCAACAACGTGCGCCGCGGCGTACCGATGGCGACTCCGGTGTTCAACGGCGCCAAGGAAGCCGACATCGAGCAGATGCTGGAGATGGCCGGTCTCGACCGGTCTGCCCAGTCGACGCTCTATGACGGTCGCTCGGGCGAGCCCTTCGACCGCAAGGTGACGATGGGCTACATCTACATGCTGAAGCTGCACCACCTCGTGGACGACAAGATCCACGCGCGGTCGATCGGTCCGTACTCGCTTGTCACCCAGCAGCCGCTGGGCGGAAAGGCGCAGTTCGGCGGTCAGCGCTTCGGCGAGATGGAGGTCTGGGCGCTCGAGGCTTACGGCGCCGCCTACACGCTGCAGGAGATGCTCACGGTCAAGTCGGACGACGTGGCTGGCCGCACCAAGGTCTACGAGGCCATCGTGCGCGGCGACGACACCTTCGAGGCCGGCATCCCCGAGTCGTTCAACGTGCTCGTCAAGGAGATGCGCTCGCTGGGCCTCAACGTGGAGCTCACTTCTTCGAAGAAGCTCGCCAACGATCAGATCGAGCCGCCTGCAGAGGCGGCCGAATAACCACCGCATCACGCTCCCGCGCCGGGTTCGACCCCGGCGCGGTCGGAGCGGGGAGGGGCAGGGCCTTCCGTTCTACGGTCAGCGACGATCCGGCCGGTCGTCGCGCCGCATCCGTTTTCAGCACGCGGTCAGCCCCTCGGCGGAGGGTGCGCCTCGTCAGCAGGAGTAGATCATGAACCAAGAGGTCATGAATCTTTTCAACCAGCAGGCTCAGCCCCAGAGCTTCGACCAGATCAAGATCTCGATCTCGTCGCCGGAGAAGATCCTCTCGTGGTCTTTCGGCGAGATCAAGAAGCCCGAGACGATCAACTATCGCACGTTCAAGCCCGAGCGTGACGGCCTGTTCTGCGCGCGCATCTTCGGACCCATCAAGGACTACGAGTGCTTGTGCGGCAAGTACAAGCGCATGAAGTACAAGGGCGTCATCTGTGAGAAGTGCGGCGTCGAGGTCACCCTCGCGCGCGTCCGGCGCGACCGCATGGGCCATATCGAGCTCGCCGCGCCCGTCGCCCACATCTGGTTCCTGAAGTCGCTGCCCTCGCGCATCGGCCTGCTGCTCGACATGGCGCTCAAGGATCTCGAGCGGATCCTCTACTTCGAGTCCTATTGCGTCATCGAACCGGGCCTCACCCCCCTCAAGGAGCGTCAGCTCCTCTCCGAGGAGGAGTACCTGCGCGCCCAGGAGGAGTACGGCGAGGACAGCTTCACGGCCATGATCGGCGCCGAGGCCATCCGCCGGATCCTGCAGGAACTCGATCTCGACGGCATTGCCGACTCCCTGCGCGAGGAGATCGCCACCACCACGTCGGAGCTGAAGCCCAAGAAGCTTCTCAAGCGTCTGAAGATCATCGAGGCTTTCCAGATGTCGGGCAACAAGCCCGAGTGGATGATCCTCACCGTGGTGCCGGTGATCCCGCCGGACCTGCGCCCGCTCGTTCCCCTGGATGGTGGCCGCTTCGCCACGTCCGACCTGAACGATCTCTACCGCCGCGTCATCAACCGCAACAACCGTCTCAAGCGGCTGATCGAGCTGCGCGCGCCCGACATCATCATCCGCAACGAGAAGCGCATGCTTCAGGAAGCGGTGGACGCGCTATTCGACAACGGTCGCCGCGGACGTGTCATCACGGGCGCCAACAAGCGCCCGCTGAAGTCCCTCGCCGACATGCTGAAGGGCAAGCAAGGCCGCTTCCGCCAGAACCTCCTCGGCAAGCGCGTCGATTACTCCGGTCGTTCCGTCATCGTCGTCGGCCCTGAGCTGAAGCTGCACCAGTGCGGCCTTCCCAAGAAGATGGCGCTGGAGCTGTTCAAGCCCTTCATCTACGCGCGCCTCGACGCCAAGGGCTTCTCCGCCACGGTGAAGCAGGCCAAGAAGCTCGTGGAGAAGGAGAAGCCGGAGGTCTGGGATATCCTCGACGAGGTGATCCGCGAACATCCGGTGATGCTGAACCGCGCGCCAACCCTGCACCGTCTCGGCATCCAGGCCTTCGAGCCCAAGCTGATCGAGGGTAAGGCGATCCAGCTGCACCCGCTGGTCTGCACTGCCTTCAACGCGGATTTCGACGGCGACCAGATGGCCGTTCACGTTCCCCTGAGCCTCGAGGCTCAGCTGGAAGCGCGCGTCCTGATGATGTCGACCAACAACATCCTGCACCCGGCGAACGGTCACCCGATCATCGTGCCGTCGCAGGACATCGTCCTCGGCCTCTACTACCTGTCGATCGTGGCCGAGGGAGCGATCGGCGCCTTCGATCCGACCAACAAGCAGAACCCGATGCAGGGTGTCTTCGGCAACATCGGCGAACTCGAGCACGCCCTGGCGGCCAAGACCGTCAAGCTGCACTCGAAGATCCGCTGGCGCTGGAACGGCATCGGCCCCGATGGGGAGCCGCTGACCAAGACCTACGACACCACGCCGGGCCGGGTAATCCTGTCCACGGCCCTGCCGCAGCACGCCAAGGTACCCTTCGACGTCGTCAACAAGCTGATGACCAAGAAGGAGATCTCCGCGATGATCGACACCGTCTACCGCCACTGCGGTCAGAAGGAGTCGGTGATCTTCTGTGACCGGATCATGGCGCTGGGCTTCAACCACGCGTTCAAGGCCGGCATCTCGTTCGGCAAGGACGACATGGTCGTGCCCGCCAACAAGTGGTCGATCGTCGGGTCGACCCGCGACCTGGTCAAGGAGTTCGAGCAGCAGTTCAACGACGGTCTGATCACCCAGGGTGAGAAGTACAACAAGGTCGTCGATGCCTGGGGCAAGTGCTCGGCCCGACTCGCGGACGAGATGATGGCCGCGATCTCCGCGGTCCAGAAGGACGAGAACGGGGCCGACAAGCAGGTCAACTCGGTCTACATGATGGCGAATTCCGGTGCCCGCGGCTCTCGCGAGCAGATGCGCCAGCTCGCCGCCATGCGCGGCCTCATGAGCAAGCCCTCGGGCGAGATCATCGAAACGCCGATCATCTCGAACTTCAAGGAAGGCCTCGACGTGCTCGAGTACTTCAACTCCACCCACGGCGCCCGCAAGGGCCTCGCGGACACGGCGTTGAAGACCGCGAACTCGGGATACCTGACCCGTCGTCTCGTCGACGTGGCCCAGGACGCCGTCATCCGCGAGGTCGATTGCGGCACCACCAACGGCATCCGCATGCGCGCGATCGTGGATGCGGGCCAGGTCGTGGCTCCACTCGCCATCCGCATCCTCGGCCGTGCCACGGCGGAGGACCTGGTGGCCCTCGACGGAACGGTGATCGTCAAGACCAACGAGACGATCGAGGAGAAGCACCTGCCGGCCATCCAGGCGGCCGGGATCCAGGAGGTCAAGATCCGCTCGGTGCTCGTCTGCGCCACGAAGAGCGGTGTCTGTGCCACCTGCTACGGGCGCGATCTCGCCCGCGGCACGCCCGTCAACATGGGCGAAGCCGTTGGCGTCATCGCGGCGCAGTCCATTGGTGAGCCGGGCACCCAGCTCACCATGCGCACCTTCCACATCGGCGGCGCCGCCCAGATCTCCGACTCGTCCTTCATCGAGTCGAGCTTCGAGGGCACGATCAAGATCCGGAACCGCGCCCTGGCGCGGAACTCGGATGGCGATCTCATCGCCACCGGCCGTAACGTCTCCATCGTCATCGTCGGTTCCGATGGGACCGAGCGCGCCAACCACCGCCTGCAATACGGCGCGAAGCTGCGCGTGGACGAGGGCGACACCGTCAAGCGCGGCCAGCGCATCGCCGAGTGGGACCCCTACACCCGTCCGATCATCACCGAGACGGATGGCATCGTCGCCTACGAGGACCTCATCGACGGCCAGTCGATCACCGAGACCACCGACGAATCGACCGGCATCGCCAAGCGCGTCGTCATCGATTGGCGCGGGACCGCCCGCACCGCCGACCTCAAGCCGGCGATGCTGGTGCTCGACGCCGACGGCAAGCCGATGAAGCTGCCGCGTGGCTCGGATGCCCGCTACTTTCTGCCCGTCGACGCCATCATCGGCTACGACCCGGGTGCGAAGGTGAAGGCCGGCGATATCCTCGCCCGCGTCTCCGCCGACTCGGCCAAGACCCGCGACATCACCGGCGGCCTGCCGCGGGTGGCGGAGCTGTTCGAGGCCCGGCGTCCGAAGGATGCGGCCATCATCGCGGAGAAGTCGGGCACGATTCAGTTCGGGCGCGACTACAAGAATAAGCGTCGTCTGACGCTGACCCCGCATGATGGGTCCGACGCGGTCGAGTACCTGATCCCGAAGGGCAAGCACATCCACCTTCAGGACGGAGACGTGGTCGAGCTCGGCGACTACATCGTCGACGGCAACCCGGCGCCGCACGACATCCTGGCCATCAAGGGCGTGGAGGAGCTTGCTGCCTACCTCGTCAACGAGATCCAGGAGGTCTACCGGCTCCAGGGCGTGTCGATCAACGACAAGCACATCGAGGTCATCGTCCGGCAGATGCTGCAGAAGGTCGAGATCACCGACGGCGGCGATTCCGATATCCTGACCGGCGATCAGATCGACCGGACGGAGCTGGCGGAAATCAACGAGAAGCTGCTTGCCGAGGGCAAGAAGCCGGTCGTCGGCGTCCCGGTCCTCCTCGGCATCACCAAGGCGAGCCTGCAGACGAAGTCGTTCATCTCGGCGGCCTCGTTCCAGGAGACGACCCGCGTGCTCACCGAGGCAGCCGTCAACGGCAAGATCGATTACCTCGAGGGCCTGAAGGAGAACGTCATCGTCGGGTCTCTCATCCCGGCCGGTACGGGCTCCATGGCGGCCGAGATCCGCGCCGTGGCGCGGCGTCGTGACAACCTGATCCTGCAGCAGAAGGCCACCGAGAGCGGGGCACAGCCCCTTTCGGAGTTGCCGCCCGCCGCGGAATAAACGGGTCGGCGCATCGCGTCGGAGGAGAAGGGGCTGCCCACCGGGCGGCCCCTTCTTCATGAAGGCCGACGGGCCGAATTTGTTGCGCCGTCGGACGCCGCGACTTCATGAACTCGTAACAAAATGGGTTGACGCGGGGCAAATCCGCCTCTATCAGGCCCTCATTGAACGGCTGGCCGTAGGCAGCAATCGATCGCGAGGCCAAGAGCCTCGATCCAGGCTTCCTAAACGCATCCGACTTCAACAGACGAACACGTGTCAGCCCGGTACGATCGCTTGCTTCACTGCAGGTGATCCTCTGCTTGCAACGGCGCGCCAAAGGCTGAAATCAGCCTGGGGCGCGGTTTTGCGTTTCGTCGCACGCTTATGTGCGATGCCGGGGCCGGCCAGAACGAGATTTGGATTTCGACGGTCACCGACGCAGGTGACGCGTTTCGAGAGGATTGGCATGCCGACGATCAACCAGCTGATCGCTCAGCCGCGCAAGGCGCAGAAGAGCCGCAACAAGGTGCCGGCGCTCGACGCCTGCCCGCAGAAGCGTGGCGTCTGCACCCGCGTCTATACGACGACCCCGAAGAAGCCGAACTCCGCGCTTCGCAAGGTCGCCAAGGTTCGCCTGACCAATGGCTTCGAGGTCATCGGTTACATCCCGGGCGAGGGTCACAACCTTCAGGAGCACTCCGTGGTGATGATCCGCGGCGGCCGCGTGAAGGACCTTCCGGGTGTGCGCTACCACATCCTGCGCGGCGTGCTCGACACGCAGGGCGTCAAGGGTCGCAAGCAGCGCCGTTCCAAGTATGGCGCCAAGCGGCCGAAGTAAGACCGATATTCGCGCACCCTGTAAGGATGTCGCCGGCCTCCCAGAGGCTCAAGGCGGCCTGCGCAGGGTGGTTTCAAGAAGACCAAGTTTAAGACGGAGCGAGCGATGTCCCGCCGCCATTCTGCCGAGAAGCGTGAGATCATCCCGGACCCGAAGTACGGGGACATCGTCCTAACCAAGTTCATGAACTCGATCATGTACGAGGGAAAGAAGTCGACCGCTGAGCGCATCGTCTACGGCGCCTTCGACATCGTCGAGAACCGGGCCCGCGCCAATCCGATCGAGGTCTTCCGCGCCGCTCTCGACAACGTCGCCCCGGCGATCGAGGTCCGCTCCCGCCGCGTCGGCGGCGCGACCTACCAGGTCCCCGTCGAAGTGCGCACCGAGCGTCGCCAGGCGCTGGCGATCCGCTGGTTGATCCAGGCTGCCCGTGGCCGCAACGACCGCACCATGGTCGAGCGCCTCTCGGCTGAACTGCTCGACGCCGCCAACAACCGTGGCAATGCCGTGAAGAAGCGGGAAGACACCCACCGGATGGCCGAAGCCAACCGCGCCTTCTCGCACTACCGCTGGTAAGCGGACCCGGACCCTTTCAGGAGCAATCCGATGCCCCGCACGCACGCGATCGAGGACTACCGCAACTTCGGCATCATGGCCCACATCGATGCCGGCAAGACCACGACCACCGAGCGGATCCTGTATTACACCGGCAAGTCCCATAAGATCGGCGAAGTCCATGACGGCGCCGCGACGATGGATTGGATGACGCAGGAGCAGGAGCGCGGCATCACGATCACGTCGGCTGCTACGACGTGCTTCTGGCGCGACAAGCGCCTGAACATCATCGACACCCCCGGTCACGTCGACTTCACCATCGAGGTGGAGCGCTCGCTCCGCGTACTCGACGGTGCTGTGTGCGTGCTCGACGGCAACCAGGGCGTCGAGCCCCAGACCGAGACCGTCTGGCGGCAAGCCGACAAGTACGACGTTCCGCGCGTTGTGTTCGTCAACAAGATGGACAAGATCGGCGCCGACTTCTTCAAGTGCGTGGCCGACATCATCGACCGCGTCGCCGGCAAGCCGGTGTGTCTGCAACTGCCGATCGGCGCCGAGACGACCTTCAAGGGCGTCATCGACTTGATCAAGATGAAGGCGATCGTCTGGACCTCCGAGAAGCTCGGCGCGGATTTCTCCGAGACCGAGATCCCGGCGGACCTCGTCGACCAGGCTGCGGAGTACCGCATCAAGCTCGTCGAGGCCTGCGTGGAGATGGACGACGACGCCATGTCCGCCTATCTCGACGGCGTCGAACCCGATGCCGAGACGATGCATCGCCTCGTCCGCACGGCCGTGCAGCGTCGTGCCTTCCATCCCGTTCTCTGCGGCTCTGCCTTCAAGAACAAGGGCGTGCAGCCGCTTCTGGACGCGGTCGTCGACTACTTGCCGTCTCCCGCCGATCGCGGCGAGATCAAGGGCCTCGACTTCAAGACCGAGGAAGAGACCGTTCGCCACCCGGCTGACTCCGATCCCTTCTCCATGCTCGCCTTCAAGATCATGGACGACCCGCATGTCGGCACGATCACGTTCTGCCGCGTCTACTCGGGCAAGATCGAATCGGGCGCCAACGTCCTGAATTCGTCGCGCGACAAGAAAGAGCGCGTCGGCCGCATGCTTCTCATGCACGCCAACAACCGCGAGGACGTCAAGGAAGCCTTCACGGGCGACATCGTTGCGCTTGCCGGACTCAAGGATACCCGCACCGGCGATACCCTCTGCGATCCGCAGAAGGCCGTCATCCTCGAGAAGATGGAGTTCCCCGAGCCGGTGATCGAGATCGCCGTCGAGCCGAAGTCCAAGGCCGACCAGGAGAAGCTGGGTATCGCGCTCGCCAAGCTGGCCGCCGAGGACCCGTCCTTCCGGGTTTCCACGGACCAGGAATCCGGGCAGACCATCCTGCGCGGCATGGGTGAGCTCCACCTCGACATCAAGGTCGACATCCTGCGCCGCACTTACATGGTTGACGCGAATATCGGCCAACCGCAGGTGGCGTATCGCGAGAAGCTCACGAAGCGCACCGAGATCGACTACACCCACAAGAAGCAGACCGGTGGTACCGGTCAGTTCGCTCGAGTGAAGTTCATCGTCGAGCCCAACGAGCCCGGCAAGGGCTTCGAGTTCTCGTCGAAGATCATCGGCGGTACCGTACCGAAGGAATACATCCCGGGCGTCGAGAAGGGTCTCAACTCCGTCCTCGGCGCTGGCATCCTAGCCGGCTTCCCGGTGGTCGACATCAAGGTCGAACTGATCGACGGCGCCTACCACGACGTCGATTCATCGGCCCTCGCCTTCGAGATCGCGTCGCGCGCGGCGCTCCGTGAAGCCCTCCAGAAGGGCGGCTCGGTGCTCCTCGAGCCGGTGATGAAGGTCGAGGTCGTCTCGCCGGAAGAGTATACCGGTTCGGTGATCGGCGATCTCAATTCCCGCCGTGGCCAGATCCAGGGTCAGGACATGCGCGGCAACGCGAACGTCATCAACGCAATGGTGCCGCTCGCCAACATGTTCGGTTACGTGAACCAGCTTCGGTCCTTCTCGCAGGGCCGCGCCAACTTCACGATGCAGTTCGATCACTACGAAGAGGTGCCGCGCGGCGAGGCCGAGAAGGTCGTCGCCAAGTACGCCTAAGACGGCGGCGCCCCCCGGGGCGCCACCCGCACCCCTTCAGACGCAACACCAGATCAGACGGAGGCTATCATGGCCAAAGAGAAATTCGCGCGTACGAAGCCGCACTGCAACATTGGCACGATTGGTCACGTGGATCACGGCAAGACGTCGCTGACGGCGGCGATCACGAAGGTTCTGGCCGAGACGGGCGGTGCGACGTTCACGGCCTACGACCAGATCGACAAGGCGCCGGAGGAGAAGGCGCGCGGGATCACGATCTCGACGGCGCACGTCGAGTACGAGACCGCCAACCGGCACTACGCACACGTGGATTGCCCGGGCCACGCCGACTACGTGAAGAACATGATCACGGGCGCGGCACAGATGGACGGCGCGATTCTGGTGGTGTCGGCGGCCGACGGCCCGATGCCGCAGACCCGCGAGCACATCCTGCTGGCGCGCCAGGTCGGCGTTCCGGCGCTGGTGGTGTTCCTGAACAAGGTCGACCTCGTGGACGACGCCGAGCTTCTCGAGCTCGTCGAGATGGAGGTGCGCGAGCTCCTCTCGAAGTACGACTTCCCCGGCGACGACATCCCGATCACCAAGGGCTCGGCCAAGGTGGCGCTGGACAACGGCGACAAGGCGGTCGGCCACGACGCGGTGCTGGCGCTGATGGCGTCGGTGGATGCCTACATCCCGCAGCCGGAGCGTCCGATCGACAAGCCGTTCCTGATGCCCATCGAGGACGTGTTCTCGATCTCGGGCCGCGGCACGGTGGTGACGGGTCGCGTGGAGCGCGGCATCGTCAAGGTCGGCGAGACGGTGGAGATCGTGGGCATCCGCGACACCCAGACCACGACGGTCACGGGCGTCGAGATGTTCCGCAAGCTGCTCGACCAGGGCCAGGCGGGCGACAACGTGGGCGTGCTGCTGCGCGGCACCAAGCGCGAGGACGTGGAGCGCGGCCAGGTCGTGTGCAAGCCCGGCTCGGTCAAGCCCCACACCAAGTTCAAGGCCGAGGCCTACATCCTGACCAAGGAGGAGGGCGGTCGCCACACGCCGTTCTTCACCAACTACCGCCCGCAGTTCTACTTCCGCACCACGGACGTGACCGGCGTGTGCGTGCTGCCCGAGGGCACCGAGATGGTGATGCCCGGCGACAGCGTGACCATGGACGTCACCCTGATCGTGCCGGTGGCCATGGAAGAGAAGCTGCGCTTCGCCATCCGTGAAGGCGGACGCACCGTCGGCGCCGGCGTCGTCGCCGCCATCAACGATTAATCGCGCCGTCC
>NZ_JBKEZQ010000038.1:0-23884 GCF_053345175.1 Methylobacterium sp. M6A4_1b
TCGAGGCCTGGGCGTCGATCAAGAGCTTCAAGCCCAAGGATCAGGGCGGCAACGATCAAGGGAAAGATCCGCCGCCGCCGTCCGCCGGCGGGCGCAACGTCGAGGTCGACTTCAGGGGGCAGGCGCGCTCGAACGAGACCCACGAAAGCACCACGGACCGAGAAGCCCGCCTCTACCGCAAGGGTCCGGGGATGGAGGCCAAGCTCTGCTTCATCGGCCATACCCTGATGGAGAACCGCTCCGGCCTGATCGTGGACACCCGCCTGACCTTGGCGAACGGTCACGCCGAGCGGATCGCGGCCTTGTCGATGATCGAGCCAAGGGCGGATCGGCCCAAGGCGATCTCGGTGGGTGCCGACAAGGCCTATGACGCCGAGGACTTCGTCAACGAGCTCAGGTCGATGAACGTGCGCGCGCACGTGGCCCGGAACACCAACGGCCGCCGCTCCTCCATCGACGGACGAACCACCCGCCACGCCGGCTACGGTCGGAGCCAGAAGATCCGCAAACGCATCGAGGAGGGCTTTGGCTGGATCAAGACCGTCGGCGGCCTGCGCAAGGCCCGCTTCAAAGGCCGCGACAAGGTCGGATGGGCCTTCGCCTTGACGGCTGCGGCCTACAACCTCGTCCGCCTGCCAAAGCTGCTCGGAGCTCCGGTGTGAGCGTCCTGGGCAAGTGCCGGATCGTCGAGCTGCCCGGCTACGAGGACGACTACGCCGATATGGTCGAGCCAGCCTACATCCTCTTCGAGGACGGCCGCGGTGCGTTCGCCTTCGGGTGTGTCACCGGAGCTTTCGCTGGCGGAGCCACCCGCGGGAGTGCACGCGCCGCCATCGCGTTCGACTGGAATGGCAATGACGAGATGGACGCGGTCTGCGGCTCGGGATCGGCCGAGGTCCAGGCCGACGGCTCGCTTCGCGGCGAAATCCGCGTCCACCGCGGCGACGAAATCCCCTTCATCGCCTGCCGTTGGCCGACTTCTTCAACACCCTGCTAGGCGGACGCGCGACGCCGACGGCCCAGGGCAGGGCGGGTCGGGTCGGGTCGGAAGCGTCCGGCCGGCGGCGTGATGCCGACCCGGACGGTGACCGTCGGGCCTCGGGAGACCGCAAAAGACAAAGGGCGCGCCGGCCGGCCGGGAAGCGCATCGGCTCGCCGTCGATCACCGGGGGACGATCGTCGTTCCTCAGACGTGACCGGCGCCGCAAAAAAGCGGCCGAGACGCTTCATGCTGCGTCAACCAGATCTTTCCGAATTCTCCTTGAGCTCGAGGCCGAAATGCTTTCGAAACCTTCCCGCTCTACTACTGGCGGCAGAACATAAAGCAAAAAGCACAGCGCAGGCCTATCCCATGGGATCTTCGATCAAGCGGCGCGTCTTCGCGTCTGCGGCAGGGCTGGCCTGCTGTCTCGGGTGCCTCCAGGCCTACGCCAACGCCTCGACCGTCGCCGGCATCGTCATCCAGAAAGCCAGGCAATTCGGCTTCCGGGCCGTCACCCTCCAGGCCGGCGGATCCATCGTGCTGTCCAACGAAGAGGCGACGGCCGTCCACCACGCCTACATCGAGGCGGACGGCGTCCGCCGCGACTTCGGCGACCAGGCGCCCGGCAGCCGCACCACGATGGTGTTCTCGCAGCGGGGCGACTTCCTGGTTCTGTGCGGCGTGCACCCGAAGATGTCGCTCGCCGTGCATGTCGACTGATCCCGGAGCGCGGTGAGCCCGACCCGATCGGGGTGCGCCCGCGCGGCGCGGCGGCGCCCGCCCCCCGGATCCCGGTGCGACGGACCTCTGTGCGACGGACCTGTGGGTCGGGCCCTCCGAGACCGCGCATGAGCGGCCGGCGGCCCCGGGCGGCCGGCCGGGGCCGTTCGGTCAACGCCCGGCGGCGTGCACCGCCGATCGTCCCTCGGCCGAGGACAGGAACTGCACGTTCAGATTCGGGCCGGACCGGTGCCGCACGGCGCAGTCGAAGCGGCGCCCATCCGCCTCGATGACGATCGCGAACCGGTCCGGCACCGGGGCGGCCTGCCCGAGATGCAGCCGCGCGCCGCCCTCCGACAGGTCGCGGATGGAGCAGGCGATCCGTTCGCCGCCGGGCAGGCGGATCGCGGCGCGCAGCAGGACGCGCGCCCGTCGCGCGGTGCGCCGCTCCTCCATGCCGATGGTCCAGTCGTCCAACCCCGTGCTGATGCTCGACACGCCATCGGCCGCCCGCTGCATGCTGGTCAGGATCGCGGCCGTGGCCTGCGCCTGCCCCTCCATCGAGGCGGTGACCCCATCGACATGCCGGCTGATCGTGCCGATCGCCGCCGTGATCGTCGCCAGGGTGGTGGCGACCTCGGCGGAGACCGCCTGCATGCCGGCGATCTCGCCGCTGATCCGGTTCGTGGCGGCCGCCGCCTGACCGGCCAGGTTCTTCACCTCGGTCGCCACGACCGCGAAGCCGCGCCCGGCCTCTCCGGCCCGGGCCGCCTCGATCGTCGCGTTCAGCGCCAGGAGATTGATCTGCTGGGCGATGTCCGTGATCATCGTGGCGACGCCGCTCATCGACTGGGCCGCGCCACGCAGCCGCTCGGTGGCGGCATCCGCTTCCCCGGCCCGGCCGTGGATGTCGTCCACGACGGTCTTGGACTGGGCCATGCTGCGGGAGATCTCCAGGGCGGAGGCGTTCATGGCGTCGGCCGCATCCGTGACCGCCTGGACGTTGTCGAGGGTGTGTTCGGCGGCCGCGACCGCGACGGAGCGCGCCTCCATGTTGGCGGTGACGTCGCTGGCGTACTTGACGATCTTGGTCAGGCGGCCGGCGGGATCGAAGATCGGGTTGTAGCTCGCCTGGATCCAGACGGGCCGGCCGCCCTTGCCGAAGCGCTGGAACATGCCGGACGCGAAATGCCCGGCGCGCAGGCGGTCCCAGAAGGCCGCGTAGTCCGCCGTCTGCGCGTAGCCGGGCCCGACGAACAGGGCGTGCGGCCGGCCCCGGATCTCCTCGATCCCGTAGCCGAGCGCCGTCAGGAAATTGGCATTGGCATCGAGGACCGTCGCGTCGGGGGCGAACTCGATCACCGCCTGCGACCGGTTGACGGCCGCCAGCTGCGCCATCGCGTCCGCGACCAGCAGCTTCTGCGCGGTGACGTCGGTGGCGAACTTGACCACCTTGATCGGAACCCCGTCCCGGTTCCGGATCGGGTTGTAGGTGGCCTGGATCCAGATCTCCCGGCCGCCCTTGGCGATGCGCTTGAACTCGCCCGCGCGGAACTCGCCGCGGGCGAGGTCGGCCCAGAACGCCTGGTACGCGGCCCCCGCGCGTTCGGCCGGGTCCACGAACAGGCCGTGATGGCGCCCCTGGACCTCGTCGCGGGCGTAGCCCACCGCGGCCAGGAAATTGGCGTTGGCCTCCAGGATCGTGCCGTCGAGGGCGAATTCGATGACGGCCTGGGAGCGCTGCAGGGCTTCGAGCTGCCCGTCGTGGTCGATGCTGCGCAGGACCTCCGCGGTGACGTCGCTCGCGAGCTTGACCACCCGGGTCACGCGACCGGCGCGGTCGCGGACGGGGTTGTAGGTGGCCTGGATCCAGACCTCGCGGCCATCCTTCGCGAACCGCTTGAACGCCCGCGTCTGCGGCTCGCCGCGGCGCAGGGCGTCCCAGAACGCGCGATAGGCCGCGCTGTCCTGCTCCGCCGGGGCGACGAAGCGCGTGTGGGACTGCCCCCTCACCTCGGCGAGGGTGTAGCCCATCAGGTCGAGGAAGAGGCCGTTGGCGGTCAGCACCGTGCCGTCGGGCGTGAATTCGATCCGGGCCCTGGACCTGTCGATCGCGGCCATCAACGCGCGTAGATCGGTGTCGAAGAACGGCACGGATATGTTCCTAACGATGCGCAACTCGCATCCTCGATCGTCCTAGTCGCTTTCGATTAAGCAAAACCGAAACACCTTTAAGGCGAGTCCCTGGTTTTTTTCCATCTTCGGCAAGACGAGGCTCCTTCGGCAAGACGAGGCTCCTCCAGATAAAGACTTCGTGTACAGACACCGAGATTAATCCATGTTGTTGCGTGCCGTGTGCCGACGGCTGAGCCCGCCCCGACGAACGCCGGCCCCGGCGGTGGAGGCCGGGCCGACACGTCCGGGATCGTCGAAGACACTTGACAATATTCCTAATTCGTGTCTCTATCCCCCGACCTGCCGCCCGGACGAATCGGGAGCCTGACCGGAGACCGACCGGGCGGGCTGAAGGGCGGCGGGGCGGTGCCCGCGTCGGTGGCTTCGGTCGCTGCCGCCTCGGGCGACGGCTCGCTATGACCGCCGGCTCGGCACAGGGCGGCGCGCCGGGGGAGGAAATGCCCTCGCCGTCCGACCCGTCGCTGGGGCAGCGGGAAGAAGCTGCGGCGCCGCCCATGACGAGGCGGCGTGCGACGAAGGCTCGCTCCGAAGCGTGCGGGGTCTCCCCAGAACCCGCCGAACTTAGCGCCAGCGCGAGACCCGTCGGAGACACCGCGACGCCAACGGCCCCGGCGGCGACGCCGGAGCCCGGGACGCCGGGGAACCGGCACATCTCGAAGCGCAGTCCATGGGTTCCGCGGCGTCCCGCGTCCCCGTCCGGCGTGTTTCTCTTCAGCCATGCCCCCGGCGCGGAACCGCGCGCGGGGGTGAAGCCGCGTGGATGCGTCCCTCCCGCCCCGGCGGGGGCGGGGGGAGGCGCACCCGCGCTGCGCTGGATCAACGCGCCGGGGTGCGCTAACGCCGGTACGGTGCCGCGCGGGTCTGGTCAGGACCGGGCGCGCGGTTACATACGCTCCGGTCCCGCGATTCGAGTCCGCCCGGTCCGCGCCCGGGGCGATCCTTCAGACGAACGAAGCCGGACGGGACCGTCAGGGTCCGACCGGCGCAGCACGAGTGCAAAACCCCGACCCGATGGCCAAATCCGAGACCAGAGCGCCCCAACCCAAAGCCCCCGCGCCCGCGGCGAAACCCCAGACGGCGCGCTTCGCCCTGCCGAAATCCGGCGCGCTGGCCCGTGCCCTGGAGGCGCTGAAGCGCGGCGACAGCCCGACGCTCGCCAACGTGCCGGAGGGGTTCGACGCGGTGGTCGTGGCGGACCTCGCCCGGGCGCTCAGCCGCGACGTCGAGGGGCCGGCGGTGCTGGTGCATGTCGCCCGGGATTCCGGCCGCTCGGCCGCCTTCGTCGGCGCCCTCAAGTTCGTCGCCCCCGAGATCGAGGCGATGAGCGTGCCGGCCTGGGATTGCCAGCCCTACGACCGGGTCTCGCCCAACGGGGCCATCGCGGCCCAGCGCATGACGGCCCTGTCGCGCCTGTCGCGCTCGCGCTCCTCCGAGGAGCAGCCGCGCATCCTCTGCACCACCGTCAACGCCTTGATCCAGCGGGTGCCGCCCCGGGCGAAGATCGCGATCGAGACCTTCTCGGCGGCGATCGGCAACGTGGTGCCGATGGACACGGTGACGGCCTGGGTCGAGGCCAACGGCTTCCTGCGCACGGGCACCGTGCGGGACACGGGCGAGTACGCCGTGCGCGGCGGCATCCTCGACCTGTCGCCGCCCGGCCTGCCGAACCCGATCCGCCTCGACTTCTTCGGCGACACCCTGGAATCGATCCGCGCCTTCGACCCCGAGACCCAGCGCACCATCGGGCAGTTGCGCTCGCTGGACCTCGTGCCGATGAGCGAGGTGCAGCTCACCACGGAGACGATCCGGCGCTTCCGCCAGGGCTACCTCTCGGCCTTCGGCGCGGCCAACCGCGACGACCGGCTCTACGAGACGATCAGCGAGGGCCGGCGCTATGCCGGCCTCGAGCACTGGATGCCGCTGTTCTACGATCACCTCGACACGCTGTTCGACTACGTGGCCGGCGTGCCGATGGTGTTCGACGCGCAGGTGGACGAGGCGGCGACCGAGCGCCTGACCCTGATCCGCGACTATTACGACGCCCGCGCCGAGGCGATGAAGGCGCCGTCCCCCGGGGTCGCGCCCTACAAGCCGCTGAAACCCTCCGCCCTCTACCTCACCCCCAACGAGTGGCGCGACCGGGTCGCGGCGGCCTCGGTCGCCCGGCTCTCGCCGTTCTCGATGCCCGAGAATCCGGATCGGGCGACGATCGATTGCGAGGGCCGGCAGGGCCGCACCTTCGCGGCCGAGCGCGCCGACGAATCCGCCAGCGTCTTCGACGCGGCCGTCGCCCACGTGAAGGACCTGCAAGGGTCCGGGCATCACGTGATCCTGGGCTCCTGGTCCGACGGCTCGCGCGACCGGCTCTGCGCGGTGCTGGCCGACCACGGGCTCAGGAAGCCCGTGGCCATCAACACCCTGACGGCGGTGAACGCCCTGAAGCGCGGCACCGACGTGGCGGTGGCGGTCTGGGGTCTCGAATCCGGCTTCGTCGTCGACCGGCTCGCGGTGATCTCGGAGGGCGACATCCTCGGCGACCGGCTGGTGCGCCAGAAGCGCAAGGCCAAGCGCCCGCAGGACATCATCCTGGAGGTGCAAGCCCTCCAGCCCGGCGACCTCGTGGTCCATGCCGACCACGGCATCGGCCGCTTCGTCGGCCTCAAGACCGTGACGGCCGCGGGCGCGCCGCACGACTGCCTGGAGATCCAGTATGCCGGCGGCCTGCTGCTGCTGCCCGTGGAGAACATCGAGCTCCTGACGCGCTACGGCTCGGAGGATGCCGAGATCGCCCTCGACCGTCTCGGGGGCGGCGCCTGGCAGGCCCGCAAGGCCAAGATGAAGAAGCGCATCCTCGAGATGGCCGGCCAGCTCATCAAGGTCGCGGCCGAGCGCTTCGTGCGCCAGGCGCCCCGCCTGCACGCGCCGGAGGGGCTCACCGACGAGTTCGCGGCCCGCTTCGCCTTCAACGAGACCGAGGACCAGGCCAACGCCATCGACGCGGTGCTCACCGACCTCAATGCCGGGCGCCCGATGGACCGCCTCGTCTGCGGCGATGTCGGCTTCGGCAAGACCGAGGTGGCGCTGCGTGCCGCCTTCGCGGGGGCGATGGGCGGCAAGCAGGTGGCGGTGGTGGTGCCCACCACGCTGCTCGCCCGCCAGCACTACCGGACCTTCGCCGAGCGCTTCAAGGGCTTGCCCGTCGAGGTCGCCCAGATGTCGCGCTTCGTCTCGAACACCGAGATGAAGCGAGTGCGCGACGGGCTCACCGCCGGCACCGTCGACATCGTCATCGGCACCCATGCGCTCCTGGCCAAGAACGTGGCCTTCAAGGATCTCGGCCTCATCATCGTCGACGAGGAGCAGCATTTCGGCGTGGCCCACAAGGAGCGCCTCAAGGCGCTCCAGGCCGACGTGCACGTGCTGACCCTCTCGGCGACGCCGATCCCCCGCACCCTGCAGCTCGCCATGACGGGGGTGCGCGAACTCTCCATCATCGCGACGCCGCCGGTGGACCGCCTGGCCGTGCGCACCTCCGTGACGCCCTTCGACCCGCTCCTCGTCCGCGAGGCTCTGCTGCGCGAGCGCTATCGCGGCGGCCAGTCGTTCTACGTCGTGCCGCGCATCGAGGATCTCGCCGAGGTCAAGCGCTTCCTCGACCAGGAGATGCCCGAGACCAAGGTGGCGGTGGCCCATGGCCAGATGGCGGCGGGCCAGCTCGAGGACGTGATGACGGCCTTCTACGAGGGCAAGTTCGACGTGCTGCTCTCGACGACGATCGTCGAATCCGGCCTCGACATCCCCACCGCCAACACGCTCATCGTGCACCGGGCCGACATGTTCGGTCTGGCCCAGCTCTACCAGCTGCGCGGTCGCGTCGGGCGCGCCAAGGCCCGGGCCTACGCCCTGTTCACGACGCCGGCCAACCGCACCCTCACGGTCCAGGCGGAGAAGCGCCTTCAGGTGCTCCAGACCCTCGACACGCTCGGCGCCGGCTTCCAGCTCGCCTCCCACGACCTCGACATCCGCGGCGCCGGCAACCTGCTGGGCGACGCCCAGTCCGGCCACATCAAGGAGGTCGGCTACGAGCTCTACCAGCAGATGCTGGAGGATGCGGTCACGGCCCTCAAGGCCGGCATCGACGAGCCGGTGGAGGAGGCCTGGTCGCCCACCATCGCGCTCGGCGCGCCGGTCACGATCCCGGAGGACTACGTCGAGGACCTCACCGTCCGCCTCGGACTCTACCGCCGGCTCTCGACCCTGGAGAACGACGCCGAGATGGAGAGCTTCGGCGCCGAGCTGATCGACCGCTTCGGCCCGCTTCCCCCCGAGGTGGAGCAGCTCCTCAAGATCGTCACCATCAAGATCCTGTGCCGCGACACCAACGTGGAGAAGGTCGAGGCCGGTCCGAAGGGCGTCGTCGTCCATTTCCGCGACAAGGCCTTCGCCAACCCGCAGGGGCTCGTGGCCTACGTCGCCGAGCAGGCCTCCTTCGCCAAGGTGCGGCCGGACATGAGCATCGTCTTCATCCGCGAACTCGACACGATCCCCGAGCGTCTCAAGGTGACGACGACGATCCTGCGCAGCCTGTCGACGATCGCCCGCCGCAGGAAGGCGGCCTGATACGGAAAGAGCCAAGCTGCCGAAATGGGAAAAGGGCGCGCCGCCGGCACGCCCTTTTCGCAAACGGATGAGGAGGTTGGGGCGGTCTCTTCGACCAGCCTCTCAGAGGTCCGGCTGATTGAGCACGTAGGGGCCGATCTGGCTCTGCAGGTCGACATAGGTCCCGGAGCGGCGCCCCATCGCCTCGTCGACCACGATCACCGGGATACCGGCCTGGCGCATCTGCTCGCCCAGGCGCTCGGAGAGCTGGTCATAGGCCGGATCGCGCCGGGACGAGGCCTGGAGAAGGATTGCGGCCGGGCGCGCGATGACCGCGAGCACGTCATGCGCCGCCTCCAGAGAGGCGGTGACGCTGGCATAACCGAGCTCGGCGAGCTCGGCGGCGAGCGAATGATCGATGGCGCGGTGACCATCGTCGACAACGAGAACTTGTTGCAGCGCACCCATGAGCATCAGTGCTAGCCCATCCTTCGTCCCTTGGAAAGAGACTCGTGTGACAACACACATCCGGGCGGTTGGTTCGCCGGCCACGTTCTTAACGCGACCATGATGTTCGCCGCCTGAGCGCAGGATGAACCGGAACGATGCGGCGCATCATTCCCCGAGGCCGGCATGCCGCGGCCCGCGCCCAAGCCTTTCCGGCGAATCGACAATCCGGGCTTCGGCGGCGCGTGCGCGCTGCGGCGGGCGACCGCCGGGGCGGACGCGTCGGTCCCTCTGTCGGCGCGGCGGAAGCGTGGCGTGTCAGGCCCGGCGGATGGCCAGGGTGCGGTCGTCCTCGATGCCGGCGGCGAAGGGTGAGGCCGCCCAGGCATCGACCGTCTCGGGGATCGCGATATCGCGCTGCAGCGCCTCGGCGTGGCAGGCGCGGCCCCGGAAGGCGAGATGCCCGTCGGGATCCCGGCGCAGGGCCATCAGGGTCGAGAACAGGTGCCCGCGCTCCGGATGGGTCAGCGAGAGGGCGACGTCGTTGGCCTCCCGGGCACCGGCGAGGAGGGCGGTCTCGTCGAAGGCGATCACGTCGACCACCGGGCGGTGCGGCGTGGTCGCCAGGCTGCGCGGTCCGAGGCGCCCCGGGGCGCGATGGGCGAGCACGACGCCGTGCAGCGTGGCCGGCAGCCGACTGGCGGAGAGGTTGCGCTCCAGGGCCGCGGGCACCACGAGGCGGGTGGGCAGCGGCCGGTCGAGGGCGGCGGCGAAGCTGCGGGCCTCGAACACCGGCAACGTCTCGAGGCCCGCCCCCGCCACCAGGGCGGCCCCGAGACCGGTCACGAGGCCGCGCAGGTCGCTCTGCGGCACCAGGCTGAGGATCCGGTCGCCGGGCTCGACCCGGGCGCTGACGAGGTAGACGGCGATGGCCGCGAGCAGCGCGTCGCCGCCGCGATGGACCGGGCGCGCAGGGTCGCCCTCGGCGAAGCTGATGAGGCCGCCGGGCCCGGCCGCGAAGGGGCCGCCCGCCTGATCGAGGGCCATGGCGTCGAGGCTGATCACCCCGTCCGGAACGTCCGGGCCGAAGGCGGCGAGGTAGCGCAGGCCGAAATAGCGCACCGCGACGCGGCACAGACGCTCGGCGAGGGCGAGGGGGCCGAACCGCGTCTGGGTGATGACGGCGGGGAGGGCGGCCTGCTGGACGGCGGCGAGCAGGCCCTCCTCGTCGAGGGTGAGCGGCAGGAGGCAGGGGATGTGGCCCGCGGCTTCCACGGCCAGATAGGCGAGGAAGCTCTCGGAGCTGCCCGGGAGGGCGAGTCCGATGCGGCTACCGGGGGCCAGGCGCCAGCTGCGCAGGCCGTTGGCGAGGCGGGCCACGATCTCGGCGGCCGCTCCGTAGGTCCAGGTGATGGCCGGCCGCCCGCTCCAGAGCGATTTGTGCGGCGGGTCGACGAAGGCGACGCGATCCGGATGGGCATGGGCCGTGCCCGCGAGGAGCGTGCAGAGCCGCTGCGCCCGGGGTGGAACCCGCGCGCTGTCGGGGCCCTCGCCCGGGGCCCCCGCCGGCCCGCTCCCCGACCCGACCAGGGCCGGGCGACCCGGACCCGGCGCGGACGCACCGGTCATGCGGCGGCTGGCCTGAGACAGTGGAATGCCTGCCCGGACGGAGTCCAGAAGGTGGGCGGCTTGGAGATGGACTGCTTGCTGCGCCGGCACGTGCGCTGACTCCCGCGACCTTCCGTTCATGGACGCTTAGGGTTAAGCCCGCCTTAACCGCACGGGCGCCGCGTCCCGGCCACGGCCGCGGTGTCATGTCTTCGCCGCATTCGGGGGGAAAGCAGGCCGCCCTGTCGTCGGGGCGGGACTGCGCCGTCGATGGCGCGGTCCGCGGGTTGCCGCGCGGTGGCGGAGGGTCTCATCCGCCGCGCCGCTGCGATCCCGGTCCGGTCATGATCTCGGCCCAGGGGCGATCTCGGCTTCGAAGCGATCGCGGTCCGAAGGTGCGTGTCCGGCAGGCCTGGTGCGATGAATGCGCCCGGCCGAGTGCCGAACGGGCGCTCCAGGCCCCGAAGCGCCCTTGAAGTCCGAACCGTTCGATGCGAATCCGCGCTCAGTTTCGAGGCGCATCCCGCGAGCCGAATCCGTTACGCCGTCATCTTAAGGGGTCAGAGCTGATGTTCTTCGCCAACCGTCCCGCGCGCCCGCTGCGCGTCGCCGCGTTCCTCGCCCTGGCGGGCCTTACCGGAGTGGCGGGGGTTGCCGGACCGGCTCTCGCGCAGGCGCCGAAGGGCAAGGCCGCGCCGGCCCCCACCGCTCCCGCGCCGACGGCGCCCCCGGCCGCCGCACCCACCGGTGCGGCCCAGACGGGTCCGCAGATCGTCAACGTGAAGTCCGATCCGGCCCAGACGGAATGGACCAAGGTCTGCGGCAAGGACCAGGCGAGCGGCACCGACGTCTGCTACACCACCCGCGACTTCGTCTCCGACCAGGGCCAGCCCGTGCTGGCGGTCGCCGTCTACGAGATGAAGAACGCCGCCCAGAAGCAGGAAGTGCGGGTCGTCCGCTACCTGCTGCCCCTCGGCCTGCTGCTGCAGCCGGGCATCCGCTTCACCGTCGACGGCCAGCAGGGTACCGCCGGCAAATTCGCGGTCTGCTTCCCCAACGGCTGCTTCGCCGAGGCCGGCAATGTCGGCCCCGAGCTGATCACCGCGATGAAGAAGGGCACCACCCTCAACGTCAGCGTCCAGAACCAGACTCAGCGCGAGGTCACCTTCGCGGTGCCGATCACCGGCTTCGGCAAGGCCTTCGACGGCCCGGCCATCGACCCGAAGGTGCTGGAGGAGCAGCAGAAGAAGCTGCAGGCCGAGCTCGAGAAGCGCAGCGAGGACATGCGCAAGAAGCTCGAGCAGCAGAACGCCGCCGGCGCTGCCCCGGCCGCCGGTGCGCCGGCCGCGCCGAAGCCCTGAGATCGTGATCCCGCCGGCCGCCCACGCGGCCGGCCCTCGAACGAAACGAGGCCGGGCGCGATGCCCGGCCTCGTTTCGTTTTCGCACCCTCTCGACCGGTCGGACAGGACCGTCAGTTGGCCTGGGCGGCTCCGCGCATCCGGTAGCTGCCGTCGGCGTCGCGCTCGAACACCTCGGCGATGCCGGTGTGGCGCAGGGCCTCGCCGGAGGTGTCGGGCACGAGGTTCTGCTCGGACACGTAGGCGACGTACTCGCTCTCCGCGTTCTCGGCGAGCAGGTGGTAGAACGGCTGGTCCTTGCGCGGCCGGACCTCCTCGGGAATCGCCAGCCACCACTCCTCGGTGTTGTCGAACACCGGGTCGATGTCGAAGACGATGCCGCGGAAAGGATAGATGCGGTGGCGCACGACGGCGCCGAGGCCGAACTTGGCGGTTCTCATCACGAAATCAGCAGTGATCGTATCGGTCATGCGACAGAAAGTAGGCGGACCCGGGCCACTTGTCATCGGCGGTGCCCCGTCGACGACGCAGGGGACGGGAAAAAGCGCTCAGGCGAGACCGTAGGTCTTGGCCAGCTCCGGGTCCTTCTCGGCGACGAGCTTGGCGAGGTCGACGATGACCTTGGCCTGCTTCCAGGTGGCGTCGTCCTGCATCTTGCCGTCGAGCATCACCGCGCCGGTCCCGTCCGGCATCGCCTCGACGATCCGCACCGCGAAGGCGACCTCGGCCGGATCGGGGGCGAAGACCCGCTTGGCGATGGCGACCTGATTCGGGTGCAGGGTCCAGGCCCCGGCGCAGCCCATCAGGAAGGCGTTGCGGAACTGGGCCTCGCAGGCCTCGCCGTCGGAGAAGTCGCCGAAGGGCCCGTAGAAGGCCTTGAGGCCGTTGGCCATGCAGGCATCGACCATCTTGGCGATGGTGTAGTGCCAGAGGTCCTGCTGGGCGGAGGCGCGGGCGGCGCCGTCCTGGGTCGGGTCGGCGATGACCCGGTAATCCGGATGGCCGCCGCCGACGCGAGTGGTCTTCATGCCGCGGGAGGCCGCGAGGTCGGCGGGGCCGAGGCTCATGCCGTGCATGCGCGGCGAGGCGGAGGCGATGGCATCGACGTTGGCCACGCCCTCGGCGGTCTCGAGGATGGCGTGGACGAGGATCGGCTTCGTCACGCCGTGCCGGGCCTCGAGCTGGGCGAGCAGCTGGTCGATGTAGTGGATGTCCCACGGCCCTTCGACCTTGGGCACCATCACGACGTCGAGCTTGTCGCCGACCTGGGAGACGATCTCGAACAGGTCGTCCAGAATCCAGGGGGAGTTCAGGGCGTTGATGCGGGTCCAGAGGCCGGTGCCGGACGCGGCGAAGTCGGTGGCCTGGGCCATGGCCACGAAGCCCTTGCGGGCGGCCTCCTTCTGGTCGATCGGCACCGCATCCTCGAGGTTTCCGAGCACCACGTCGACGGTGGCGGCGAGCTCCGGCACGCGAGCCCGGACCTTCTCGTTGTGAGGCGGCACGAAATGGATCATCCGCTCCAGCTTGACGGGGAGGTCGCGGAAGGGAGCCGGTGCGCCCGTGGCGAGCGGCTGGAAGAAGCGGCGTGGCAGTTTCATGGGTGTTCCTGCTCCCGGAGATTTCTTTGTGAGATCGGCGTCCCGAACCAGCGGTTAGGACAAGGCCGGCCCCGCCGTAAAGGTGCGCGGGCGCACGCAAGCCGTTTACCATGCGACCGCTGCAGGCCGAGCGGCGGAACGTCGATCTTCGCCTCACGTTCTGACGATAGAGGGGGCACCTCACGGAATACGAGGGACGGACCCATGTCCGGATCATCGATCAGGCGGACCGGATTCCGCCATCCGGCGCTGCTCGCGGTGGCTCTGTTCGGCTTCGGCCTTCCGCAGAGCGCATTCGCCGCCGAGCGCGGTCGGCTGCCGACCGAGAAGCCGGTCCGGTCCGAGACGCAGGCCGGACGCTTGGCCTTCACGGCCGCAGAGGCCGCGACGGCCCGGCCCGACGGGATGGCCGCGGGGGTGCGCATTCCCGGAGACGATGCCACCGCCTTTCGTACCCTCGTCGACGGAGCGTCAGCCGCGAACCGGCCCTGGCTCGTACTCTCCGGCGGCGGCGAGAACGGCGCCTACGCGGCCGGCCTCCTCAACGGCTGGAGCGAAGCCGGCACCCGGCCGGATTTCGGCGTCATCACCGGCGTCAGCACCGGCGCGATGATCGCGCCCTTCGCCTTCGTCGGCGCGTCCGGCGACGCCGCCTTGCGCCAGAACTACACCGAGATCTCCGCCGCCGACGTGTTCGAGTTCGGCGGCACGAACGAGGCCCTCACCGACACCTGGCCGCTCAAGCGCCGGATCGACAGGGCCGTGACCCCGGCCTTGCTGAAGGCGGTGGCCGCGGAGCACGCCAAGGGCCGCCGGCTCCTGGTGGCGACGACGGCGGTGGACGGCGAGCGTCCGGTCCTGTGGGACATGGGCGCCATCGCGCAGACCGGCGACCCGAAGGCCCTCGCGCTGTTCCGGTCGGTGATCCTGGCCTCCTCGGCCGTGCCCGGCGTGTTTCCGCCGGTGATGATCGACGCGGTGGCGGGAGACGGCAAGCGCATCCAGGAAATGCACGACGACGGCGGTACGACCGCGCCGTACTACCTCGCCCCGGAATCGATGCTCCTGGCGACGGACCCCGCGCCGCTGCCGACGCACCAGGTCTACCTCATCGTCAACAACAGCCTGGCGCCGGACTTCCAGATGGCGTCGCGCACCACCCTGAGCGTGCTCGGCCGCTCGATGTCGGCGGCGATCAAGGCGCAGACCCGGGCGGCCCTCGCCCTCAGCCAGGGCTTTGCCCGGCGCACCGGCCTGGACCTTCAGGTCGCCCAGATCGACGGACGCTTCGGGAAGACCTCAGCCGCGCCGTTCGACCAGGGCTACATGAGGGCCCTGTTCGACCACGGCGTCGCCCAGGGCAGGGCCGGCACCGCCTTCCAGGGCGGCACGGCGGACCCGGCCGAGATCGCCACCGGCTCCCTCGACCGGAAGTCCGTGCAGGACGGCGCGGCCCAGCCACCGGTCCGGAGCGTGGCCGGGCGCTGATCAGCGCATCAGGCTCGGGGCACCGAGGCGGGGCAGCACGCCCTCGCGCATGACGATGCGGCGCAGCGGCCCGATCGTCGTCATGGCGAGGAGGCCGAGGCCGCGCAGGGCGTCCACCGGCAGGAGGTCGGCGAGCAGGCTGCGATTGAGCGCGTCGACCGCGGTCGACCGCAAGCGCGCGTCGAGGTCGCGCCCGCGGGCGAAGCCGGCCAGCGCCGCGCGCGAACCCGGGTCGCGCCCGTCCTCCACCGCCCGCATCACCGTGTCGCGCAGGGAGGCCGCATCGCGCAGGCCGAGGTTCAGGCCCTGCGCCCCGATGGGCGGGAAGACGTGGGCGGCCTCGCCGACCAGGGCGAGGCGAGCGGCGACCGGGCTCGGCACGGACAGACCCCGCATCGGTACGAGGCCGCGCGGCCCGTCGATGCGCATCGCGCCCAGCATCGCCTGGGCCTGGTGCTCGACCGCCCGGGCGAGGCCGTCGTCGTCGAGGGCGGAGAGACGCTTGGCCGGGCTCTCGCCCATCACCCAGACGAGGCTGGAGCGAAGGCCGCCGGGCAGCGGCACCAGGGTGAACGGCCCCTGCCGGGTGTGGAACTCGGTGGAGACGTCGCGGTGCGGCCGCGTATGCGCCAGGATCGTCGTGATGGCGCTCTGCGGGTAGGACCAGGTGCGCGGCAGGATGCCGGCGGCCTCGCGAAGCCTCGAGCGGGCGCCGTCCGCCCCGGCCACGAGGCGGGCCGACAGGGCGGCGCCTCCGGCCAGGGAGATCGTGGCCGCGTCGGCGCCGGCCGCGAAGCCCGCGGCATCCTCTTCGAACAGGGTCAGGTTGGCGGCTGCCCGGGCCTCGGCGCGCAGGCCCTCGACGAGGCGGGCGCTCTCGACGTTCCAGCCGAAGGCGTCGAGGCCGATCTCGGTGGCGACGAAGCGGGCCGGGGGCGGCCGGAACAGGCTGCCGGTGTCGTCGACGATGTGGAGTTCGGCCAGCGGGCTCGCATGGGGCGCGATCGCCGCCCAGACCCCGAGGGCGTCGAGGAAGCGCACCGAGCCGTCGAGGAGCGCCACCGTGCGCCCGTCGGCCACGGGGGCGTGCCGTCCGACCAGGGCGGTGGCGACGCCCTCGCGGGCGAGCGCCAGGGCGAGGCTCAGGCCCGCCGCGCCGGCACCCACCACGGCGACCGCGAAGGCCTCGGATTTCGGAGGATGTGTCGCCACGGGCTCGCGGTCTCCTGCACGGCATCGGGCCGTCGGCTGTCCGAGCCGGCGGGTCCCCTCTGAAATCTAACGCTTACAGAGGCGTGTCACCCCGCCGGTCAAGGCCGCGATGGTGCCGCAGGGGCGGGGCTTGTACCATCCGGCGCAAGGCCGCGGACATCGGCCGGCCGAAGGATGCCCGTTCCATGAGCCTGTTCATCGCGCTGCTGGCGCTCGGATTCCTGATGCTCGTCGCCTATCGCGGCTTCAGCGTCATCCTGTTCGCGCCGGTGGCCGCCCTGCTGGCGGTGCTGCTCACCGATCCGTCGGCGGTGCTGCCGGTCTTCTCCGGCCTGTTCATGGAGAAGATGGTCGGCTTCGTGAAGCTGTACTTCCCGGTGTTCCTGCTCGGCGCGGTGTTCGGCAAGGTCATCGAGATGTCGGGCTTCTCCCGCTCCATCGTCACGGCGGTGATCGAGCTCGTGGGCGCGCGGCGGGCCGTGCTCTCCATCGTGCTGGTGTGCAACCTGCTCACCTACGGGGGCGTCTCGCTCTTCGTGGTGGTGTTCGCGGTCTATCCCTTCGCGGCCGAAGCCTTCCGCCTCAGCGACATCCCCAAGCGCCTGATCCCCGGCACCATCGCGCTGGGCGCCTTCTCCTACACGATGGATGCGCTGCCCGGCACGCCGCAGATCCAGAACATCATCCCCACCACCTTCTTCGGCACCAACACCTGGGCCGCTCCCTGGCTCGGGCTGATCGGTGCGGCCTTCATCCTCGTGGTCGGCGTCGCCTATCTCGATCGGCGCATCGCCTCGGCCAAGCGGAAGGGCGAGGGCTACGGCACCGGCCACAGCAACGAGCCGCAGGTGATGGACGAGGCCTCCCGCACCCATCCGGCCATCGCCCTGCTGCCGCTGATCGTGGTCGGCCTGTCGAATCTCGCCTTCACGGCCGCGATCCCGCGCCTCTACGGTCCCAAGGCCGAGACGGCGCTCGCCGGCCTCGACAAACCCATCGTCACCACGGTCTCGTCCGTGACCGCGATCTGGGCGGTCGAGCTGGCGCTGCTCGCCGGCATCCTCACGGTACTGGTTTTCGCCTGGCGCCCGGTCTCCCAGGGCTTCGCCGAGGGCAGTCGCGCCGCGGTGGCGGGCTCGCTGCTGGCCGCCATGAACACGGCCTCCGAATACGGCTTCGGCGCGGTCATCGCCGCCCTTCCGGGCTTCCTCGTCATCCGCGACGCCCTCTCGGCGATCCCGAACCCCCTGGTCAACGAGGCCGTCACCGTGACGGCGCTCGCCGGCATCACCGGCTCGGCCTCCGGCGGCATGAGCATCGCGCTGGCGGCCATGTCCTCCACCTTCATCGCGGCGGCGCAGGCCGCCAACATCCCCATGGAGGTGCTGCACCGGGTCGCCGCCATGGCCAGCGGCGGCATGGACACCCTGCCGCATAACGGCGCCGTCATCACCCTGCTGTCGGTGACGGGCCTGACCCACCGGCAGGCCTATGCCGACGTCTTCGCCATCACCCTCCTGAAGACCGCGGCGGTGTTCCTGGTGATCGGGGTCTACTACCTCACCGGCATCGTCTGACCGGGCCGGCGCAGTGCCACGATCCGCCGGTCCCGGTGAGGATCAGTCCGATCGGGCCCGCGCCGAGGTTTCCCCCGGCTCGACGAGCCGCAGGGTGAGCTCGGTGAAGGGCCGGATGTCCCAGGCCGGCCCGGCATGAAACATCATCACCACGGGCCGGCGCGCCAGGACCTGAAATTCCGGAAGCCCCGCATCCGGGCGCAGGATCGTGGGACACGATTACCCCGAGTGTTTCTTGGTTCGGTCCAGTAGCTCGTCTTTCCTAACCCCTTGCCGAAAATCGAATAATGCTATCAGGATCCGTTGGCGGTCATGACGCGGCATTCGCTTCCGTTCCATCCGCACGCTTCCGTGGCGCTTCCGCGGATCCGGGAAGGGGTGCGATGGCGAAGTTGACGAAGCGGACAGTCGAGGCGGCGGAGATCCGGTCCTCCGACTACTTCCTGTGGTGCGACGAGCTTCCCGGCTTCGGCGTGCGGATCTTCGCGTCAGGGCGGCGCAGCTACCTCGTTCAGTACCGCAGCGGTGGACGAACCCGCCGCGTGACGATCGGTCTTCACGGTCCCGTCACGGCAGAGCAGGCACGGAAGGAGGCCCTCTCCCTGCTTGGCCAAGTGGCCAAGGGAGAAGATCCCGCGGAGGACAAGGCTGGCCGGCGGAAGTCGCTGACCGTGGCGCAGCTCTGCGCTAACTACCTTGCGGACGCCGACAAGGGCCTAGTGCTCGGGCGGGGCGGGAAGGCGAAGAAGGCCTCATCCCTCGCCTGTGATCGCGGGCGCATCGAGCACCACATCGTGCCGTTGCTCGGAACACGTCTCGTGCAGGATCTCACGCGGATGGACGTTCAGCGCCTGATCCGAGACGTGCAGACGGGCAAGACGGCCAAGAGCTACGTGTCAAAGGCTCGCAGGCTTGTCCCCATCACCGGCGGCCCCAGCGCTGCGGCGCGCACGGTGGGACTGCTTGGCGGCATGCTGAGCTACGCGATCGGCGAGGGGATCATCTCCACGAACCCTGCGCACGGCGTAAAGCGACCGGCGGATGGGAAGCGCGATCGGCGCCTGTCTCCCGAGGAGTTCCAGGCGCTCGGACGCGTGCTGTTGGCCGCGGAGGCAGCAGGCGATAACTGGCAATCGACAACCTGCATTCGCCTTCTGTGCCTGACGGGTTGCCGGCTCCGCGAAATCTCGAGCCTCCGTTGGGAGGAAGTCGACAAGGCAGGCAAGTGCCTGCGCCTCGCCGATACGAAGGAGGGCCGTTCCGTCAGGCCCTTAGGGTCGGCCGCCCTCCGGCTGCTGGCCGCGATCGAGCAGAAAAGCAGGAGCGCCTTCGTCATTCCGGCAACAAGAGGGCAGGGCGGCTTCACCGGAACACCGGATGCGATCGAGCGCTACGCTAAGCGTGCGGGCCTTCAAGGCGTAAGTGCCCACACGCTGCGCCACTCATTCGCCAGCACTGCCGGCGATCTCGGCTATGGCGACAGCACGATCGGCGCGATGCTCGGGCATGCCGGCAGCACCATGACCAGCCGCTATGTGCACCACCTCGACGCCGTCCTCGTCGCTGCGGCCGACAAAGTGTCGGAGGCGATTGCCGCTTCGATGGAGGGCGCCGCTGTCGGTTCGATCGAGGTGGCGGCGTGAGCGCGAGCGATCGGTGGACGCTGCTGCAGGCCCTCGCATGGGTAGTCACGCGGGAGCGCAAGTGTGTCGACGCACTCAGCAGCCCTGCCGACGCCGCTCAGCCTCGCACTCCAATGGATCTAATCGCCTGCCTGGCGAGCTCGCGCGAGGATCTCAGCCTCCACCGGGACGCTTGGCTTCCATTGGCCGAGCAGATCATCGGAGGCAGTGTTCGGGCGGATGGATGCCCGGCGTTACCGGGTATGTTGCCGACCGACCGGCAGCCTCTGACCATTGAGGCCAGGGATCTACAGCTCTGCGGCGGGCGCCAAACGCCCGGCCGGGAATGCTTCTTAGCTGGCGAGAGTGATGGTCAGCGGATCTGGTGCGAAGTCGAGCTTTTTGCGGACGACGTAGCACTCGCTTTCCCGGGGCCCGACGCTAAGCCCAAGCCTGCCTCGCCTCTGCATGCGAAACAGTCGGTTCCGCGTAAGCAACGCTCCGTCCTGCAAGCCGTGGCGGCACTGTTCCCGGAAGGGATCCCGTCCGGCTATCCGGCTCAGCGACGCGATCACCAAATCGCAGAATGGCTGACGGGCAAGGGCATACCCGTGTCGCAGCCGACGATCCGGCGTGCGCTGAGCGCAATTGATCGGGATTGAAAGCTGACGTTCCCGGTCATTCCCGGCAATTCTTCTCGCATCAGGCGCTTCACCGAGGCGCCGCGGTGAGGAGAAGACGATGCAGCCCGACGATACCAAGACCTGCGAGCGTATGATGCGCCGTGCCGAAGCGGCAGCTTTCATCCGTGAGACTTTCGGGGTCTCCTGCTGCGCGAGCACTCTTGCGAAACTCGCTGTCAACGGAGGCGGGCCCGAGTACCAGAAGTTCGGCCGGTTTCCCCTCTACACCGCCAGCGCATGCCGCTCCTGGGTCGAGAGCAAGTTGAGCCGTCGCGTCACCTCAACGTCCGAACTCACGTCCCAGGCCGCGGCGTGATGACCGAGCTCGCGTTCCGCACTCGCTGGCTGCGGCCGGCAAGCCGATCGTCGACGGGGTGAACCCTCCACCACACCCGCCAAGACCTACCCCCTGCCAGAGGCCCTCAAACGCGAAACGGCGGCTCACCCGCACCACCGGGAAGGCCGCCGCGTCTCTTTTTCCTTTGGCACCAGCGCCTGTGGTCGGGCGTCTGGCGAAAGTCCTCAGATGCAGAACGCCAATGTAAACGCTGCGGGGCAGTCCCTGCAACTTGGTTCGCTGCTTGCTGCAGCCATGACCTCGACCCCCGGGGCCGCCGCGACTTCGAACACACTCACTACACCACTGCCTCGATTGGTCTCGGTTCCTACGCTTGAAGCCAACTCCGCGGCTGCAGTCGAATTTCTTTGCGCTGTCGTCGGCAATGGTCTTATCGCTGTGACGCAGATGGTCCCAGACCAGCCTAGTTGCAGCGGCTCCACCTTCGAGCTCCCGAGGGATCGGCAGCCCCTTCAGGGTTGGATTGAAGCCGGACAGGGTAAGGCCAACCTCTACTATGTACTGAATGAGCCTGTGCCCTCCCAGCAGCAGACTGGTGCAAACGGCAGGGTCGGAAAATCTGACATTGCTCGTATTCGCGGCATCCCCGTGGACATTGACCCAGATCGAACTGTCGAAACCGCGTCTGGCGGATTTGAACGAGAACGAGAGCGACTGCTTGGGCTCGCTGACCGCCTAACCAAGCAGAGCACATGCCGCCCAACGGCGATTGTAGATAGTGGCGGTGGGATACAGGCCATCTGGCTTTTTCCAGAACCCTTACCCGTCAGTCCGGACGTTCAGTCTGCCGTAGAGGCGCAGGGTAGAGGGCTTGCAAAGATCTTTGGTGGTGATGCCGTCCAGAGCGTCGAGCACCTCTTTCGGATCCCGTTCACGCTCAACCTGCCTGACCGGAAGAAGCGCGATCGAGGGCGTCAGCGCGCCTTGTCGCGATGCCTGCACATGGCCCCTGAGAGCCGGGCCGGCCTCGCCGCACTCGTTGAGCTTGCACCGCCGGTCGCAGCCTTGGCTCCCACGTCGGGCACGCTTGATGTGTCCGGCGCATGGAGTGTTCTCGGCACGCCAGAAAATCTCGAGCCTGAACTCGCCGCCCGCTTGGCGGCGCTGCGCGAGAACGCACCTCGCGTCGGCGCGCTGTTAGACAGCGCGCAATCAGCACCCGACCGATCCGCGCGAGACTTCGCGATTGCAGCGGCCTGCGTCGAGCAGGGGATTGTCGATCCGGCCGAGGTTGCAGACATCGTCGCCGCCTACTCGCCGGGAAAGTTTGAGCAACAGGGGGAGGCATACCTTGCTCGGACGGTTCTAAAGGCCTGCGCTCAGACCAAGCCGAGGCCGTCAGACCCGAGGAAGTTCTTCAACGTCGAAGACCCTGACGCTCAGAGCGCTCAGTTGGCCGCGCCCACTATGACCACGGGGCCGCTGCGCTGGATTGATCCGACAGCCTGGAAAGGGAAAGCCATTCCGACCAGGGAGTGGGAGGTGCCCGGCCTAATTCCTAAGAACGAGGTGACACTCGTCTACGGGGACGGCGGCATCGGCAAAACGCTGCTCATGCACCAGTACGCGACCTGCGCGGCGACCGGACAGCCGTGGCTCGGGCAGGCCACGCGCAAGGGACGCATCATGTGCTTCCTTTGCGAGGACGATGAAGCTGAGTTGCACCGACGCCAGAGCGACATCAACCGCGCGCTCGGCATCGATTACACCGACCTAGTCGACCTGCGCATCATCTCACGCAAGCACGACGACAATCTGATGGCGACGTGGGAGCGCGGTGGCCACATGAAGTTGACGCCTGTCTGGACGCAGCTTCGAGACGATGCCGTAGCATGGAAGGCCGATGTCCTCATCGTCGATACGATCGCCGACATTTACGGCGGGTCCGAAATCGACCGCGCGCAGGTCACGGCTTTCGTGAAATCCTGCCTGGGGAGGCTTGCACAGGCCATCGGCGGCTCTGTCATCGCGCTTGGCCATCCATCCCAGTCCGGTCAGAGCTCTGGCGAAGGGACATCCGGCTCCTCTGCGTGGAGCAACGCTGCGCGGTCACGCCTCTTCCTTCGATACCCTCAGCCCGACAGCAAGAAGCGCGAAACAGGTAAGCCTACGGACGTCCGCGAACTCGAGAACAAGAAGCTCAACTATGGTCCGCGCGGACTGCGCTTGAAAATCCGATGGGTGAAAGGAGCTTTCGAGGCGTTCGCTACGAATTCGCCTGGATCGATTGATGCAGGCGCTAGACTGACCGAAGTTCCGAGGCTGGAGGATGCCGCTGAAAACGCTGTGGCCGCGGCGCTGCTCTCGGCCCAGAGCGAGCGGTTGTCCCTTGCGCCGAACAGCCCGTTTTTTGCACCTAAGGTGCTCAGACAGGTCGATGCTGAGGCGCTCGATCCTTTCAACGCGTCTGAGGTCTACGAAGCTCTAATACGGCTTCAACGCCGCGGCGCCATCAGGAAGGAGGAAGTTGGCCGCGACACCAGCTCGAGGCCGATCTTCGGATTTGCCATCGTGGCCGACAAGTTGTCAGCGGAGCAATCGGCACCTGGAGATGAGCCAATTATCTAGAGGCTGTTATGGACCTATGACGGCTTGATTCCAGATGAAGGGGCATGACCTCTTCACGCAAAGCCTACCCGTCCGACGTTTCCGATGAAGAATGGGCGCTGGTCGCTCCCTATCTGACGCTGCTGCGGGAGGATGCGGGGCAGCGTGAGCACAGCCTGCGCGAGGTGTTCAACGGGCTGCGTTACGTCGTGAAGACGGGCGCGCCATGGCGGTGGATGCCCAACGACCTGCCGCCCTGGGAAGCGGTCTACCAGCAGGCGCAGCGCTGGTTGGCGGCAGGCTGCTTCGAGCAACTGGGCGACGATCTGCGGGCGTTGCTGCGTCTGGCCTCCGGGCGATCCCCCGAGCCGAGCGCGGCCATCTTCGACAGCCGGACCCTGCGCTCGACGCCCGAGAGCGGCGAACGGGCCGGCTACGATGGCGCCAAGCGCAAGAAGGGTTCGAAGGTCCATCTGGCCGTCGACACCCTGGGCCACCTCCTGGCCCTGCACGTCACCCCCGCCGATGCCGACGACCGCGCCCAGGTGGGGCGTCTGGCTAAGGCCGTGCAGGCTGCCACAGGGGACACCGTCGATCTCGCCTATGTCGACCAAGGCTACACCGGCGAGAAGCCAGCCAAGGCCGCCCGCACCCACGGAATCGAACTGGAGGTCGTCAAACTGCCCGAGGCCAAGCGCGGCTTCGTCCTTCTGCCGCGACGCTGGGTGGTCGAGCGCTCCTTCGCCTGGGCAACCCGCTTCCGCCGCCTCGTCAAAGACTACGAGCGCTATCCCAGTACGCTCGCAGATCTCCACATCGTTGCTTTCGTCTGCCTCATGCTCAAACAGGCCGCTCAACTGGCGGGCGGTTCATAACAGCCTCTA
>NZ_JBKEZQ010000039.1:0-21703 GCF_053345175.1 Methylobacterium sp. M6A4_1b
TCGAGGCCTGGGCGTCGATCAAGAGCTTCAAGCCCAAGGATCAGGGCGGCAACGATCAAGGGAAAGATCCGCCGCCGCCGTCCGGGAGACCGTCAGGGCGAAGGCGCTGGCCGGTCCGGGCGCCCCTCCGGGGCCGCCGGGCTGCTGTCCGCCCGTGGCCGGAGCCGTGCCGAACGTGGGCGTCCCCGTGCTCGCGAAGGTGATGCTGTGCGCGCCGCGCGTCAGGGTCGTCATGCCGTTGGCGTGCGCCTCGACGTAATCGGCCCGCGTCGTGCCGGGCGCGAGTTCGATGACGTCCTGCGGGCGCAGCGTTCCGACGATGGTGTCCGTGCCGCCGCCGGAGCGGAACACGATGCGGTGCGCCGATGTCAGGCCGGAGATGTCGACGGTGTCGTTCCCCACGGTGCCGTCGATGGTCACGGTGTTGAGGTTCAGGCTCGTCGTCGAGAAGTTTCCGATCAGGAAGACGCTGTCGCCCGCCCCCGCGTTGGTCGGCGGATTGGGGACCGAGACCGCGGCGGTCCCGATCCGGATCTCCTCGATCTCCTGCAACTCGGCGATGACGGTGGTGACCGCACCGGCGCCCGTCCCGGTCGTGCGGGTGACGACGATCTCGGTGCCGGGGCTCAGGGTGGCGACGTTGTTGCCGGCGACCTGTCCCCAAGCCGCGACCGTGTAGACCCGGAAGGTCTCGGCGAGACCGAGGGTCCCGTTGACCACGAAGGTGTCCCCCACGGCCCCCTCGGTGCCGCCCCGCACCACGTCGCGCCCGTCGTTGGCGACGAGGGTGATGGGTCCCAGCGCGGCGCCACCGTTCCAGGTCACGACGTCGTCGCCGGCTCCCGCATCGATGGAGTCGTTGCCGGTCCCGCCCTGGAGGGTGTCGTTCCCGGCCGCGCCGTTGATGGTGTCCGCGCCGGCTCCACCATCGACGAAGTCGTCGCCGGCCCCGGCATTCACCGTATCGTTGCCGCCGTTGCCGAGGATGCGGTCGGCGCCCGCCGTGCCGTTGATCGTGTTGCCGGCGCCGTTGTCCACGATGTTGTCGCCGACCACCTCGGTCGGTGCCGAGAAGACCCGCTCCGAATAGCCGCCCTGGTCGGTGAAGCTCACCGCGACGCGGACCTGGAACCCGACCTGGGCCTGCTGCGGCGTGAAGGTCTGGCCGGTCGCGCCGGCGATGTTCGTCCAGGTCCCGGCGGCCGACAGGAATTGCCACTGGAAGCCGAAGGTCGTGGGCAGGCCGTTCAGGTCGGCGATGCCCGCCACGGTGGCCCGCAGCGCCGAGAGTTCCGTGGGGGTCGTGTCGTCGACGGTCGGCGCCCCCGTCGCGGGCACGTTGGCGAGGAAGACGGCCCCGTCCGCGAACTGCGCCCGCTCGATGTTGTGCAGGGTGTCGATGCCGTCCGAAAACCTCAGGGTCGGGCTGGCGGCGAAGCCGGTGTGGTCGACCCGGAAGCTGCCGTCGCCGAGGTTGGTGATGGTGTAGTTCGCCCGCACGTCGGAGAAGACCGCCGTGTCGACGTCCGGCCCGGCCCCGGCGTCGAGGATCTCGCGGACGATGTCGAGCTGGCCCGGATTCACGGCCCGCGTCATCAGCGCGGTCTGCAGGCTGATCCCGCCGAGGTAGAGCGGGCCATTGCCGCTCGCGAGCCCGGCCGGTGTCGTGAACATCTGGCCCGCGAGGCTGTCGGCGGTCGCCAATTCGGTGCCGCCGGCGTCACGGATGCTGATCCGCACGTTGAGCCAGCGGTCGCCGTCGATGATGTCGTTGCCGGCCCTGCCGGTGATGGTGTCGCTGCCGGCGCCGCCGAGCAGGATGTCGCCCCCGTTCTGGGGATCGAACACGGTCGTGTCGGGAGCCAGGCTCGCGAAGGGCGCGGCGTCGCTGCCGACGGTCTGACCGCGGATCGCCCCGGGGGTCAGCTTGAGCAGGGCCTCCAGGCCATCGATGAGGGCGACGTTCTGGGACAGCAGCATGCTGTCGGTCGCCGGCCCCCCGACGATGCCGCCGGCAGGGTCGCCGACCGCACCGGTCGGCCGCTCGGTGCCGATCAGGGTATCGTCGTGCTTCCAGCCCGAGGCACCTTCCACGGAATCGTTGCGGTCGCGAAGGGTCAGGGCCTGCTGGTTGACGAAGCGGGAGATGCCGAGGTCGATGGTCCCGTCGTTCGGGTCGCCCTTCTGGATCGACCAATCGAACCCGAGCATGCCGTTGTTGCGCTGGATCCCGGAGCCCTGGACCATGATGTCGTCGCCGGACTCGCCGTCGTAGTCGGTGTCGTTGCCCTGTCCGTTGAGGACGTCGTGGCCGATGATGATGCTGTTGAAGAACAGCTGCGAGTTCTCGCCCGAGAGGCTGTCGAAGCCCTCGCCGCCCTCGATCCAGTCGTCGCCCTCGTTGCCCATCAGGTTGTCGGCGGCACTGCCGCCGAGGACGAAGTCGTCCCCGCGCCCGGCGAAGACCTCGCCCGGATCGGTCGAGTGCGTGATGAAGTCCTTGCCCCCGCCGCCGAACAGGATGTCGAGGCCCGGTCCGCCCGAGATGGCGTCGTTGCCCTCGCCGCCCCGGATGAACTCGTCGCCGAAGGGATCCTCGATGACGTCGTCGCCGTCGCCGCCGAAGATCTGGTCGGATTCCATCCCGCCGTTGAGGTAGTCGTCGCCGCCGTCGCCCCAGAGGGTGTCGATCCCCTTGTCGCCGATCAGGCGGTCGTTGCCCTCGGTCCCGCCGAGGACGACGTGCTCGCCGCCGCTGAACTTCAGCATCCCGCCGTCGGCGTGCCCGTCGCCGTCGACGTCGGCGCCCGGTGCGACGCGGACGACCTTGGGGTCGAGGATTTGGAGCAGCAGGTCGTCCTGCACCGGGTCGTCCCCGACCTGCTGGACCTCGTTCAGTTCGAGGATGTGGTCGGCGCGCCCGAACAGCGCGCCGTTGAGGTGCGAGGACCCCTCGTCACCGAGGTCGGTGTTGCGCTGGACCAGGGCCGAGAAGGTGTTGGCCTCCAGCTCGTTGAGGAGGTTCATGCCCTGCGTGCGGCTGAGATAGTAGAAGCGGTCGCCGTTCTGGAGGTTCTCCATCTGCGTCTCGAAGACGAAGTTGAAGGTGTTGCCCAGCATGCCGCCGAACTCCATCTTCTCCTCGGCGAGACCGCCGATCCAGAAGTCGACGTCGTTCAGGCCGGAATTGGCCGCGTTCCAGGCGCCCGTGCCGGTGATGAAGTCGAGTCGATCCGCGGGCGGGGCGATGGTGTGCGCGTCGTTCACCAAGGTCGACGGATCGTCCGGCACGTCGACCGAGACGCCGAACACCAGGGCGGTCGCCGCGGCGCGCTTGCCGGCGAGGGTACTCTCCTGGGTGATGAGATCGTGGTCGCCGTAGGCCGCGATGAAGTTGATCACCGAGGCCGGGTTCTTGATGTTCTGGGCGAAGTCGACCCAGCTCGTATAGGGCTTGAGCTTGGCGTCCGCGGTCATCGCGTAGAATTCCGCGCGAGCCTCGTTGAGGGTCGGCACGCCCTGTTCCCTCGAGCGCGCGATGTTCAGCGTCGCGAGGTCGAGCGGAAGCCCGAGCAGGTTGTTGCGCAGGGCATCGACCACGAACTCGTCGATCTCGTTGCCGATCTGCCGGGTCATGCCGCGGATGATGGCACCCGCCGCGGCCTCGGTGCCGACGCCGCTCGCCGTGAAGGCCACCGGGTTGAGGAACGCCTCGATCAGGCCGAGCTCCTGCGTTCCGGCGACGGTCAGGTCGGCGTCGACCGGCGCCATGTCGAACCCGATGCGGTCGACGGTGTCCGCCAGCATCGAATGCCCGAACCGGTAGACGACATGCGCGAACTCGGCCGTGATGGCCGGGTTGAGGTCGGCGCTGTTCGTGAACACGAACGGGTCGACGTTGGGCTGGACCGTCCGGGCGAATTCCTCGAAGACGAGGTGCTGGTACTGCATCTCGGTGACGAACTTGGCGGCCTGGAACAGGCGTTCCCCGTCCCATTGCAGGGCGGCGACTTGGTCAGGGGTGGTCGGCAAGGCGGTCAGGTCGACCCGTAGCCACTCGTTGAGGAAGGCGAGGTCGCCCGAGGCCAGGATGGTCTCCTTGTTGGCCTCGACCAGTCGGTTGTGCTCCGAGTGGAAGATGGTGTGGACCGCGGTCAGCCCGATGTTCTCGTTGCCGCGCCCGTCGCCGGTGATGAAGTGCCGGTCGAGTAGCTCGTTGTCGTAGGCGAGGCTCGCCCCGGTTCGAGGATCGACGCCGATCGCGTTGCCGGTGAGCGTGTCCGCGTCGGCCGCCACCGCCTGCCCGTGTGAGATGGGATCCGCGGTATGGGCGATGTCGTCGAGGAAGGCGTGGCCGGTCATGACGGCGCCGACCGTGCGGATGCCCTCCGCCGTTCCTTCCTTGAACCACGTGGTGGGATGGGTCGCGTCCGGCTCCATCAGCATCTGCGCGTAGCCGTGAGCGCCCGGGACGAACTTGCCGTAGGGGTCGGTCATCAGGACGGGCACGTTGTGGATGTCCGTGTCCACGAGCTCGATGCCCAGCATCACCTTCGCCTGCGCCTTGACCTCCGCCCAGTTCGCGATGGCCTTGCCGTCGGCACCGCCGTTGAGGAGGTTTCCGGTCGCGAGGGTGACGGGATTGGCGACGCCGTCGGCCGGGGTCACGTCGACCCGGGCATACTCGCGCAGGAAGACCTGATGCGAGGGATGGGAGGTGTAGGTCTGGTTCTGGTCGATCCATGGCGTGGTGGTGTTGACCGCGGTGCGGATGTCGTCCGCCGTGCCGGGCACGCCGTCGGCGCCCGGCCCCACGGCTGGCGTGGCGCGGGTCAGGACCATGAAGCGCTGGGACGCCGGCAGGTCGTCGGCGGTGCCGAGCACCCCGTCGCCGCCGGCGATCAGCGGATCGTCGGGCATCAGCGGAACGATGACCGAGCCGTTCCTGCCCTTGGTGACGAGGTCGAGCCCGTGGTCGAAGAACTGCCCGAACAGGGTCATCCAGCCGTTGAAGGGCGGAGACAGGCCGATATCGGGCGACTGGTTCGGGATGAAGGCGACTTCCGTCGCCGTCGGGATGTAGCCGGCGGGAGGGGCCTCGCCGCCATGGGCGGCGGCATAGGCGGCCTGCGCGATGGGATTGGCGAACCAGGCGGCCACGGCCGCCGGGTTGTGGGGGCTCATGTCCACGACGAGGTTGCTGGCCGTCCGGATGCTGGTGTCGATGACCGTCCCACCGACGCTGTAGTCGTTGTTGGTCAGGCCGTTGAAGGAACCCGTGCCCTGGGAATACTGCGTCGACAGCAACCGCGGAAACGGCTGGTCGGCCGCCCCGAGAAGACTCTGGCCCGGCAGGAGGTTGTTGTTGCTTCCGTCGACCGCCCGCAAGCCGGCGGGCAGCAGGGCGGCGTCCGGTCCGATGATCTCCTGGAGAGTCCGCGTATTGCCCGGCGCCGCGAATTCCTCGGCGATCCGGATCTGCGCCAGGATATGACGGAGGTCGTTGGTGTCGACCGTGAAGGTGACGGACATGGCGGTCTCCATTGGCCATAGGGATGCGGCAGCGCAGGCCATGGCTCGCGGCTGGGTGGAAGGGATTCCCGTCCGGGCTCACGCCGTGGCGGAGACCGACTTCAGTTTCGCGGGGCTAGGGGGCGTCGGGGCGCAAGGCGGACCGACGCCGTCGACCGAAGGCCGTTCGGCGCCGCAAACCCCGAGCGGCATCTCGAACGTCGCGTCGGGCGAAACCGGCGCGTGCCGCAGGGTCGCGTGCAGCGCGAGAAGCTGATCTGCCTGTCATCGCTTGCTCCCATGAACCGCGCTCAAGACCACGACGTTCGCCGTTGTGCTGCTCGACAGTTGCTGGAGCGAACCTTGCATGATTCAACCCCGGAGTGATCAGTAAAAAAACCCTTACCTACTTGGAAAAAACCTTCCCATGCGGGTTTTTCCTTCAGGGCAAAACACCGAGCCGGCTCGCGCGCCTGTCGGTAAGGATGGTGAGCTACGAAACTGGAGCGGTTTCAGCCCGCCTGGCGGCCGCGGCAGGCCATCGTCTCGATGGCTTGGGCATCGAAACCGAGGGGACGTCGCTCGAATACGCCTGGAACTCGCTCGGTGGCGCGCGCAATCGGGACATGGGCGGTCGATTGGTCGTCTCGCACGCCGCCGTGTTCCCGGTCCGGCTGTCGCAGGAGGCTTCAGGCGGAGGCTTCCGGGAAATCGAGGCAACGGTCACAGGCCCGGTGTTTCCGGCACCGGGCTTCAGCCCACTTCGCGTGGCCGGCCCGACGCACGTCATTCCCTCGGGGCGGCGTTGGACCTGCGACGGCTGGAATGCGGCAGTCACCTTCTCGAAGACGCGGTCTTCCGGCCGTTCCCGATCATCAGGCACTGACGGGGTGCGTGGTGGGCCCGGCAGGACTCGAACCTGCAACCAGACCGTTATGAGCGGTCGGCTCTAACCATTGAGCTACAGGCCCCACGAACGTTTCCGTAGAGGGAAAGGCCCCCGTCCGTCCAGTGCCAAGCGGTGCGGTCGCCCGGTTTCCGGTCATGCCGGTCTTGCGTTCCCGGAGCCTCCGCACACGAGCGGTTCACCGGTTGGTCGCCGACGAGACGAGGGTGAGCTTCGGCGGGTCCGCGGGCTCGGCCGCGAGCCGTCGAAAAATCCCGAGCACCTGCTCGGGCGAGGCCTGCGTCGCGGCCCCGTTGGCCACCTCCTCCTGGGACCACATCCACGTGCGTGCGGGATCGCTCCGCATGGCCCAGGCGGGGAAAAGACGCTCGGACGCAGGCGCATGGGACAGGCGATGGATCTCGAGATGCCGATCGTCTCTGACGATGCGCGCATACGTGTTGTCGATCGCGTCCGCTTCGCCCTCCAAAAGCTGGAGATAGATGTCCCCACGACAGATCAGAGCGCCGGTCAGACCGTCCCGCATGTTGCAGCGCCGTGACTGGGTCAGGATGCTGTCCAGGGTGGATTGATCGAATCCGAACGGACGGGAGGCATAGACGAGTTGCACGAGGTTCATTGTATCCGCCTCCCATCGGGTCGGGTCCGAAACCTCGGCATCACGCGGAAGAGGCGGCCTTGGCGCCAGGCCGGAGCCTGTTTTCGAGACCGATGTCGAACAGTCTCTGCGCTAGCAGGACGGCCGTCGGCGCGTCGACGGCCGAGGCGTCCGCTCCGACACGCTCGACCAGGTCGGGCTTGTCGAGGAAGACAGGACCGCCCACCATGATGCCGACCGACCGGTTCCGTGAGACCTCGCGGATCGACCGGATCGAGGCCGTCAGCCCATCGATGCGCGTCTCGCAGCTCAGCGTGAGACCGACGACATCGAATTTCCTGGACCTCACGAGCTGTGAGATCTGACTGGGGCTGGAAGCCAAACCGCTCGCGACCTGCCATCCGGCGACTTGGAGGAACTGTTCGACGACGGCCACGCCAAAGGTGTGCAGTTCCCCCGGTGCCCCCATCAAGAGGGCGGCGCGATTCTCATCGTAAGATGGCACATTCGGCTCGGATCTGTATTGCGAGAGAAGCAGTTGGAGGCGAGCGACGCCCACGGTCACCTCGATGAAGTCGCAGAGATCTTCGTCCCATAAGCGTCCGAGCAACGAGGCCGCAGGCGCAAGAAGTTCGAGGAACATGCTCTCGGCGGAATGGCCTTTCGCCAGGTGATCTTTGACGGCGTCCGAGGCTGCCGCGAGGTCCGAACCGAGGAGGAGCTGCGTGAAGGCTTCGATCTGCTGTGCATCCGGTTTGGCGAGCGGAGCGCTCGCCGCGGGCGCAAGCTGCGGGTGAAGCAGCTTCAAACGCGGGATGATGTCTGTTTCGACGATGCGGCTGAGCGCGAGGGCGCGCTGGCGGCTTTCCTCTTCCGTGCGTTTGCGGGCATAGGCGAGCCGAACCTCCGAGACCCAACCGGCTTGACGCGCCGACGGATCGATCCACGCAGCGGTGGACGAAGCGAGGTTTGACATGGTCCGCTCCCCAGAACTCACTTCCTTTGCAGGGGGCGCTTGTCGGTCGATGCCGTGCACCTCTTGGCCACATCAGAACGCCGCTTCGAAGGAATGTAAAGGAGGGTGCGGAAAGTTCCTGGTTCGGAGTGTGCCTGTCCCGAACTGCGAACCGGAGATGGGTGCGTTCTCTTCGCCCCGTTCGTGGACTTCATGTTCAGAAATACAAGATCAATCGTAAGTCGACCGATGGCGGCCCGGCGCTGCTTGGACTAGGCTCGCCCGAGGGAATTCAGAGGACCGGAGTCGAGGTGCTTCAGAATCCGCGTCAGGGCCGCGACATTGTCTTTGTCTTCCGTGCTTTCGAGTGCGTCCTGTAGGACGAGGCGGATATCCTCGGATTCGACCCGCTCCATGTCCCAATTCGGATAGAGACGTTCGCGGTCTTCCTCGCTCTGGCTGAGCGTGACGATATCGTGATGGCGCGGATCGCCGTGCAGGCTCGCAATGAGGCCTTGCATCTGGGCGGCCGGCCCCTCGATCCATTGGAAGAAGATCCCGCTGCCGAAAACCAGAACGCCGGTGATGCCGCGTGCAAGATTGTGCCGCTGCGCCGACTCGACGATACGGCCGACCTCCGCGTCGTCGACTCCGTCGGCGGCACGGCTGCAGTAGACGAAGTGATACAGAGCGGTCGAAGCGCCCTCGTCCAACTCGGCGCCACGGAGAAAACCGTATTCGTCCAACATGGGGGACCATCTCCGGAGATGCAGGACGGGCCGTCGAGACCGGTGCGTGGACGGCACGATAGCGCATCCGACCCGATTTGAAACCGGACTCGGCCACCGAGGTCGTTGCGCGTTCGGCTCCGCGATGCGCCCGCCGGCGCATTCACCCGCGGCCGATTCCATGCGCCGGGGAGCAGGATGCATCGCCTCCTGTGCGAACCCGGCGGCGACACGGCCCGCGAGGCGGCGACATGGGCCTCGTAGCGGCCGCAGCGAGGCCGCTCCGAACCTCTCGCGACGGACGTTCGACCCTGGACTAGAGGTAGCTGAGGCCCGGCCAGGCGGCGCGGCGCTTCAGGCCGACCATCCAGCGGCAGGCGAGCCAGAGCGGCGGGACGAGGGCGGCGGCGATCAGCCAGATCTGCGCCGGAGCCCCTGCCTCGATCCGGCCGGAGGGGCCGGCGAAGCCGAGCATGAGGGCGCCGTCATGGAGCAGGCGCAGAAGCCAGAGATGCGCCAGATAGAAGAACAGCGGCGCCCCCCCGAAGGCCCGCAGAACCCCGAGGCTTCGGGCCGGCAGGGTCTCGAACAGGGCGAGGAGCCAGAGGCCGAGGCCCAAGGTCAGCAGCAGGAAGTCGGCCGAGGGCGGATACTTGGTCAGGTTGAAGAAGGAGAGGGCCGTCAGGAGGAGCGTCGCCCCCGTCTGCCACGGCACCGGCTCGCCGTAACCGTTGAAGCCCCGCAGGATGAGGAAAGCGGCGAGCGCCGCACCGCCGAGCGCCAGGAGCCCCGCGCGGCGGCTGGCCGGCCGGACCGCTCCGGCGAAGAGCGGCCCGAGGGCGTAGCCCGCCGCGATCACGCCGAACCAGGGCAGGACAGGATAGGAGGTGCGCGCCACGCCCCAGGGCAATCCGATGACGCCGCGCTGGTGCAGGATCGACCAGAGCACGTAGCCGGTGTCGCCGGATCGGAGCACGAGCCCATCGAGCAGGTTGTGGCCGAGCATCACCGCGAAGGCGAAGAGGATCAGGCCCGCGCGCGGCAGCCAGAGCAGGGCGGCCAGCGCCACCATGCTGAGGCCGATGGCCCAGATCACCTGCAGGTAGAGGATCGGCGGCGCCAGACTGCGGGTCCAGGCGAGGCTCACCAGCGTCACTTCGAGAAGGATCAGCAGGAGGCCGCGCTTGAGCAGGAAGCCGCTGGCCGCACCCCGGGCGCCGTGCTTCCGGGCGTAGAGGCTGGCCGAGAGTCCGGTGAGAAGGATGAAGACCGGGGCGCAGAGATGCGAAGTCAGCCGCGTCAGCACGAGATCGGGCGGGGTGACGGCGAGGTCCATGGGGTCGCGGACCTGGGCATGCAGGTAGACGAACTCCCGCACGTGGTCGACGAGCATGAGCAGCATGACGAGGCCGCGCAGGGCATCGATCGAGACGATGCGGGCCTGCGAGAGCGGGAGGGGTGTCGAGGCGCGCTCCGCCATCAGAAGCGTGCCGTCACGCTGACGGTGAGCCGCCGCGGCTCGCCGACGCCGACCCAGAAGCTGTTGTAGGAGCGCTCGTAATAGGTCTCGTCGAAGATGTTGTCGACGTTGATCCCGAAGCGCAGGTTCTCGTAGCGGTAATAGGCCAGCGCATCCGTCAGGACGTAGCCCGGCAGGCGGAAGCGTTCGTTGCCGCTGTCGCCGAGGCGGGAGCCGACGGCCCGGAAGCCGCCGCCGATGCCGAAGCCCGTCCAGTCGCCGGCCTGGACCTCGTAGATGCCGAGCAGGGAGCCGCTGTGGCGCGGGATGTTGAGGAGCGGCGAGCCGACCCGCAGGACCTCGTCGCGGGTGACCGCCGCGTCGATGAAGGCGTAGCCGCCGATGATCCGGAACTCGGGCGTGACCTGTCCGACCAGGCCGACGTCGAAGCCCTCGCTGCGCACGGCACCGGCGGCGATCTGGAAGAAGAAGTCCGCCGGGTCGGTGGTCAAGACGTTCTGCTTCTCGATGTGGAAGGCGGCCGCCGTGACGCTGAGGCCGTCGAACAGATCGAGCTTGGCCCCGACCTCGTAGGCGAACCCGGTCTCCGGCGCGAAGGGCCGGGAGGCGCTGTCGAAGCCGGTATTGGGCCGGAACGAGGCGGCGACGTTGCCGTAGAGGGCCAGGAACGACAGCGGGTGGTAGACGAGCCCGGCGCGGGGCGAGAACCCGGTGCGGTCCTGCTCGGTTCGCTCGTTCGCGACCTTGTCCCGGAAGGTCTGGTTGTAGAAGTCGGTGCGGTTGCCGATCAGCAGCTTCCATTCCGGGCTCAGGGCGATCTGGTCCTGGAGGTAGACCGCCGTGTTGCCGACGTTCTCGCTGGCGCCGTAGCGGCGCGTGAAGGGCGGCTTGGCCTTCCCGTAGACGGGGTTGAACAGGTCGATGGCGAAGGGATCGAGGTGCGGGGTCGAGCGCTGCAGGTTCTCTGTGCTGTTGTAGCGCTCATGCTCCAGGCCGAGCAGCAGGGTGTGGGCGAAGGGCCCGGTCTCGAAGCGACCGGTGAGTTCGGCCTGGCCGATGGCGACGCCCCAGGTGAAGTCGTGGCGGCGGAACTCGCGCAGGAGCGTGCGGCCGTCGTCGAGGATGCCGGTCGCGCCGGTCTGCAGGCCCGTGAGGCTGCCGGTGTTGACGTGGCCGGCGACGCGCAGCTGCCAGTCGGTGTTGAGGGCGTGCTCCAGCCGCACCTGCAGGAATGCGCTCTCGGAAACGGAATCGTCGCCCGGCTCGCCGAAGAAGCGCGAACGCGGGACGAGGCCGAGGCGATCGTTCACCGCGACGGTGCCCCGGTCGAAGGTCTGGCGGTTGCGCAGGTATTGCGCCTCGAACGTGATCTTGGTGTCGGGCGTCACCTGCCAGCTCACCACGGGCGCCACCAGAACCCGGTCGCCGTCGACGAAATCGCGAAAGCTGTCCTGGCGGGCGAGGACGCCGTTGAAGCGGTAGAGGACGCTGCCGTCCTCGTTCAGCGCGCCGCCGGCATCGACCGTGGTCCGGGCGGTGCCGAAGCTGCCGAACAGCGTGCCCATCTCCACGAAGGACCGGGCCACCGGCTGCTTCGTCAGGATGTTGACCGTGCCGCCCGGGTCGCTGCGGCCGTAGACGGCACCGGCCGGACCTTTCAGGACCTCGATGGACTGGACGTTCTGGGTGTCGGGCGCGCCGTTGTAGCCGCGGGCGATGTTGAAGCCGTTCTGGAAGATGTCCTGGGTGGCGAAGCCGCGCACCGAGTAGAGCGCGAGGTTCTGGGCGCCGAAGTCGTTCTGCTTGCCGACCCCCGGCACGTAGTCGAGGGCGCGCTCGACGCGCGTCGCGGCGGTGTCGACCAGGACTTCGCGCGGCACCACGTCGACCTGCTGCGGCACGTCCCTTCGCGGCGTCACCGTCTTGGTCCCGCTGTAGAGGTCCGGCACCCGATAGGTCGGGGTGGCCGTCAGGGTGCCCTCGACGGAGAGGGCGTCGAGCACCACGGCGGTCTCACCGGAGCGCGTCCCCTGGGCCGCAACGGCGGAGGGGATCGCGCAGGACAGGGCCAGCGCGGACCAGAACGGATTCGATGGACGATGGGACAAACGGACGGCCTCGGCAGTGGCACGTCACCGCGAACGAGGCCGGCCCGTTCGCGGTCCGCGAACGCCCCGACACCCGCCGGGGCACCCCGCCCAGCGCGTCTCGCGTGTGACCACGACTGACGGCAGGTCTCCTGGCTCGCGGGTCACGGCCCTCTCATCGTCTTCCCAGGCCCGAGGACCCAGTGACGTGTTGATGATGGGCTCGCCGCTTACAGTTGCGGGGGCAGCCGCGGCCTCGGGCCTGCACCCTCACCGCGTTCCCTTTTGATCCTCCGGGGAGGAACCGTCGAAGACAAGGAGACCGAAGAGACGGTTCGCCGTCAATCGCACTCCGAGGCTTTCCCATCGCATGTGTTCGGAAGGCGACAAGACGGCGTTCACGAAGATCGTCCCACGGCTCTCCCGCGTCTCGACGTCTTCGATTCCGAGCAATCCTTCGGGAAGCGACCCAGCAACCACGCCGCATCGTGCGATCCGTCCGTCGGCCAGGCACGAAAACGCACCGCGACGGCGGCCTTCATCGCGTGAAGCCGATGGGGACGCCGGTGTCGGGGTGCCGGAAGATCCCCATGCGAATCCCGTAGATGGCTTCGAGGGAGTCCGGCGTGAGGAGGTCGTCCGGAGAGCCGCGCCGAATGAGGCGCCCGCCGTGGAGGGCGAGGATCTCGTCGCAGTAGCGGGCCGCCAGGTTGATGTCGTGTAGCACCACCAGCACCGTGACGTCGCGCGCGTCGGCCAGGCGCCGGACCAGGGCCATCACGTCGACCTGATGTGCGACGTCGAGGGCCGAGATCGGCTCGTCGAGGAGGAGGCAGCCGGCATCCTGCGCCACCAGCATGGCGAGCCAGACCCGCTGCCGCTCGCCCCCCGAGAGGCTGTCGACGAGACGCTCGGCGAAGGTCTCCGTATCGGTGAGGGCCATCGCCTCGGCGACGATCCGGCGGTCGGCGGCCCCGACCCGCCCCAGGGCTCCGTGCCAGGGATAGCGGCCCATGGCGACGAGCTCGCGCACCAGCAGTCCCGGCGCCTGAGGCGTCGCCTGCGGCAGGTAGGCGACGGCGCGCGCGAAGGCCCGGTCGCCCCAGGCATCGAGGGGGCGGCCCCGGAAGCTGATGCGGCCCCCGCTCGGGCGCTGCTGGCGACCCAGCAGCTTGATCAAAGTCGATTTGCCGGAACCGTTATGCCCCACGAGGCCGACGACGCCCCGGCTCGGCAAATCGAGGGTGAGCGGGGCGAGGAGCTGCCGCCCGGGCACGGCGAACGACACCCCGTCGAGCCGGTAGCCCACCGCGTCCCCCGCCGGCGGGGCGGCCGCGGGGGCATCGGCGGGTGGAGAGGCCGTGGCGATCATCCGGGATGGTCCGTCGAGGCGTGCGGTCGGGCGGGCGGGATCAGGCCGAGACGCGGGCCGGGGGAGCGTCCCTCAGCAGCGCTTGCGCGATCTCTTGCCCGCGAACCACCAGGATGGAAAGCAGGGTGTCGCTCAGGCCATGGCTCTCCTCGCTGAAACCCTGCAGGTAGATGGCCGGCTCGAAACCGGGCCGCGTCCGCAGCCGGTAATCGCGATCGACGCCCCCGTCCGCGAGATAGGGCGCCAGGGCCGGCATCAGGGACTGGACCCGGTCGCGCCGATAGCCGGTGGCCAGGATCACCGCGTCGTAGCGGTCCCGGCGGCGGGCGCCCGCGGCCTCGTCGAGGAGATCGAGCGCGACCTGCGGTCCGTGGTCGGTCACGGCCTCCACGCGGGTCCGCCGGTGCAGGGCGTGCCGGACCGTTCCCACGACCTTCTGCTGGTAGAGGATCTCGTAGATCCGGGTCAGGAGGTCGCCGTCGATCACCGAATAGTTGGTGCCGCGAAATTCCTCGATCAGCGCGCTGCGCCCCGAATCAGGCTGGCCGTAGACGAAGTCGGTGAAGTCGGGATTGAAGATCTCGTTGACGAAGGGGCTGTCGTCGGCGGGCTTCAGGGCCTGGCCGCGGAAGATCATGTCGATCCGTGCGCCCGGCAGCCGGCTCTGGAGGTCGAGGAATAGCTCGGCGGCGGTCTGGCCGGCGCCGATCACGGCGATGCGCGGCGCGGGGCCGGCGAGGGACAGCGCGTCGATGCTGCGAAGGTAGCCGGAGGAATGGAACACGCGCGGATTGCCCCGGGAGCCCGCGAAGGCCTCCGGGATGCGCGGCTCGCCGCCGGTGGCGAGGACGACGGCCCGGGTCCGGCGGCGGCGCTCGCGCCCGGCGCCGTCCGCCGAGCGGACGACGAGGTGGCGCACCGTCTCGCCCGTCCGCTCCGGCTCCACCGCCAGGACGGTCTCGCCGTAATCGCACCGGTCGGCGAAGTGAGACGCCACCCAGCGCAGGTAGTCGTTGAACTCGATCCGGCTCGGATAGAACGACTTCCGGTTGATGTAGTCGGTCAACCGGCCGTGCACGTGCAGGTAGTTGATGAAGCTGAACGGGCTCGTCGGGTCGCGCAGGGTGACGAGATCCTTCAGGAACGAGATCTGCATGCCGCTGTCGGGTAGCAGCATGCCGCCGTGCCAGAGAAATTCGGGCTGGCGCTCGAGGTAGCGCACCCGTGCGGGGCGCCCGCTCCGGCTGCCGGCCTCGTCGAGGGCGATGGCGAGGGCGAGGTTCGACGGGCCGAAGCCGATCCCGATCACGTCCTGCACGGTGCCGTCCGGTCCCTGACCGGCGAAGGGGAAGGCCTCCGCCTCGGGGACCGGTCTCCGAAGGCCCAGGGCTGCGTCGGACCGATAGCCGTCCGTCATGCGGCGGCTCCCAGAGCGCGCCCTGCGACGGTCGCGTCGTCCCCGCACGCGGGCTGCGCCTGCGGCAGGTTCGGCGCCCACAGCCGCTCGCCGAAGAAGCGCTCGCGCAGCAGCATCACCAGGGCGGCGCGCTTGTGCGGAAAATCGAAGGTCTTGATGCGGGCGAAGCCCGAGCGTTCGAGGTTGCGCAGCTGCTGGACGTGATCGGCCCGGGGCTCGCCGACGATCCGGTCGGTGCGCGCATCGTCGAGGAAGAGGGCGTGCATCAGCGAGGGCAGCCAGGCGGAGACGTAGGCCCGGCCACGGAACCGGTCCTCGCCCACCAGCACGTGCCAGCCGCGATCGTAGTCGCGCACCTCGTAGAACGGCGCGAGGCGGTTCTCCTTGGCCCAGTACACCTCGAAATAGCCGAAAGGGTCGTCGCCGAAGCTGCCGATCAGGGGGAGCATGTGCGGATCGGCGATGAGGCCGGCGAGGTAGGACGCGTGCTTGGCGCGGGGACCCGCCTCCGCCCAGACCGCGTCGACGCGCGGGTCGTTCATCCAGCGGTGCAGCCGGTCGACGTCGTCGAGGGTCGCCGCCCGGAACGAGACGGACTGTCCGAGCCAGGGGATGAAGCGCCGATAGAGGAGCCCCGTGGGCTTGGGCGCCCGCAGGGGATGGCGGCGTCCCTCGGTCATCACCGGCATGGCGGGAAAGTCTCGGCGCGACGGGTTCGCGAGCCAGGGCTCGGGGCGCTGCCAGAGCAGGGTGGCATGGACAGCGAGGGCATCCCCGTCACCCACCGCGAGGCCCGCTTCGCGCAGGGCCGGCATGAGATCCGGGGCACCCGGGAGATCCAGGCCGATCCGGTCCTGGTCCGGATGAGACGCCGAGATCGCCTCGAACGCGGCCATCAGGGCGGGCCGTGCGATTTCGGCGTCCAGGCCCTCCCCATCCTCGAGGGTGAGGCGGACGGGGCCGGTTCCGGACAGGCGCAGGCGCAGGGCCGCGCGCTCGTCCGCCACGACGCTGAGCTGTTCGCCGTCCCGGTGGACGATCCGGGGCCGGCCGGTCGCTTCTCCGGCGCGATAGGGTAGGGGGGTTCGCAACATCGGCCTCGTCTTCGCTGACAGGTCTGCACACCGGCAGAGTTTCCCGCTGTCAGGCGCGGACCGCCCCCGATCGCGTCGGGGACGCAGCACCTGTTGCCCATGAGGACGCCGGGCCGCCGCCGTGATTTAGGCCCGGCCCGCACTTTTTTTCGCGGTGTCGGACTAAATTCACGCCGGCCCTCACCGTCCTGCCTAGCGAGACCGCAGCGTTCCGGGAGCAGGCCCATGGCCATCGACGACAGCGAAGCGACGTTCCTCGTCGTCCTCAACCAGGAGGAGCAGTACTCCATCTGGCCGTCCTTCCGGCCGGTGCCGCAAGGCTGGGCCGCCACCGGATTTTCCGGGACCCGGGCCGACTGCCTCGCCCATATCGACGCGGTCTGGAGCGACATGCGCCCGGCCTCGCTGCGGCGCGCCCTCGACGGGGACGCTCCGGCACCCCGAACCTGAGCCCGCCGCCGCTCCCCAGCCTCGCATGTCGTCAGGAGATCCGATGACCGTCGTCGTCCCGCGCGCTCCGATCACGGTGGCCCCCGCCCGCGATTTCGTCCGCCACCTGCGCGGGCTGGCCGAGGCCCACGGCCCGGTCGCGGCCCTGCATTTCCTCGACGATCCGGCCTCCGGCGAGATCACGGTGAGCTACGCGGGCCTCGACCGGCGCGCCCGGGCCGTCGCCGCCCGGCTCCAGGGCCATGCGCTGCCGGGCGACCGGGTCGCCCTGATGCTGGAGACCGGCCTCGACTACGTGGCGGCCTTCTTCGGCTGCCTCTATGCCGGCCTGATCGCGGTGCCGGCCTTCCCGCCCGAGGCGCGCCGGGCCCAGCATCAGGCGCGCCTGTCGGCGATCCTGACGGATTCCGAGCCGGCGGTGATCCTCGTGCACCGGGAGGCCGGCGACATCGTCCGCGCCATGCCGGGGGCCGGCGTTGCCGTGGTCGTGGGCGTCGAGGACATCGCGACGGCGGAGGCCGAGGACTGGCGCGAGCGTCTGCCGGAGCCGGACGGGATCGCCTTCCTGCAATACACTTCCGGCTCCACGGCCTCGCCCAAGGGCGTCGTGGTCGGCCACGCCACCCTGATGGCGAACGAGCGTGCGATCCGCGACGGCTTCGGCTTCCGCGCGGACGACGTGATGGTGAGCTGGCTGCCGCTCTACCACGACATGGGCCTGATCGGCGGGCTGCTGCAGCCGATCCATGCCGGCATCCCGGCGGTGCTGATGTCGCCCAGGCACTTCCTGGGGCGTCCCGCCCGCTGGCCGGAGGCGATCCACCGGCATCGCGGCACGGTGAGCGGCGGACCCGACTTCGCCTTCCGGCTCTGCCACGACCGCGTCGACGACGAGACCCTGGCGCGCCTCGACCTGTCCTCCTGGCAGGTGGCCTTCTCGGGCTCCGAGATGGTGCGCGCCGCGACCATGGCGGATTTCGCCGCGCGCTTCGCCCCCGCCGGCTTCGACCCGCGCGCGCTCATGCCCTGCTACGGCCTCGCCGAGGCGACCCTGTTCGTCACGGCGGGCCGGCGCGGCACCGGCCTGCGCAGCCTCCATCTCGACCCCGGGAGCCTCGCCCGGGGCGAGGCACGGGAGACGGCGAGCGCGGAAGCGAGCCGCCTCGTCGAGTGCGGCGTTTCGCAGGAGGACCATCCGGTCCGGATCGCCGACCCGGCCGGGGCCTTCCTGCCGGAGGGCGTCGTCGGTGAGGTCCGCGTCTCCGGTCCCAGCCTCGCCCAGGGCTATTGGCGCAACCCGGCGGCGAGTGCCGAGACCTTCCCGGAGGTCGAGGGCCGGCGCTGGCTGCGCACCGGCGACCTCGGCTTCCTGAGGGCCGGACGGCTTTTCCTGGTGGGCCGGGCCAAGGACCTCATCATCCTGCGCGGGCAGAACGTCTATCCGCAGGACGTCGAGCGCGTGGTCGAGGCGGAGGTCGACATCCTGCGCCAGGGCCGGATCGCCGCCTTCGGCCTGGAACGCGAGGGGCGCGAGGGCATCGGCGTCGCCGTGGAGGTCTCGCGCAGCGTCCAGAAGCTGGTGCGGCCCGAGGCGCTGGCGGCGCTCGTCGCGGAGGCCGTGGCCGACGCCTTCCTGGAGACCGCCCGCGTCGTCGTGCTCCTCAATCCGGGCGGCCTGCCGCGCACCTCCAGCGGCAAGATCCAGCGCGGTGCCACCCGCCAGGGCTGGCAGGCGGGCAGCCTCGATGCCTACGCGGTGATCGAGGATGGCCGGCCGACCGGGGCGCGTGCCCGGAAGTTGGGGGAGCTACCCACGGCCCTCACGCCCACCGAGGCGCTCGTGGCCGGGCTGTTCGCCCGGGTCCTCGGACGGACGGAGCAGGATCGCGACAGCCACTTCTTCGCCCAAGGGGGCGATTCCCTCGGCGCGATCCGCCTCCTGACCGAGATCCACGCCGCGACCGGGCTGTCCCTGCCCGCCGCGACCCTGTTCGCCCATCCGCGCCTCGGCGCCCTCGCGCAGGCCCTGGACCGCCTGCGCGAGACCGGCGGCGCTCCGGCCGCGATCCCGCGCGCGGATCGGTCGGGCGCGCTTGCGCTCTCGCCCGGCCAGGACCGCCTGTGGTTCGAGGCCGCCTACGGCGACGGCCCCGGCCACCACATCGCTGGCGGCCTGCGCCTCGACGGCCCCCTCGACCGTGCGGCCCTCGAAACCACCCTGTCCGCGCTGACGGCGCGCCACGAGGCGTTCCGCACGCGGCTGCGCCGACGCCCGGACGGACGGGCCGATGCCGTGATCGATCCCGTGGCCGCATCACCCGACCTGCCGCAAACGGACCTGTCGGGGCTCGACGATCCGGCGCGCGAAGAAGCCCTGGCGGCGCTCTCGCACGCCGAGGCGGAGGCCCCCTTCACCCTCGATGGCGGCATCCTCGCCCGGTTCCGGCTGGTGCGCTGCGGCCCCGAATCGCACGTGCTCCTCATCACGATGCACCACCTCGTCTCCGACGGCTGGTCGATGCGGGTGATCCTGCGCGAATGGCCGGCCCTCTATGCGGCGGCTCGCGAGGGCCAGGCGGATCCCCTGAAGCCCCTGCCGATCCAACCCGTCGACGTGGCGGCTTGGCAGCGCGACCCGGCCCGGGAAGCGGCGCGCGCCGAAGATCTCGCCTGGTGGCGCGCGCGCCTCGGTGGTCCGGAGCCGGAACTCGTTCTGAGCGACCGCGCCCGCCCCACCGAGACGGCGTCCCCCGGACGGCTCGCTGTCCGGATCGATCCGGCCCTCGGCCGCGGCGTGGCGGAACTCGCGCGCGCCACAGGCACCTCGCCCTTCGCCGTGCTGACCGCCGCCTTCGCCCTGGTCCTGAGCCGCTTCGCAGGGACGCGCGCCCTGCGCCTCGCCCTGCCGGTGGCCGGGCGCCAGCGCCCGGAAACGGAGGGCCTGGTCGGCCTCTTCGTGAACACCCTGGTCATCCCGGTCGAGATCGACCCGAGCGGCGACGGGCGCGACCTCGTCGTTCGGGTCTGGTCCGTGCTGGCCGAGGCGCAGGCCCATGCCGAACTGCCCTTCGAGCGCCTGGTGGAGGCCCTGCAGCCGCGGCGCCTGCCCGGCCGCGCGCCCCTGGCGCAGGTCATGATCAGCCAGCAGCCGACCGGGCTCGGCCCGCTCGGGGAGGCGGGCGGCCTCGGCCTCACGGCTTTCGGGCGGGATACCGGCAATCCGGCCTTCGACCTCGTCCTGGAAGTCGCGGAGCACGCGGAGGCGTTCGCCTGCACCTTCGCCTATCGCACCGCGCTGTTCGACCCCGGCGCGGTCGCGCGGATCCGCGACGGTTTCCTGCGTCTTCTGGGGGCCGTGGTGGCGGAGCCGGCGCGGCGGGTGGACCTGCTGCCGCTCGTCACCGAACAGACCCGCCTGGCCCTGTCGGCGCCCTATCCGGGACCGCTGCCCCTGGCCGACGACCTCCTGCCCGGCCTGATCGCGCGGGCCGCCGCCGCACGCCCCGACGCCCCCGCCGTGATCTGCGGCGACACCACCACCGCCTTCGCCGCCCTCGACGCCGACGCCGACCGCCTCGCCCACGCCCTCGTCCGGCGCGGCGTCCGGGCCGAGACGATCGTCGCCGTCGCCCTGCCGCGCTCCGCCCGCCAGATCGCCGCCTTCCTCGCCGTCCTGCGCGCCGGCGGCGCCTTCCTGCCCCTCGATCCCGGCCTGCCCCCCGCCCGGATCGCCGCCCTCCTGGCCGACGCCGAACCCCGCCTCGTCCTCGGCGACGCCGACACCCTCGCCCGCCTCGCCCCCGTCCCGGGCCTGCCCGAAACCCTCGACCTCGACGCCCTCCATCGTGACGCCCGCGACCGAAATACCCGCGACCCCGCGAGCCCGCCCGCCGGCGCACCCGACGTGCCCCTCCACCCCGACCAGATCGCCTACGTGATCCACACCTCCGGCTCCTCCGGCCGGCCCAAGGGCGTCGCCGTCGCCCACGGCCCGCTGGCCGCCCATGTCCGCGCCACCGGCGCCCTCTACGAGACCGGACCCCACACCCGCGAACTCCACGTCCTCTCCATGAGCTTCGACGGCGCCCACGAGCGCTGGATGGTGCCCCTCGCCTTCGGCGCCTGCCTCGTCCTCAAACCCGACGGCCTCTGGACCCCGCGCGAAGCCCTCGACGCCATGGAGCGCCACCGCGTCAGCCATGCGGGCTTCCCCACCGCCTACATGCACGCCCTGGCGATCGAGGCCGCCGCCGGTCCGCCCCCGAGCCCGCGCTCCTACGCCTTCGGCGGCGAGGCCCTCTCGCGCGAGAGCTTCGGGCTCATCGCACGGGCCTTGCGCCCGCGCTTCCTTGTCAACGGCTACGGCCCCACCGAGACGGTCATCTCGCCCCTGGCCTGGAAGACGAACGGGCAGGCCGGCGTGGAGGACGCCTACGCGCCGATCGGCCGGGCGGTCGGCCCGCGGCGCGCCCTCGTCCTGGACCCGGCCCTGGAGCCGGTGCCGGTGGGCGTGACGGGCGAGCTCTACCTCGCCGGCGCCTGCCTGGCGCGGGGCTATCTCGGCCAGCCCGGACAGACGGCGGCCCGCTTCCTGCCCGACCCCTACGGAGCGCCCGGGGCACGGCTCTACCGCACGGGCGACCTCGCCCGCTGGCGGGCGGACGGGACGGTGGCGTATCTCGGGCGGGCGGACGCGCAGGTGAAGCTGCGCGGCTTCCGGATCGAACTCGGCGAGGTCGAGGCGGCCCTGCTCGCCCAGGAGACCGTGGCGGGCGCCGCCGCCGCCCTGCGGGACGGGCCGGCCGGTCCGCGCCTGGTCGGCTACGTGGTGGCGGCCCCCGGCGCGGCGCCGGAGGAGGGGGCCGTGCGGGCGGCCCTGGCGCGGCGGCTGCCGGACTACCTGGTGCCGGCCCGCATCGTGATGCTGGCGGCCTTGCCGCTGACGCCGGGGGGCAAGCTCGACCGGGCGGCCCTGCCGGCGCCCGCCGACGGCCCCGCCGAGGCGGCGCCGGCCCGCCCCCTGAACGAGACCGAGGCCACGGTCGCCCGCATCTGGGCCGAGGCCCTCGGCCTGCAAACCATCACCCCAGACCAGAACTTCTTC
>NZ_JBKEZQ010000004.1:0-310368 GCF_053345175.1 Methylobacterium sp. M6A4_1b
CAAGAAACCTCGCAAGACAAGATCGCGCAAGAGAAGGCCGCGCGGGAGAAGGTCTCTCCGGGCCTGGCGCAGGCGTCGTCGGTGTCGTCCTCGGAGGCGACGGCGATCCTGGACGGTCTGGCGGAGCCTTCGGCGCTGCGGCGGCTGCCCGAGAGCGCGCTTCAGGCGGTGGCGGACGCGGTGCGCACCGAGATGATCGACGCGGTCTCGGTCACGGGCGGGCATCTGGGTTCGGGGCTGGGCGTGGTCGAGCTGACCGTGGCGCTCCATCACGTGTTCGACACCCCCGACGACCGCATCGTCTGGGACGTCGGCCACCAGGCCTACCCGCACAAGATCCTCACGGGCCGGCGCGACCGCATCCGCACGCTGCGCCAGCCCGGCGGCCTGTCGGGCTTCACCAAGCGCTCGGAGAGCGTCTACGATCCGTTCGGGGCGGCCCATTCCTCCACCTCGATCTCGGCGGCGCTGGGCATGGCGGTGGCGCGCGACCTCGACGAGGCGGCGGCCAAGGCCAAGGGCTCGGCCGCGCCCAAGCGCCGCAACATGGTGGCGGTGATCGGCGACGGCTCGATGTCGGCGGGCATGGCCTACGAGGCCATGAACAATGCCGGCGCCCTGCACTCGCGCCTGATCGTCATCCTCAACGACAACGACATGTCGATCGCGCCCCCCGTGGGCGCCATGTCGGCCTACTTCGCGCGGCTGGCCTCGGGGGGCACCTACCAGTCCCTGCGCGAGACCGCCAAGCAGCTGGGCAAGCTCCTGCCCAAGGGGCTCTACCAGCGCGCGGCCGCGGCCGAGGAATACGCCCGCTCCCTGGTGGTGGGCTCGGGCACGATGTTCGAGGAGATGGGCTTCCACTATGTCGGACCCGTCGACGGGCACAATCTCGACCATCTGCTGCCCGTCCTGAAGAACGTGCGCGACAGCGAGCAGGGGCCGATCCTGCTGCACGTCGTGACCCAGAAGGGCAAGGGCTACGCACCGGCCGAGGCCAGCGCCGACCGCTACCACGGGGTGGTCAAGTTCGACGTGCTCTCGGGGGTCCAGGCCAAGGCCAAGCCGAACGCGCCGGCCTACACCCGGGTGTTCGGCGAGAGCCTGATCAAGTGCGCCGATGCCGACGACAAGGTGGTGGCGATCACGGCGGCGATGCCGGGGGGCACGGGCATCGACCTGTTCGGCAAGGCGCATCCGGAGCGCACCTTCGACGTCGGCATCGCCGAGCAGCACGCGGTGACCTTCGCGGGCGGCCTGGCGACGGAGGGCTACAGGCCGTTCGTGGCGATCTACTCGACCTTCCTGCAGCGGGCCTACGACCAGGTCGTGCACGACGTGGCGCTGCAGAACCTGCCCGTGCGCTTCTGCATGGACCGGGCGGGACTCGTCGGCGCGGACGGGGCGACGCATGCGGGCGCCTTCGATCTGGCCTATCTCTGCTGCCTGCCGAACATGACGGTGATGGCGGCCTCGGACGAGGCCGAGCTGGTGCACATGGTGGCCACGTGCCACGCGCACGACAGCGGCCCGATCGCCCTGCGCTACCCGCGCGGCGAGGGCGTCGGCGTGGACCTGCCCGAGCGCGGCGACGTGCTGCCGATCGGCCGGGGCCGGATGGTGCGCGCGCCCGAGGGGGCGCGGGTGGCGCTGCTGGCGCTCGGCACGCGGCTGTCGGAGGCGCTGAAGGCGGCCGACGCGCTGGAAGCGGAGGGGATCGCGGTGAGCGTGGCGGATGCGCGCTTCGCCAAGCCGCTGGACGAGGCGCTGATCCTGGACCTGGCCGGCCGCCACGAGGTGCTGGTGACGCTGGAGGAGGGCTCGGTGGGCGGCTTCGGGGCGATGGTGCTGCACCTGCTGGCCGAACGCGGCGCGCTGGATGCCGGCCGGGTCCGGGTGCGCACGCTGACGCTGCCCGACACCTACCAGGACCACAACACCCCCGACGCCATGTACGCCGAGGCCGGCCTCGACGCCGCAGGCATCCTCAAGACCGTCAAAGCCGCACTCCCCGAGCGGAAGGCCGGCCAGTCGGGACGCCTGCGCCTCGCCTGAGCGGCCGTTCAGGCGCACGAACCATCCGGGCTTTGCGGCCCGGGTGTGGCTCCGTTGCGCTTGTCCGGCAGCGGTTTCGATGACAAAAGCGCGCCATTCACGGGTCCGAAATCCGCTTCGGGCCCTGCGCGCGCATTCGATCCTCAGACCCTTACGAGAGAAATGCCACAGGCGACCCCTTCCGGCCCGTTCGATGCCGGCCCGGTTCTCATCACGGGCGCGAGCGGTTTCCTGGGAGCGGCCCTGGTCGACGTCTTCCGCAAGGCCGGCTTCCCGGTCCGGATCATGGTCCGGGCCACCTCCCCGCGCACCAACCTGACCTGGACGGACGTCGAGATCGTCGAGGGCGACATGCGCGACCGCGCCGCCGTGGCGCGCGCGCTCCAGGGCCAGCGCTATCTCGTCCATGCCGCCGCGGACTACCGGCTCTGGGCGCCCGACCCGGAGGAGATCGTCGCCACGAATCGCGACGGCGCCGTGATCCTGATGGAGGAGGCCCTGCGCGCCGGGATCGAGCGCATCGTCTATACGTCGAGCGTCGCCACCATCAAGCCGCACGACGACGGCACGCCGGCCGACGAGACCCGGCCCCTCACCCCCGCCACCGCCATCGGCGCCTACAAGCGCAGCAAGGTCGTGTCCGAGCGCGTGGTCGAGGAGATGGCGGCCCGCAACGGCCTGCCCGTCGTCATCGTCAATCCGTCGACGCCGATCGGGCCGCGCGACGTCAAGCCGACCCCGACCGGGCGCATCATCCTGGAGGCCGCGCTCGGCCGGATGCCGGCCTTCGTCGATACCGGCCTCAACCTCGCCCATGTGGACGATGTCGCCGCGGGACACCTGCTGGCCCTGCGGCACGGCCGGACCGGCGAGCGCTACATCCTCGGCGGAGAGAACGTGCTGCTCTCGCAGATGCTGGCCGACATCGCCGGCATGGTCGGCCGCAAGCCCCCGACGGTGAACCTGCCGCGGGCGGTGGTCTATCCGATCGCCTTCGTCTCCGAGCAGATCGCCCGCTTCACCGGCAAGGCGCCCTTCGCCACGATCGACGGCATCCGCATGTCCCGCTACCGGATGTTCTTCTCCGACGCGAAGGCGCGCGCCGAACTCGGCTACACCGCCCGGCCCTACGCGCAAGGCCTTTCCGATGCGATCGCCTGGTTCCGCCGGGAAGGACGCCTGCGATGAGCACGACGATTCAGACGGCCACCGAGGCGCGTACCGGCAAGGGCTACCGCGACGAGAACTTCCCCGTCGCCTCGCACCTGATCCACCCGAAGCATCGCGGCGCGATCCTGGCTTTCTACGACTTCGTCCGCGCCGGCGACGACGTCGCGGACCATGCCGGTCTGGCGCCGGATCGGAAGATCGTGCTCCTCGACGCTCTGGCCGACGACCTGACCGGACACCGCCCGACGGATTCGGCCGCCGAGCCCCTGCGCCGGGAACTCGCAGCTCGCGGACTCGCGCCGACGCACGCCCTCGAACTGCTCGACGCCTTCCGTCTCGACGCCCGCAAGAACCGCTACGCCGACTGGGACGAGCTGATCGCCTATTGCCGCCTCTCGGCGATGCCGGTCGGGCGTTACGTCCTCGACGTCCACGGCGAGGACCGCGATGTGGTCAGGGGGCCGTCGGACGCGATCTGCGCCGCTCTCCAGATCATCAACCACCTCCAGGATTGCGGGAAGGATTTCAAGGCGATCGACCGGGTCTACATCCCGCAGGACGTTCTCGACCGGCACGGCGCGGCGATCTCGGAACTCGGGGCCGACAAGGCCTCGCCGGCCCTGCGCGGCGTGATCGCCGAGCTCGCCGAGCGGACCATGGGACTTCTCGACGAGGGGGCGGTCCTGCCCGACCTCATCGCGGACCTGCGCCTCAGCCTGGAGATCGCCGCCATCCACCGCCTCGCCGTCGTGCTGTGCAAGGGCCTGATGGCGCGCGACCCCCTCAGCGAGAAGGTGCATCACGGCAAGGCCGCCTTCGCCCTCACGGCGCTCGGTGGGATCGCCGCGACCCTGGCCCGCCGGCCCCTGCGCGGTCGGACCCTCCGGGCCCAGGCTTCCAAGGCGGCCGCGAAGGCGGCGCGGGGAGCCCGGCCATGAGCGCCACGATGTCTCCGGCCGCCGGGACCAACGCCGCCGCGGTCGATGCGCTGCCGGCCAAATCATCGTCCTTCTACACCGCGATGCGGCTGCTGCCGCCCGACCGCCGGGCGGCGATGTACGCCGTCTACGCCTTCTGCCGGGCGGTCGACGACGTCGCCGACGACGGTGGCCCCGCCCCCGTGCGGGCGGCCGAACTCGACCGCTGGCGCGCCGACATCGACGAACTCTACGCCGGCCGGCCGGCACCGCGGGTGCAGGACCTCGTCGTGCCGATCCGCCGCTACGGTCTTCTGCGCGAAGATTTCCAGGCGGTGATCGACGGGATGGCGATGGATGCCTTCGAGGACATCGTCGCGCCCGACGAGGCCACCCTCGACCTCTACTGCGACCGGGTCGCGAGCGCGGTCGGGCGCCTGTCCGTTCGAATTTTCGGCGTCGCGGAGCAGGAGGGCATCGCCCTCGCCTACCACGAGGGCCGCGCGCTGCAGCTCACCAACATCCTGCGGGACATCGACGAGGATGCCGAGCGCAACCGCCTCTACCTGCCCCGCGAGAAGCTGGCCGCCATCGGGCTGACCGCGCCGACGCCGCAGGCCGCCATCGACCATCCGCGGATCGGCGAGGTCTGCATCGCCGTGGCCCGCGAGGCCGAGGCCCATTACCGCGCGACCTGGGACATCATCGCCGAGTGCCCGCGCAAGGTGACGAAGGCGCCGCGCCTCATGGCGGCGGCCTACCGGCTCTACCTCGACGCGGTTCTGGCCCGCGGCTGGAAGAAGCCCCGCGCCCGGGTCAAGCCGGGCAAGCTCGCCCTCTTGGGCGTCGTCCTGCGGCACGGGATCGTCTGATGGCCGGAACGGTTCACGTCATCGGCGCCGGCCTCGCCGGGCTGTCCGCGGCCGTCTCGCTGGTGGAGCGCGGCGTCCGCGTCGTGGTGCACGAGGCGGCCAAGCAGGCCGGCGGCCGCTGCCGCTCGTACTACGATCCCACCCTCGGGCTGACCATCGACAACGGCAATCACCTGCTGCTCTCGGGGAACACCTCCGCGCTCGCTTTCATGCGCACCATCGGTGCGCCCGAGAGTGCGCTGTCCGGTCCGGCGGAGGCCGCCTTCCCCTTCGCCGACCTGAAGACCGGCGAGCGCTGGACCCTGCGCCCCAATGCCGGCCGCGTGCCCTGGTGGGTCCTGCAGGCGTCGCGCCGCGTGCCCGGCACGACTGCCCGCGACTACCTCGCGCCCCTGGGCATCCTGAAGGCCGCGGCCGGCAAGGCACCGGGCCAGGGCGGCACCATCGGCGAGAGCATGGCCTGCGAGGGCACGCTCTACGAACGTCTGTGGCATCCGGTGCTGCTCGCCGCGCTCAACACGGACCCGAAGGAGAGCGACAACGGTCTCGCCGCCACCATCCTGCGCGAGACCCTGGGCGCGGGCGGCAAGGCCTGCCGCCCCCTCGTCGCCGTCGGAGGCCTGTCCGCGGCTTTCGTCGATCCCGCGGTGGGCTTCCTCGCGCGCCGCGGCGCGGACCTGCGCTTCGGCCACCGGCTGCGCAGCCTGACCCTCGGCGAGGGCCGGATCGCGGGCCTGGTCTTCGGCGACGAATCGATCGAACTCGCGCCCGAGGACGCGGTGGTCCTCGCCCTGCCGCCCTGGGTCGCCTGCGACCTGCTGCCGGGCCTGCCGGCGCCGCAGAGCCACCGCTCCATCGTCAACGCACACTTCGCCGTGATTCCCCCGCCGGGGTCGCCGCTACTTCTCGGCGTGGTGAACGGAATGACGGAATGGCTATTTGCCTATCCGGATCGTCTTTCCGTGACCATCAGTGGTGCCGATCGGCTCTTGGATGTGCCGCGTGAAGATTTGGGACGTCAGATCTGGTCCGAGATCGTGACTTTGACCGGACTTGCGCCGGAACTGCCAAGCTGGCAGATCGTCAAAGAGAAGCGGGCGACCTTCGCGGCAACGCCCGCCGAGGCCGCGCGGCGCTCCGGCGCCGTGACGGCCCATGAGAATCTCGTCCTGGCAGGCGACTGGACCGCGACCGGCCTGCCTTCGACGATCGAGGGAGCGATCCGTTCCGGAACGACCGCCGCCCAGGCCCTCGCCAAGAGGACCGGAACGTGCGGACAGGCACGAGCGCGCGGCGCGGCGTGAGGTATGGCGGCCGCCTGCGCGGCCGGTGAGGCGAGGACGATGCGGGAAGCATTCAAGAAGGTCGAGGCGCTGCAGCGCCCCAAGACTCAGGAGATCTCACTCGAGGACGTCGAGCGTGGGGTCGTGCGCGCGACCCAGGCGCTGACGGCGTTGTCGCATGCCGACGGCCATCTGTGCTTCGAGCTCGAGGCCGACGCGACGATCCCGTCCGAATACATCATGTTCCACCAGTTCCGCGCCACCGAGATCGCGCCGGAGCTCGAAACGAAGATCGGCAATTATCTGCGCCGGACGCAGGGCAAGCACGGGGGCTGGGCGCTGGTCCACGACGGCCCGTTCGACATGAGCGCCAGCGTGAAGGCCTACTTCGCCCTGAAGATGAGCGGCGATTCGATCGAGGCCCCGCACATGCGCCGGGCGCGCGAGGCGATCCTGTCCCGCGGTGGCGCCGCCAATTCGAACGTGTTCACCCGCTTCCTGCTCGCCCTCTTCGGCGAAGTGCCGTGGCGCGCGGTGCCGGTGATGCCGGTCGAGATCATGCACCTGCCGAAGTGGTTCCCGTTCCACCTCGACAAGGTCTCCTACTGGGCGCGCTGCGTGATCGTGCCCATGCTGGTGATCCAGGCCCGGAAACCGCTGGCGAAGAACCCGCGCGGCATCGGCATCCCCGAGCTGTTCGTGGCGCCGCCCCAGACCGTGCGCACCTGGCCCGGCAGCCCGCACGCGACCTGGCCCTGGACGCCGATCTTCGGCGCCATCGACCGGATTCTGCAGGTCACGCAGGACTATTTCCCGAAGAAGCGCCGGGCGCGGGCGATGGACAAGGCGGTGGCCTGGGTCAGCGAACGCCTGAACGGCGACGACGGCCTCGGCGCGATCTTCCCCGCCATGGTCAACACCGTGCTGATGTACGACGTGCTCGGCTATCCGCCCGATCATCCCCAGGTCCGGATCGCCTGCGAGGCGATCGAGAAGCTCGTGGTCGTCAAGGAGCACGAGGCCTACGTGCAGCCCTGCCTGTCCCCGGTCTGGGACACGGCGCTGGCCGGCCATGCCCTCCTCGAGGCCGGCGGCCCGGATGCCGAGCACCAGGCCCGGCGCGGTCTCGACTGGCTGAAGCCGCTCCAGGTCCTCGATATCAAGGGTGACTGGGCCGCGGGCCGGCCGAACGTGCGCCCCGGCGGCTGGGCCTTCCAATACGCCAACCCGCACTTTCCCGACCTCGACGACACCGCCGTGGTGGTGATGGCGATGGACCGGGCCTCGCACCAGCACGGCCTCGTGGCCGACGTGCCCGATTACGGGGTCTCCATCGCCCGTGCCCGCGAGTGGGTCGAGGGCCTGCAGTCCAGCGACGGCGGCTGGGCGGCCTTCGATGCCGACAACAACCACCACTACCTGAACCACATCCCGTTCTCCGACCACGGCGCGCTGCTCGATCCGCCGACGGCCGACGTCACCGCCCGCGTCGTCTCGATGCTGGCGCAGCTCGGCGAGACCCGCGAGAGTTCCAAGGCCCTCGACCGCGGCGTCACCTACCTCCTGAACGATCAGGAGGAGGATGGCTCGTGGTACGGCCGCTGGGGCATGAACTTCATCTACGGCACCTGGTCGGTTCTGTGCGCCCTGAACGCGGCCGGCGTCGATCCGGCCTCGCCGGAGATCCGCAAGGCCGTCGCCTGGCTGATCCGCATCCAGAATCCGGATGGCGGCTGGGGCGAGGACGCCTCGTCCTACAAGATCGACCCGGCCTTCGAGCCGGGCTATTCGACCGCCTCCCAGACGGCCTGGTCCCTGCTCGCCCTGATGGCGGCGGGCGAGGCCGACGATCCGGCGGTGACGCGGGGCATCAACTACCTGACCCGCACCCAGGGCGCCGACGGCTTCTGGTCCGAGGAGCGCTACACCGCGACCGGCTTCCCGCGGGTGTTCTACCTTCGGTATCACGGCTATCCGAAGTTCTTCCCGCTCTGGGCGATGGCGCGCTACCGCAACCTCCAGCGCAGCAACACCCGGAAGGTCGCCTTCGGCATGTGATGCGAAGGCGTCGGTTCGCGGTCGATCGAGCAACGACATGAGCGCGGTCACCGCGGCCGGCGCCCTCCCCGTCCTGGCCGTCACCGGCCTGGCCAAGGAGGCGCGCCTCGCCGCGGGCCCCGGTGTCCTCGCGGTGGGGGCGGGCGGCAATCCCGAACGCCTGCGTGCCCTGCTCGCGGCGCGGCCCACGCCCGGCTGCCGTGCCGTCGTCAGCATCGGCATCGCCGGCGGGCTCGATCCGGCGCTGGTCCCCGGGGACGTGCTGGTGGCCACGGCCATCGTCACGCCCGCCCGGCGCTATCGGACCGATCCGGCCATCGCCGCCGCCTGGATGCGCGCCCTCGCCGGTTCCGGTCCGACGGTCCGTGACGGCGTGCTCGCCGGCGTCGATGCGGCCGTCCTCGACGTGGCGGCCAAGGCGGCCCTTCGCGACGCCACCGGCAGCGCCGGGGTCGACATGGAATCCCATGTCGCGGCCGCCTATGCCGAACGGTACGGCCTGCCCTTCGCCGCCCTGCGCATCGTCTGCGATCCGGCCGACCGCGCGATCCCGGCCTTCGCCGCACAGGCGCTCAAGCCCGATGGGGAGCCCGACATCCTGGCGGTGCTCGCCGCGATCACGCGCCAGCCGAGCCAGATTCCCGCTCTGATCCGCCTGGCGCGGGATTCGGGGCGCGCCTTCCGGAGCCTGACCCGCTGCCGGGCACGGCTCGGAACCGCCCTCGGCGTTCCGGCCCCGTAGTCCTCGCCGCGGTGGACCAAGCCGGAGCGGCGCCTCAGCGTCCGCCCGGTCCTCCACCCGATCCTGCACCCGGTCCTGCACCACTTCCCGGTCCACGCCCGGGGCCGCCCCCGAAACCGCCGCTTCCGTCCGGACCGCGCCCGAAGCCGCCGGGGCGCTCGAATCCGCCGGGGCCGCCGCCGTACCCGCCGCCCGGCCGACCGCGCTCGGCGCCCGCCGGCGCACGCGTGTCGATGTCGAAGCGCGGTGCACCGCCGGTCTGCCCTCCGGGCACGCGGCCGTCCAAGCCCCGTCCGTCGACGCCATGTCCCTGCGAGCCACGTCCCTGCAAGCCACCTCCCTCGGAGCCACGGCCATCGAGCCGCGGCAGCGATCCGCGATCGGTCCCGTCCCGAAGGCCCGGGTGCTCGCTGCCGCGCGCATCGATCCGAAGGCTCTCCACGCTGAGGCGGCCGTCGCGCGACGGCCCGGCGGTGACGATGGCGCGGACGCTGCCGCGGCGGGGCAATCCCGGATCGGAGCGGCCGGCGACGTCGAAACCGGAGCCGAGCTGGAGGCCCTGCCCGTTGCGCCCGACATAGGCCTCGATCGAGACCCGGCGCAGACCCGGGACGAAGAGGGCGCGCGCCTCCTCGAGTCCGGTGACGGTCAGGCCGGCCCCGGCCGGGTCGCCCGAGACGATGGCGCGCCGCCCGACCTGCCCGGCATCGGCGCCGAGGAGCCGGAGAGCGCCGATCATCGGCGTGCCGTCCGGGCCGCGTCGGACCAGGCCGGCGACCCGCGCGGGTCCCTCCGGCCGGCGCTCGACGAGGCTCGCGACGACGACGCCGTCGGGGCGGCGCAACCCGCTCACCGCGACCCGCTCGCCCACGGTCCAGCCGTCGCGCTGCGCCGGCGGCAGGGCGACGTGCTGGCCGAGCACGGTCAGGCCGCCCGGCCGGATCGCCTCGACCGGGCCGACGACCTCGCTCGTGACATCAATGCGGCTGGTGGAGAGCGTGCTGTCGGCCTGCAGGGCGACGACGCGGACCACGTGCCCGATGCGCAGGTCGCCGGCCGTCGCCGGTCGTCCGTCGATCCGGACTTGGACGTCCTTCGGGTAGGTGATGCGCAGGTCGTTGACGATGATCGATCCGAACTTGCGGATCGTCCCGATCACGCCGGTGCCGCCGAGGCCGCGGTCGCCCTCCCCGTTCGGTCCGTCGCCGGGCGGAGGGCTCGGGCGCGCGCCGGTGCCGCCGATGCCCTGGTCGCGGATCGGCGGGAGCGGATCGGCGCTCGCGGCCAGGGCGAAGGGTGCCGAGGCGAGCAGGCGCAGGGCGTCGCGGCGGTTCGGTGCGCGCATGGCGGCGGCCCTCACGCCTTCGCCGCTGCGGGCGGCGCATCCTCGGCATAGATGTACACGCCGAAATTCCAGCGATGGGTCCCGCCGGAATCGGCCTCGCAGGCCGCATGGGCCTCGCGGTTGGCCTGTTGCAGCGCCTCCATGGCGATCTCGCGGGCACGTGCCTCCAGGCGCTCGGCCAGCGCCTTCGAGAGACCGTCGTAGTGGACGGCCCGCTCGAGAAAGCGCGGGTCGGGTTCGGTGATGTTGGCGACGCTGGCGGCGATGTGGTCGTGCAGGTTTCGCCCGAAATAATAGAGCTGCGATTCCCCACCGCCCTTCGGCACGTAGGCCGCCTCGGCGAGCACGATATGGCCGTCGGCATCGGCGACGACGAGCCCGCGGTCGAGCCATTCGTCGAGCACGGCGCGCGGGCGCAGGTCGCGGGTGACGGCGGTGACGAGATCCTCGAAGGACCCCCCCTTCCCCTCGCCCGCCCGCGTCAGCGGTCGGGGATGGCCCTCCGCATCGGTGAAGGCCGGGTCCGCCAGCCAGCGCGCGATGATCCGGCTGGTCCGAGACACCGAGGACGGGACGGCGCTGACCGGCGCTCCGGCCCCGCGCAGGCGGCTGACCTCCTTGCGGTGGATGCCCGTCAGGAGACTGACGCGGCTGTCGGTCTGCTCCTTCCCAGGCAGCGCGAAATCGTACTCCGCCACGTTGACGTAGAGTTCGCGCAGGAGGGTCGTCAGGGCCGGAAAGGTGATGCCGCGCGCCACGAACAGGCGGACGAGCGGTCGCAGGAGACGCGCGACGGGGGCATGCAGGTTCGCGCCCTCGGAGGGAGCCTCGGATGAATCGGCCATCGCACGAGCATAGCCGTCGCTCCGTGGGAGACAATCCCACGTGGTGCGCGCCGGCACCCGAACTCACAGATCTTGGATTGACGTGGGAAATTTGCCCACGTATTGGATCCATGCCTGTTTTTCCTTGCGGAGCGCTGCCATGGCCGAGCTGAGGCCCCTCCATCCCACAAAGCCTCTGCCGCCCCTGAACGCGGCCGTCCCGGCACGACAGTTCGTGCCGGGACGGTCCGTGGCGATGATCGCGCGCGGGCTCGCGGTCATCGCGGGTCTGGGCCTGACCGCACTCGGACTGCGCTATGCCGGGCGCGGACCGACCATCGACGGGACGGTCGTGGCGGACGCCACGAAAGCCATCGGGATCCTTGCCCCGCGCCTCCGGACCGCCGGCCGGATGGCTTCGATCCCCGGCCCGTCGAGCGCCCAGTGAAGGCCGGCATCGCGGCGCCGCCGCCGAACCGCCCCGCCTCCTCTCAGGCGCAGGACCGGCAGGGTCTGCTGATCGACCTGCTCATCTGCGCCGTCCCGGTGATCGCCACGGTTCTCCTCCTGGTCCTCGCCCTCTGAAGGCGATCGGCCCCGGTGCACGACGGCGCGGAGGGCCGTACAGAGACCCTCGTTTCCTCACCCTGTGAGGCGCGCCCGATGACAGAGCCGATCCGCGCCTCGGCCCATCCCTGAAAGGCTGTCTGCCCCGGAACGGACGGTCCGGCCGCCACATTGTCCGGCATGCATTCGACGGTCTGCGCGGAAAGCTTTTCGGCTGGCTGATCGGTACGGCGCAAAAAGCGGGGCTGCGCTCACGAAGCCTTAACCGACGCGGCCCAACATATGCGTGGGATAATTACCCACGCTCGGGAAGGTGGCGATGTCGTCGATCTCAGGCTCGCAAGGCCCGGTGTTTCCATCCCCGCAAATGCGGGCGCACGACCGCATCGCGGCGCAGAGCGCCTCTGGTTCGATCACCAGCACCGATCAGACCGCGCTGGATACGGCGGTCGACACCATCGACGCCGCTCTGAAGGGCTCGGATGGGGCCGCCGCATCGGGACAGGCGCGCCTCGATCCGGAGGATATGAAGGCGCGGATCGACGACCTGATCGGCCAGCAGGTCCAGAACGGAAGCCTGACGAGCGAGCAGGCCAAGACGCTGACGTCGGTCCTGAATGGAGAGTCCGGTGGATCGTCCGTCGCCAGTGTCGGAGGCCGAAGCGGCGGCCACCATCACGGCGGCCCTCCGCCGGTCGACGATAAGCCCGCCTCCGCCGACGCAGGTACGAACGCCACCGATCTCACCACCCAGAGCACGAACGATCTCCTCACGACCTTCGTGAAGCAACTTCAGTCGCGCCAGGACCAGACGAGCCCCTACGGCTCCGGCGGCACGCGCACGAACACGGCCTCCGCCAGCGCATTGCTGATGAACTTCAAGGTCTGAACCCGTTTCCGGAAGCGCCGTTCGCCGGTCCGGCAAGGCGCTGTCGAGCGCGAGACAGCGACTTGCCCATCGCCCGGAACGTCAAGGCGATCGCTGACGCAGACCGAGCCGAACGCTCAGGGCCGCCGAAAAGGTCTCGCCGATGCTATCGGGGGGAAAGGCATCGGCGAGACCCGGTCGCACCGCTGGCGATCCGACCTTCCAGAGACGTGGGGCAGTCTCACCCGCCGCGCATTCACACACATCAAGTCGCAGGAAAGTCGGCGGCGAGGCCGGCGTCGGGCCGCCCTCCGGCGCGGTGTCAGCCGGAAGGACGGGTTTCGGAGAGTTGCCGGGCGATCCAGGCCTGCGCCTCGTCGAGATCCGCGAAGATCGGCGCGTGCGGATCATCGACCCGTCCGAATCCAGCCTCCAGGAACCAATGCCCAGCCTCGGAATCATGCTCGCTCGAGAGTTGGACGAGCACGGCGACGAGCAGACCGTCCTCGAACACCAACCGGCTCTCGCGGTCGCTGCTGCCCGTCGCGATCTGAACGGGCTGGAGTTTCATGATCATGCGGCGGCCCGCGTTCCCAGGTGCAGGTATTTCGAGTTGAATTCCGCGATCGATTTCAAACGTTGACGGTCGAGAATCGTCAGGGTCCTGCCCTTGAGTTCAATCACGCCCTGGCGCCTGAGTTCCTGAAGCGAACGATTGACGTGCACGTTCGAGAGACCGACCGTGTCGGCCAGATCGAGCTGCGTCACCGGAAACTCATAGGAATTCTCGCTGGCGCATCCGACCACCTGCAGCCGCACCAGGAGCTCGCAGAACAGGTGGGCGATGCGCTCGATCGCCGATCGGCAGCCGACGTTGACGAGCCATTCGCGCAGGGTCGCCTCGTCCACGAGCGTTCCGAGGCGCAGGGATCTGGCGATCGCCGGATGCTCGTCCATGACGCGCTTGACGACGTCGAAGGGGATGCGGACCACGCGGCAGGCGGACAGGGTGGTGATGGTGTGGTCCATCCGGGCGAGCAGCGCCACGTCGAGATCGCAGGCGTCGCCGGGGACGAGATAGGCCGTGATCTGCCGAGCCCCGTTGGCGCGGTGCTTCTGCCGGCAGGCGAGGCCCTCCATGATCAGGATCACGCCCTCCGGCGGTTCTCCTTCGCGGATCAGGTCGACGCGCGGTCCGACGATGTGACCATGGGCACTGATGCGCTGCAGCACCGCCCGATCGGCATCCGACAGGGGATTGAATCCTTCGAGCTTGCGGATCAGCGCATTGGACGGGTCGAAGAGCGGGGTCGGAGAATGAGACGACAAGTCGGTGTCCGTGGTTCTGGCAACGGTCATCGGATCGCGTCCGCCCTCGCCGAGAGGTGCGGCGATCAGCGGTCAGGTGGCGTGCGGGGGCGGCTCGTCGTCGGGCGCCGGCGGGAGGCCGCGCGCGCGGCGGGCGGGCGGGCCATCGAAGGGGCCCGCGAGCCGATGCCTGTGGCCCGGAGGGAGGCGATCTTGCGGCATCCGCCGTGAGAGAGGTTTCGGACGGACGTCGGAAGCCTCGCTTGTCCGGCAAGATACGCCGGTTCGTCGATCCGACGCGATCATGTCGCTCTGCTCTCGATATCTGTGCGGGACTGCCGGCGGCAAACTGCAGTCATTTATCCCGACGCCTCAGCCGTTGTAATCGCAGCATACAAATTTGTATGATTTCGAACGGTTAACCTATGTTTATCCGTAGCCGCTGCTGCGTCTAGATGGTCGATGGGCGAGTTTCCATCTTCGATTGATCTAGTGCTCGACCTTCGCTATGGCCTCGCCCAGGCGGGAGAGGCTTGGTTCTCTGACCCAAGAGAACAAGGCTCGACGACCACGAATGCAGATCTCGCCACGTAACCGATTGTTGCGAACGCTGTCGTCCGACGACCTGAGGTTGCTCCAGCCGCACCTTCATCGCGTGGACCTTCCGGCCCGGCAGGTTCTCATCCGGTCCGGCGCGCCGCTGGAGCGGACCTACTTCGTCGAGTCCGGTCTCGTCTCCCTCATCATGCAGATCGGCGGCACCCGGCTCGAAGTCGGGATGATCGGCCCCGAGGGATTCGTCGGTGGCTCGACGGTCATTCTCGGATCGAGGAGTTCACCCTACGAGCACGTCGTCCAGATCTGCGGGTCGGCTCTCGCCATCGAGCTTCCGGATCTCCAGGACGCGATGGAACGCAGTGCGTCCCTGCGGCGCCGGATGCTGCGCTTCGTTCAATCCGAGCTGTTCCAGGCCCGGCAAACGGCGTTCGTGAATGCCAGCTTCGGCATCGAAACGCGCCTCGCACGCTGGCTGCTGATGTGCCACGACCGGGTCGAGGGCGACGATCTCCTCCTCACCCACGAGGTGCTCGCGGTGATGCTGGGCGTGCAGCGCTCGGGCGTGACGCTCGCGGTCCAGAACCTCGAAGGGTCCGGCTACATCCGCGCCCGCCGCGGCCGGATCACGATCACGGATCGCGCCCGGTTGCAGGAGGCGGCCGGCGGAAGTTACGGGGTCGCGGAGGCGGCCTACCGGCACCTAGTCGAGGAAGATTGAGCGGCCGACCTCAGGCGGAGGGCTCGGCGAGGCGGGTGCGGTGCCGGTCGAGGGCGGCGCGCAGGTTCGGCAGAAACGGCGAGCGGCTATCCAGGCGGTCGACCGCGTCCTGAAGGCGGGCGAGGGCCTCGACCTGCGCGGACAGCCCCTGCGCCTGGGAGAGATAGGCCCAGATCGCCTCCTCCGCCTCCCCGAGGTCGACGGGCTGTTCGGCCACCAGGAGGCCCTGGAAGCGCCGGAGGGTGTGCTCGAGATCGGCCATGACGGATGCTCCGGATCTTATCCATTCTGTGGACGGCGAGCCGGTCCACCGCCGCGAGACCGGATCCGGCCACCGGTGTGGCCGTGCCGGTCGAGGGATCCGCGGGGGCCGACATGCGTCCGGTCTCCTGGTCCCGACGAGGCAAGCGGCTGTCGGATCGGGGATGCCCGTTCAACCGGTCCGGGCGCCTTCCTGTTCAGCCGCGACGCCGGCGCACCGGGGCGCCGCCCGGGCCAGGCTTGACCGTTTCACCGCTGTTGACCAATTTTTGAGCATCGCGGGGTCCGATCGGTTGGCGGCCTCCGGCCCGCAGCATGGAGGTGGACGGTGGCGAGAACGGCGTTCGGGCTTGGCCCGATCCATGCCAAGGTGGGCCGAGCCGCACGGAAAACAGATGCGAAGAGGATGGGTCTCTTGTTGAAGTCCAGGGTCAAAGCGTTCGTCTCGACCACCGCCCTCGCCGGGCTGATCGGCCTCTCCGGCACCGTGGCGGCCGATGCGGCGAACGTCTTCCGCTTCGCCTTCCAGGGCGACATCAAGTCCCTCGACCCCTACTCGCTCAAGGAAAGCTTCACGATCGGCATGCACGGCGCGGTGTTCGACTCGCTCATCACCCGCGACAAGGACCTGAAGCTCACGCCCATGCTGGCGGAATCCTGGGAAAATCCGGAGCCGACGCGCTGGCGCTTCCATCTCCGCAAGGGCGTGAAGTTCCATGACGGCTCGGACTTCACCGCCGACGACGTGATCTTCTCGGCCAACCGCGTGCGCGCCCCGGGCTCGAACTTCACCACCAACGTCCCGTCCGACGCCGAATGGGTGAAGATCGACGACCACACCGTCGACATGAAGCTCAAAAGCCCCAACCCCATCGCCCTGTACCAGTTCTCGACCTGGTACATCATGTCGAAGGCCTGGGCCGAGAAGAACGGCGCCGTCGCCCCGACCCTGCCGAGCGCCACCTCCACCAGCTACGCCGCCCTGCACGAGAACGGCACCGGGCCGTTCGTCGTCACCGAGCATCAGCCGGGCGTGCGCACGGTGTTCAAGAAGAACCCCGACTACTGGGGAAAGATCGAGTCGAACCTCGACGAGGCGGTCTTCACGACCATCCAGAACGACGCCACCCGCGTCGCCGCGCTGATCTCCGGCGAGGTCGACTGGATCGATCCCGTGCCCCTGCAGGACGCGCAGCGCGTCAACGCCAGCGGCACCGCCACCGTGATGGCCGGGCCGGAACTGCGCACCATCTTCCTCGGCATGGACCAGTCCCGCGACGAGCTGAAGGACTCGAGCGTCAAGGGCAAGAACCCGTTCAAGGACGTCCGCGTCCGCGAGGCCTTCTACCGGGCCATCGACGAGGAGACGATCGCCAAGCGCGTCATGCGCGGGCAGGCCGTGCCCTCGGCCCTTCTGATCGCGCCGGTGCTGTTCCCCCGGGCCTCCGAGTTCAAGCGTCCCGAGTACGATCCGAAGCGCGCCAAGGCGCTCCTCACCGAGGCCGGCTACCCGGACGGCTTCTCGCTGGGCATGGACTGCCCGAACGACCGCTACGTCAACGACGAGGCGATCTGCCAGGCCGTGGTCTCGATGCTGGCCCGGGTCGGCGTGAAGGTGAACCTCAACGCGCAGCCCAAGGCCAAATACTTCGCCAAGGTGCTGGCGCCGGCCTACGACACTTCCTTCTACCTCGTCGGCTGGACCCCCTCCTCCCAGGATTCGCACAACATCCTGTTCGAGATCGCCGGCTGCCGGAACGGCTCAAAGCCCGGCCGCGGCAACTGGAATCTCGGCAATTACTGCAACCCGAAGGTCGACGCGCTGGCCGATTCCGTCGAGGCCGAGAGCGACCAGACCAAGCGGAATGCGCAGATCAAGGAAGGCTTCGAAACCATCCAGGCCGATTGGGGCTTCATCCCGCTCCACCAGCAGGCCCTGGCCTGGGGCGTGTCGAAGAAGGTCACCCTGGTCCAGCGCCCGGACAACATGCTGATGCTGTACTGGGTCTCGAAGCAGCCGTGAGATCTTTGGCCGATCGGTTTCAGGACGTCGCACCGACCCGTATCCCTTCCCGGCGGAGAATGGGCGATCGCATCCGCTCGGTCGTACGCCGAAATGGCTCACGGAGCACCCCGTCGTCCCGGGGCCGCGCAGCGGAGCCCGGGATCCAGAAACGAAGGTGGCGCAGGACTTTACACCGTAGGCGGTTCTGGATTGCACGCCGCTGGCGCGCCCCTTCGGCTCCGGGCTCGCCTGCGGCGCCCCGGAAGGACGGCGCGCCACTCTTTACCATCGCTCAGCGTGCCGGTCTTCGCGATGTGGACGCCCGGATTGGCCACGCATGATCGCCTTCGTCCTCCAGCGCCTGCTCCAGTCCATCGCCGTGCTGTTCGCGGTCGGTCTCATCGCCTTCTCGATGTTCCGCTTCGCCGGCGATCCGGTGAACCAGATCGTGGGCGTCGACACGCCCTATGCCGAGCGCGTGGCCATCCGGAAGGATCTCGGCCTCGACGATTCCGTGGCCGTCCAGTTCCTGCGCTATGCCGGCAACGTGGTCCGCGGCGAGTTCGGCACCTCCTACCAGTTCCGCCAGCCGGTCTCCGCGCTGCTCGCCGAGCGCATGCCCGCCACCCTCGAACTCGCGCTCTGCGCCACGCTCTTCGCGCTCACCGTCGGCATCCTGATGGGGGTCTACTGCGCCCTGCGGCGCGACACCTGGCTCGCCAAGATCTTCCTCGCGATCTCCCTCGTCGGCATCAGCCTGCCGACCTTCCTCATCGGCATCCTACTGATCTTCCTGTTCTCGGTGACCCTGGGCTGGCTGCCCTCCTTCGGGCGGGGCGACACCGTGCGGCTGGGCTGGTGGACCACCGGCTTCCTCACCGCCTCCGGCCTGCGCGCGCTCATCCTGCCCTCCGTCACCCTCGGGCTGTTCCAGATGACCCTGATCATGCGGCTGGTGCGCGCCGAGATGCTGGAGGTGCTGCGCACCGACTACATCCGCTTCGCCCGGGCCCGGGGCCTCACCACCCGCTCGATCCATCTCGGCCACGCCCTGAAGAACACGCTGGTGCCGGTCATCACCATCGCGGGTCTCCAGCTCGGCTCGGTCATCGCCTTCTCGATCATCACCGAGACTGTGTTCCAATGGCCCGGCATGGGCCTGCTCTTCGTCCAGGCCGTGCAGAACGTCGATATCCCGATCATGGCGGCCTACCTGCTGCTGGTCGCCGCCATCTTCGTCGTCATCAACCTCGTGGTGGACGTGCTCTACACCATCGTCGATCCGCGCCTGCGCCTCTCCACCGGACGGGCCTCATGAGCGCTTCCCTGCCGGACGCTCCGCTCGCCTCACAGATGCCGGCCAAGCGCTCGACGCTCGCCCGCTTCCTCGATTCCGACGTCTATGCCAGCTTCAGGCGCTCCAAGCTGGCCATGGGGGCTTTCGCGGTGACGCTGGTCTTCGTCCTCCTCGCGGTGGCGGCGCCCTGGATCTCGCCCCAGAACCCCTACGACCCGGCCCAGCTCGAGCTCATGAACTCGAACCTGCCCCCGCTCTGGTACGCCGAGGGCGTCGCCCCCTTCGCCCTCGGCACCGACGACCAGGGCCGCGACGTGCTCTCGGCGGTGTTCTACGGCCTCCGGCTGTCCCTGGTGGTCGGGCTCCTCGGCGTGCTGGTCTCTGGAACGCTCGGCATCCTGCTCGGCCTGGTGGCGGGCTACTTCGGCGGCTTCGTCGATACCCTGATCATGCGCGTCGCCGACGTGCAGCTCACCTTCCCGGCGATCCTGATCGCCCTGGTGGTGGATGGCGTCGCCAAGGCGGCGCTGGGGAGCCAGATGGACACGAACGCCGCCATCGGGCTCATCGTGCTCTCGATCGGGCTGTCGTTCTGGGTACAGTATGCCCGCACCGTCCGCTCCTCCGTGCTGGTGGAGAAGAACAAGGACTACGTGCAGGCCGGGCGGCTGATCGGATTGTCCTCGCCGGTGATCATGATCCGGCACGTCCTGCCCAACGTCCTCGGGCCGGTCTTCGTGATCGCCACCATCAACCTGGCGCTCGCGATCATCACCGAGGCGACGCTGTCCTTCCTCGGTACCGGCCTGCCGGACTCGATGCCGTCCCTCGGGACCCTGATTCGCACGGGCAACCGCTTCCTGTTCTCCGGCGAGTGGTGGATCGTCGCCTTCCCGGGCCTGGCGCTCGCCGGACTCGTCCTGGCGATCAACCTGCTCGGGGACTGGCTGCGCGACGCCCTGAATCCGAAACTCCAGTGATCGCGTCGGCATGACAGAGCCCGTCCTCTCGGTCCGCAACCTGCGCGTCGCCTTCGCCGGCCGGCGCGGCACCCTGACGGCCATCGACGACGTCTCCTTCGACATCGCCCGAGGGGAGATTCTCGGCGTCGTCGGCGAATCCGGGGCGGGCAAGTCGGTGACCGGCTCGGCCGTCATCGGCCTCATCGACCCGCCCGGCGCCATCGTCGGCGGGCAGATCCTCCTGCGGGGCGAACGCATCGACACCCTTTCGCCCGAGGCGATGCGGCGCATCCGGGGCCGGCGCATCGGAATGATCTTCCAGGACCCGCTGACGAGCCTCAACCCGCTCTACCGCGTCGGGCGGCAGCTCGTGGAGACCATCCGCACCCATACCGACCTGTCCGAGAAGGCGGCGCGCCAGCGCGCCATCGACCTCCTGGCCGAGGTCGGCATCCCGGCGCCGGAACGGCGGATCGACGGCTACCCCCACGAATTCTCCGGCGGCATGCGCCAGCGCGTGGTGATCGCCCTGGCGCTGGCCGCCGAGCCCGAACTCATCATCGCGGACGAGCCGACGACGGCGCTGGACGTCTCGGTGCAGGCCCAGATCATCGCGCTCCTGAAGCGCCTCGGGACCGAGCGCGGCACCGCCGTGATGCTCGTCACCCACGACATGGGCGTGATCGCCGAGGCCGCCGACCGGGTGGCGGTGATGTATTCCGGCCGCATCGCCGAGATCGGCCCCGTGCGGGACGTGGTACAGAACCCGCTCCATCCCTATGCGAAGGGCCTGATGGGGGCGATCCCGACGCTGGCCCAGGAAACCGACCGGCTGGCCCAGATCCCGGGCTCGATGCCCCGGCTCTCGAGCATTCCGAACGGTTGCGCCTTCCATCCGCGCTGCCCCTCCGCCTTCACCCGCTGCGTGGTGGAGCGGCCCGATCCGATTTCCGTCGGAACACACCAAGTCGCCTGCCACCTCTACGACCGTTCGGAGGCCTCCGCCGCATGAATGCGCCCGTGATGCCGCCGCCCGCGCCGAGCGCCCGGACGGACGCTCCCTACGTCGCGATCGAAGGCCTGCGCCGCACCTTCGACGTGTCGCGTCCCTGGCTCGCCCGGATCATCGAGCGCCAACCGCGGCAGATCCTGCGGGCGGTCGACGGCGTCAGCTTCGAGATCCGCCGCGGCGAGACCTTCGCGCTCGTCGGCGAATCCGGGTCGGGCAAGTCGACGGTCGCCCGCATGGTGGTGGGCCTGCTGCCCCCGAGCGCCGGCGACGTGCGCATCACCGGGATCTCCATGACCGACCCGCGCCAGGCGGCGGCCCGCCGTCGCCTGCGCCGGCGCATCCAGATGATCTTCCAGGACCCCTACGCGTCGATGAACCCGCGCTGGCGGGTCCGGCGGATCATCGCCGAGCCGATCCGGGCCTTCAACCTGCTTCAGGGCGAGGCCGCCATCGGCGAGCGCGTCGGCGAACTCCTCCGCCTCGTCGGCCTCCATCCCGACGACGGGGTGAAGTATCCGCACGAATTCTCCGGCGGCCAGCGCCAGCGCATCGCCATCGCCCGGGCGCTCGCCTCGGAGGCGGAGTTCCTGGTGGGCGACGAGCCGACCTCGGCCCTCGACGTGTCGGTGCAGGCGCAGATCCTCAACCTGATGCGCGACCTGCAGGACCGCCTTGGGCTGACCTACCTCTTCATCAGCCACAACCTCGCCGTCGTGCGCCACATGGCGAACCGGATCGGGGTGATGTATCTCGGGCGCGTGGTCGAGATCGCAGACGGACGGGAACTCTTCCGTGCTCCGAAACATCCCTACACGCGCATGCTGCTCGATGCGGTTCCGGACATCGGGCTCACCGGGCGCAAGCGCATCCCCGTCTCGGGCGAGATCCCGAACCCCATCGACCCCCCATCGGGCTGCGCCTTCAATCCGCGCTGCCCCTTCGCGAACGAGCGCTGCCGCATCGAGGTCCCGGCCCTGGTCGAAGGTGTGGCCTGCCACGCCTTTCAGGAGCGGCGGCTTCCGGCCTGAGGACCGGTGCCGTCCCGGGCGCCGTTGGCATGCCGGGGCGCGTTCCAGAGCACGAGCATGAGCACAGACCCATCCATCGCCCCGGCCGATCCAGCGGCGAGCGGAGCTTCGCGCGACGACATCCTCAGCTTGAGCGCCGTCGACCTCTCGGCGGCGATCCACGCCCGTCGCGTCTCCTGCGTCGCGGTCATGACCGCCTATCTCGACCAGATCGAGCGGCTGAATCCCACGGTCAACGCGATCGTGGCCCTGCGCGACCGGGGCGCGCTCCTTGCCGCCGCCGAGGAGCGCGACGGACAGGCGGCGCGCGGCGAATTCCTTGGGCCGCTGCATGGATTCCCCCACGCGGTGAAGGACATCGATGCGGTCAAGGGACTGCCCTTCACGCAAGGGTCGCCGATCTTCCGCGATCGCATCGCGGCGGCCGATTCGATCATGGTCAAGCGCCTGCGCCGGGCCGGCGCGATCTTCACGGGCCGGACCAACATGCCGGAATTCGGCCTCGGCTCGCAGACCTTCAATCCGGTCTACGGCGCCACCCGGAACGCCTACGATCCGACCAAGACCTCCGGGGGCTCCAGCGGCGGCGCGGCGGTGGCGGTGGCCCTGCACATGCAGCCCGTCGCCGACGGCAGCGACCATGCCGGCTCCCTGCGCAACCCGCCCGCCTTCAACAACCTGTTCGGCCTGCGCACCGGCTACGGGCGCATCCCGATCGAGACCAAGGACGCCTTCACCCCCGGCCTCGGTGTTTCGGGCGGGATCGGGCGCTCCCCGGCCGATCTCGGACTGCTGCTTTCCGTCCAGGCCGGCTACGACGCGCGGGTGCCTTACGCCAACACGCAGGACCCCGCGATCTTCAAGGAGAACCTGAAACGAGACTTCACCGGTGCCCGGATCGCCTGGTTCGACGATCTCGGCGGCTACCTGCCCTTCGAGCCCGGCGTGCTCGACCTCGATCGCAGCGCCCTCCCGGCCTTCGAGGCGCTCGGTGCCAAGGTCGAGTGGGACCGTCCGCGCTTCGACATGGGCAAGGTCTGGCGCGACTGGCTCACCCTTCGCGCCTGGATGACCGCCTCCAACCTGCGCCCCCTCTACGAAGAGCCCGCCTACCGGGCGCTGCTCAAGCCGGAGGCGGTCTGGGAAGTGGAGCGCGGGCTTTCCCTCTCCGCCGAACAGGTCGCCGCCGCGCAGGAGGGCCGCACCGCCTGGTACGAGGCCGTGCGCCGGTTCCAGGAGCGCTACGACTTTCTCCTGATGCCCTCGACCCAGGTCTTCCCCTTCGACGTCGAGGAGCACTGGCCGAAATGCGTCGGTGGCCGGGCGATGGACACCTATCACCGCTGGATGGAGGTCACGATTCCCGTCACCATGAGCGGCCTGCCCGCCCTCAACGTCCCGGCGGGGTTCGATCCGGCCGGGCGCCCCTCCGGCATTCAGATCGTCGGCCCCAACAACGGCGAGCGCGCCTGCCTGCAGCTCGGCGCCGCCTACGACGCCGTGACCCGCTGGGTGGACCGACGCCAGCCCGCGCTTCTCAACCCGTCCTGACCCGCTTCCGAGACCCCCGATGACCGACACGCCCGCGCCGCATCACGGCCGCTACGCCTACAGCGCCCTGCCCGACCGGCCGGTCTACGACTGGCCCGGCGGAAAGCGCCTGGCGGTCTATCTCGGGCTGAACCTCGAGGGCTTCGACTTCGGCCGCGGCCTCGGGGCCGAACTCGCGCCGGGCGGACCGCAGCCGGACGTGCTCAACTACGCCTGGCGCGATTGGGGCAACCGGGTCGGCGCCTGGCGGATCAAGGAGATCCTCGACGCGCTGAGGATGCCCGCGAGCGTGCTGGTCAACAGCCGCCTCTACGCCGATTGCCCCGGCCTGATCGAGGCCTTCCGGGCGCGCGGCGACGAGATCGTCGGGCACGGCCGCACCAACACCGAGCGCCAGGGCGACCGGGAAGAGGCCGAGGAGCGCGCCCTCATCGCCGAGGCCACCGCGATCCTGACCGTCCAGGAGGGTCGGCCGCCGAGAGGCTGGCTCGGACCGTGGATCTCGCAGAGCCACCGGACGCCCGACCTCCTCGCGGAGGCGGGCTACCGCTACCTGCTCGACTGGTGCCACGATGACCAGCCGACCTGGTTCTCCACCCGCGATGGCGGCCGCATCCTGGCGGTGCCCTATCCGCAGGAGCTGAACGACATTCCCGCCATCGTGGCCCGCAAGGAGACCGGCCAGCAATTCGCCGACGCCATCGTCGAGGCCTTCGACGAGATGCTGGAGCAGTCGCGCACAGCCCCCCTGGTGATGGGCATCGCCCTCCATCCCTACATCGTCGGCCAGCCGCACCGCCTGCGCCCCTTGCGCCGGGCGCTCGCCCATATCGCAGCCCGTCGCGACGAGATCTGGCTCACCACCGCCGGCGGCATCGCGGATTTCGCGGCGGAGACCGGCACCGCCGTTTGACCGGCCGGCGTCGGCCGACCGTTCAGACATCGATCAGACTGGCCCGGATAGACAGGCGCCTCGCGTCCCCGACGCCTGCCCCCGAGTCCACCGATGCATGCCGATGCCTTCCTCGCCGCCGCCGAACGCCTGCCCATCGCGGACCTCGATGCCCTGACGGACGGCCGGGGCCTCGTCGTCGTCGCGCCCCATCCTGACGACGAGAGCCTCGGCTGCGGCGGCGTCATGGCCGAGGCCCGCGCCCGCGGTCGCGAGGTCCGGGTCGTCATCGTCAGCGACGGCTGTGGCTCGCACACGCACTCGGCGCTCTATCCGCCGGAGAAACTGCGTGACCTGCGCGAAACGGAGACGGTCGACGCTGTTGGTATACTGGGCGTTCCGCGCGAGGCCGTGACCTTCCTCCGCCTGCCCGATGCCGGGGTCCCGAGCACCGGCCCGATCGCCGAAGTGGCCGCTGCCCGGATCGCCGCGATCGCCCGGGACGCCGATGCCGGCGCGGTCTGCGTGACGTGGGGTCACGATCCCCACTGCGACCACCAGGCCGCCGCCGCCATCGTCCGCCTCGCACAGGCCCAACTCGGCCCGATCCGGACCTTCGCCTACCCGGTCTGGGGCTGGAACCTGCCCGCGGGCACCGAGGTCGGAGCCGGTCCGACTGGGCTGCGCCTCGATGTCGACGCCCACCGCGCGGCGAAGGCCGCCGCGATCGGCGCCCACCGCTCCCAGACCACCGACCTCATCCCCGATGACCCGACCGGTTTTCGCCTCGAGCCGGCGATGGTCGCTCGCTTCACCGGACCCTACGAGATCTTCGTCGCCATGGACGCGTCCGCCCCGTGATCGCCGGTACCACCCTCATCACCCTGAACAAAGGCCGCGATGCGCACCTCGCCCGCCTTCTCGAAGGCGTTGCGCGGGGGCCGCATCCAGAGGCCTGTGTGATCGTCGAGATGGGGGCAGAGCCCGCCTCCCTGTCGGATTACGGCTTTCCGATCCGTCGCATCGTGCTCGATAGCCCCGGCCTGCCTCTTGCGCGGGCTCGCAACGCTGGACGGCGCGCCGCTGCGACCGAACGCCTGATCTTCCTCGACGTGGACTGCATCCCCTCGGTCGATCTGGTGCCGCGCCTCAGCGCCGATCTGGCCGAAGCCGACGGACTGATCTGCTGCGAGATCCGCTACCTGCCGGCCGGTGCCGTCTCCGATGGCTGGACGGAAGCCGGGCTGCGCGCGGCCGGGCACTCCCATCCCGTGCGCCGCTTTCCCACGGACGGGCTCGCCCGCTCGGACAACCCCGGCCTGTTCTGGTCCCTCGCCTTCGGCGTCCGCGCGACGACCTTCGACCGCCTCGGGGGTTTCGACGAAGGCTTCGACGGCTATGGTGCGGAGGACACCGATCTCGCCTTCCGGGCCGATGCCCTCGGCATCCCGGTGCTGTTCAGCGCCAGCGGCCAGGCCTTTCACCAGCACCACCTCGCCTGCGACCCGCCATTGCAACACTTTGCCGACATCGTCCGGAATGCGACCCGCTTTCACGAGCGGCATGGGCTCTGGCCCATGGACGGATGGCTCGATGCTTTTGCAGAGCGCGGGCTGATCAATGCGCAATGGCGCGATGGGATCGTGATCCTGCGCGTGCCCCGCACCGACGAGATTGTGGCGACCCGGGTGTCCGCGGACCGGCCCTTCTAAGAACTCGGCGCCTGATGACGGCGCGCTTCGGCCCGATTGGCCTCTTCGGAGATCAGGGTACTCGTTCGGGCGATCACGCCCGGCTTCGCCAGCCCCCCGATCACGGCCGGATCGAGCCTCAAGGCTGCCGTGATGATGCCGGGCCAGGCTGCGGGCCCGGGCCAGGAGTCGTGATGAATTGCTGCGCCCATCGCCGCGAGCGCGCGGGACTTCTCGACCTGTTCGTCGAAGGCTCGCGGCTCGGGAAGACAGACGAAGCGCTTCCCCGCTGCCGCCACCGCCGAAACGACTCCGTCCCCGCCGCCGCCAACCACCAATTCGGCCCGCGCGATATGGGGCGCAGGATCCGTGACCCAGCCGTGCAGATGCAGATTGTCCGGAGCCACGATGTCGGAGGGGTCGACGGGGCCGAGGACGTGCCAGTGGCGGTCGGGCACGGAGACCGCCGCAGCCGCGAGATCGAACATTCGGCCTCCGACGCCTCCGCGTCCATAGATGACGAGGATCGATCCATCCGTCTCCGGCGGTGCGTGGGTCATGACGTCAGCTGTCAGCAGCCCGACGTAAGACGTCTTCGCGCGTACCCAGTCGGGGGTCGCCGCCGAGTCGAGTTCGGGCGGGAAGAAGGCGAGCAGGCGCTCGGCGCTCCGAAAAGCTTCGAGATGCGGCAGATCCGTACGTGTCCCGGCCAGGCGGACGACCAGGGTCGGTATCGACAACAGGCGCGCAAAGAGCGCGATCTCCACCGAGACGTCGACGACAATGAGCGCCGGGTCAGCCTCGACGATCCAGGCGGCGAGTCGGCCCATCCGCGCGCGCACGTTGTCTGCTCCCACAGGCGCGTAATGGAGACCCTGAGGGCGCTCCGAAGACCCGTCCTGCCCATCGAAACCAGCGCCGATCCGATCATCCGGAAGGTCGAGGATCGACCCGGGAGCCGCGCGCGTATCGAGGTCCGACAGCGTTCCGATCAGTGTCACCGGACGGTTCAGGGCCCGCGCGATCAGGCAGGCTCGCTGCCAGTGACCAGCCCCCTGATGGTGGACGTAGTAGCCGATTGGACGCCGGCTCATGCGACCCGCGCGGCGGGTACGCCTTGGGTCTCGGCAAGCATTGCGTGAAGCCCAGCCAGGGCATCGTCGAGCGGGATCGGAACTGCCTCCGGAATTCCCTCACCGACCTGTGCTTCGACTCGCTCGACCAGGGCGATCGCATTCGGGCAGGTCGCGAGGTCGATAGCGGCAAGGTCGTTTTTGGAGATGCCGAACTTCCGCAGTGATGCAGTCACGCCGGCTGGATCGGCGAAGCAACTCGCCAGGGCTCGACGCCGCTCGATCAGCGCACGCCAATGGGCGGCCGGGGGGAGTGTGTAGCGCTCGAGCCCCTCCGCGACGCGGGCTCGGCGAAGCATCTCGGTCGCCATCCCACCTGTGACCCGGCCGTCACCACGATCGGAGACCGCGATCGCGACGCTCGGGCAGTGACGTACGCGCCCGCCATGCCACCGCACTCGGGCGACCAAGGCATTGTCCTCCCCACACGGCAGCACCGGAAGTCCGCCGACCCGGCGATAAAGGTCCGTACGCAGGGCCAAGCTCGCGGCGGCATGATCGCCATGGCGCGGCGCCGGGTCGTGGGCCGGTGGGTCGAAGACTTCTTCGAGGCGCCGGACCGCGACCCAGTACTGCTCGATCCGGGCATGAAGCGCGGCAAGGCGCGGGTCACCCACCGGTCTTTCACCGTGGAGGACGAGGCGTCCACCGACGATCTCGGCGTTTCGCAATGCTCTGAGGTTCGACGCTACCCAATCCGCCGGCGCGACCGCATCGGCGTCCGTGCTCAGAAGAACGCCGTCCGCGATTTCTTCCTGCTCCAGCCAAGCCGCTCCTGCGTCGAGGGCGCGACGCCGGGCCGTGCCCACATGCGCCTGGGGCGGAGCGATCACCGCCTCGATGATTTGGAGTGCGAGATTTGGGACCTGAGCGTTTGACTCCATCGCCCGCAAAACTGCGACCGTCTCGTCGGTGCAGTTGTTTGCGAGAATGACGACCCGCAGGCGAGTGCCGTCCTGGACGCTGTCTTGCCGGTCAAGGGACCGGAGTAAGCGCGGTAGTGCATCGGCCTCGTTGCGTGCGGGTACACAGACGACGACACGACCGAGGGAGAGATCGGCTTCAGGCATTGCTGACGCGGGCGACCATCGTGGAGCTAGCGGCGCGCTGCAGTTCGAGCGCGTAAAGCGCCTCGTACTGGTCGGTCATCGCCTCCGCGTTGAACAGATGCTCCGCCCGGCGCCGACAGTCGGCGCGCGAGAGGCCGATGGCCTCCGAGACCGCACGACCGAGATCGGCGACGTCGTCCGCCCTCGCCAGAACGCCGCAGGTCGCGTCGAGAATGTCGGGGATTGCCCCGCGTCGGAACGCCGCCACGGGCGTACCGCAGGCAAGAAATTCCGCGAGCACGAGTCCGAACGGTTCCTCCCAGCGCGGCGTGCACAGAGCGACGTGCGCGTCACCGACCTGACGGGCGAGAGCGTCGTGCCCGAGATGGCCGAGATAGGTGACGTCGGCCCCGAGCCGCGGCGCGATTTCGCTGTCCCAATAGGCCGGATTGGAGCGAGGGCCTGCAAACTTGAGCGGCAGGCCTGCGGCCCGGGCAGCGTCGATGGCAAGGTGTGGCCCCTTCTCGGGAACGAGCCGGCCCATCCAGATCGCGTGCGGCTCACCCTTGGGCTCAGCTGCGTAGGCGAAAGCGCGGAGGTCGATCCCGTTACCAATCACCAGCGGATCGCCGATCAGATCGTGCCATTCCCGTGCAAGCGATGGCGAGACGGCGGCGAAGGTCATGTCCCGCGCCCGCGCCCGCACGCCTCTCACGAACGGTTCGAAGGGCGGCGTGTGAAGGGCCGTCACCATCGGAACAGCAAGTTCACCGGCACGCAGCAGGGGCAGGAAGTGGAGACTGTTGTTATGGACGAAATCGTAATCACCAGCCGCAACCGAGTCCATGATCCGTACGTAGGCCGCGTGTTCCGCGGCATCAATTCGGGCCTCCGAAACATCGTCGAAAGCGCATCCCGTGGGTGCGCAGACGGTCACAAGCCCGAAGTCGCCGCCGGACCCCTCCGAGGCATAGAGGGTCACGTCATGTCCGCGCGCCTGGAGCGCGGAGGCGAGCAAATGCGTGTGCATCTCCAGCCCCCCCGAGTACGGCTGGGCGATCGGGAACTTCAGATGCGCGATGATGGCGATCTTCACAGGATGCACGACACGAGATTCGAGGGATCGAAGCGTCGGATGGGCAACATCCAAGCCGTGGATTCCTGCATCGCGAGGATGCCGGCAGGTGATACATGGCCATCACGAACCACAACGTAGCGTGAACAAGCGTCGAGATTCGTATGTGGTGTACCAGACTGTTTCGCGGCGAGTTGACCGTGGGGCGTCGCGAAAATATGCGACACATGTCTCTCAAGCCGCCAAGATCTGCTTCAGGATTTGGCGCAGCTCACCGATGATTGACCGTGTCGGACACCCAGGTAATCACTATGTGAAATACAAGTAGCGGATCAAACTAAACTAACAGAAATAAATAATTGGCGACAAAATGATTTTATCGAAAGTGATTTTATCGATGTTTCGAGAATCGAAGGATTTGTGCGCGTCATCGACAATCAGAAGACGTAGTATAGCTTCAAATAATAGTTTTTAGCGACACAATATGTATCTTTACCAATGAATTATTATGCTTTTTTAAAATTTGACAAAATATTTGCACATTTTTTATTTATTGATAATTGCTTTAAGAAAGAAAAACCGCTTCCTAATCTGGTTCCGTAGACTCAAAACTTGGCCAAACTAGCGGGCGAGCAAGGCTTGTTGTTCCGCTACGAGCCCAGGAAAAATGCTCGACCATCAACTTGCGCTATCCCGATCCGGCCTGCCCTCCATAGGTTCGAGTTCAAAATGGAGCTGCGTCAGATATGGGTGTTTGATGTCCTCCGGGCGATCCAGAGAGATCAACGTCAAGCCCGATATCCCTGCCGCTTAAAGTGTCGCAAACCTCTTCTGAAACCGGGTACCGCAAACGCCCTGTTTGCAATTTGGGTGTAGACCCGAGTCTTCGGAGGAAGTCTGGACATCATGGCGCAAGGGGCCATTTATCTGCTGACCGATCGGCCAGACCGCAGTGCGGCCTTGGAGACGCTCATCAAGACGATCGCGCATTGCGAAGTCGTTGCAGCGGGTGATGATCCTGCGCCGAGCGTTCCTCCGCGTGCGATCATTTCCGACCTTACGTTGAGCCGACGCGAATCGGTGAACCGCCTGCGGAGCTTTCTGCACTCCAGCAAGGCGAGCGATGTGCCGGTTGTCTGCCTGCTCCGTTCCACAACCGACCATGACCTGCGTCAGGCAAGGGACCTCGGCGCCACGATCTGTTTTCCCGCCTATACCGCTCCGCATCTCGTCGTCCAGGCTCTCCAGGCGGACATGAAAACGGAAAAGACGGACGCCCTCGCGCAGCCCGTCATACGCAATGTGACCCGGGCGAAGGAAGTTCTCAGCGGGCTCTTCGATGGCGTCCGAGGCGGTGGTCCAATCTCCCTGGAGCAAGTCGATGCTGGACTCGATCCGATTCTTGCCGCTGTGAAGGAGGGGGGATTGACCCGGTGGCTCGAAACCGTCTGGACCCACGATGATGCCACCTATCAGCACTGCCTGCTCGTCGCTGGCGTCGCTGCTCAGTTCGTCCTGCATCTCGGATTTCGCGCCGAGGATCGGGAGCATTTCGTGCGCGCTGCCCTGCTGCACGATGTCGGGAAGGCACAGATCCCGCTCGAGATCCTGAACAAGCCCGGCCGCCTAGATGCCGACGAAATGGTAATCATGCGGCGTCATCCGGTGATCGGTTACGACATTCTGCGTAAAAGCGGCTGCGATACAGCCACTCTCGGGGCCGTGCGCCACCATCACGAAATGTTGGATGGCTCAGGCTATCCAGACGGATTGGTTGGCGCTGAAATCAACGACACCGTGCGCCTATTGACTATTTGCGACATCTACGCCGCTCTCACTGAGCGCCGCTCATACAAGAAGCCGATGCCGGCGCGGGAAGCGATGGCGATCCTCGCCGGGATGTCGGGAAAACTCGAGATGAGCCTTGTCCAGCACTTTGGCGACGCGATGGTGGTGCCGAACCCGGATCACTGAGACCGTGGAAGCCGGAAGATCCTGATTGGACCTTCCAGCTTACGCTCGTTCCGATCGCTCTCGCCCTACTCGGCTGCGTCGAGGTGCGGCCGTTCGATCGCTGACCGCTCCCGCTTCACGAGTTCCGCCGTGAGAAACGCTACTTCCAAGGCTTGTTCGGCGTTCAGGCGCGGATCGCAGTAGGTGTGGTAGCGGTCCTGCAGATCCTCGGCCGTCAGGGCACGAGCACCACCGGTGCATTCCGTGACGTCCTTGCCGGTCATCTCCAGATGGATGCCGCCCGCCACCGTGCCCTCGGCGCGATGGACGCCGAAGAATCCCTCGATTTCCTGCATCACCCGTTCGAACGGCCGGGTTTTGTAGCCACCGGCCGAAATTGTGTTGCCGTGCATCGGGTCACAGACCCAGAGCACGTTCCGCCCCTCGCGCTCCACCGCTCGAACCAGGCTTGGCAAATGATCGCCCACCTTGTCGGACCCGAAACGGCAAATCAATGTCAGGCGCCCAGCCTCGTTGACCGGGTTGAGCTGATCCACGAGGCGGATCAGACCCTCCGCAGTCATGGAGGGACCGCACTTCAGGCCAATCGGGTTCTTGATTCCTCGAGCGTATTCCACGTGAGCGTGGTCCGACTGGCGCGTACGGTCGCCGATCCACAGCATGTGACCTGACGTGGCGTACCAGTCGCCACTTGTGGAATCGACCCGCGTAAGCGCCTCCTCGTAGCCCAGAAGCAGGGCTTCGTGGCTGGTGTAGAAATCGGTGGTACGGACTTCCTGGTGCGTCTCCGGGTTGATGCCGATGGCTCGCATGAAGTCGAGCGTCTCTGTCATCCGCTCGGCGCAGTCGGCGTAACGCGAGGATTGTGGCGAGTCCTTCACGAAACCAAGCATCCAGCGATGCGAGTTCTCCAGGTTGGCGTACCCGCCTGTGGCGAAGGCGCGTAACAGGTTCAGCGTTGCCGCCGACTGCCGATACGCCTCGAGCTGGCGGCGCGGATCGGGAACACGCGCTTCCTCGGTGAAAGTGAGGCCGTTGACAATATCGCCGCGGTAGCTCGGCAGCGTCACTCCGTCCAAGGTCTCTGTCGGAGAGGAGCGCGGCTTGGCGAATTGGCCGGCTATGCGGCCCACCTTCACGACGGGCGAACCGCCCGCGAAGGTGAGGACCAGCGCCATTTGAAGAAAGACGCGGAAGAAATCACGGATGTTATCGGCCGAATGCTCGTCGAAGCTCTCGGCGCAGTCCCCGCCCTGCAGCAGGAATGCCTCGCCGGCGGAAACCCGTGCCAGGGCTGATTTGAGCTTCCGGGCCTCACCTGCAAATACAAGCGGCGGAAAACTCGCGAGCTGCGACTCGACCGATTCGAGCGCGGCGGCATCCGGATAGGCGGGCACCTGCTGGATCGGCAGATTTCGCCAGGTCTTCGGTGTCCAACGCTCGGCCATAATCGTCTCCGTTCCGCCTTTCGGTCGGCTCCGCATGACGGAAAGTCCCACGGAGGAGCGCGGCTTATAGAGCGGTTCTCCGGCGGATGCGAGAGAGGTCGAGGCAGTGGCAGGCATATGTGCCATGCTCGGCACAACGGATTGGAGGGATCGATCGTCGACCCCAAGTGTAAGGCAGACGCGTTCAATCTTCGGCCGGGCCTCCGTCTTCAATGGCGATGCCATGCTCCGACAGGATCCAGAAGATCGCCTCCAGGTCTTCCGCCGTAACGTCCCGGGGGGGCAGCGCCTCCTCAAGATCCTCATAGGTCAAGCGTCGCTGCCGCTGCGCCTCGGCCTTGGCGAGGAGTACGTCCACCACTGTCCGCATATCATCGGGCAGTCCATCGTGGCTCGGGCTACGATCGTTGAAGGCCGGATGCAGCGCCTCGACGAGCATCCGGTCGATGATGGCCTGGCGGCGTTCATGGGCGTCGTCGGAGCGTTCCATACCTGCGATTATGGGACTTCCGCGCCGGTCGTCGAGGGGATCGGCGGCGGAAAGCCCGGATCGCATCAATCGGCAATCGCGATCGGTCTCCCCTTGCGGATCCGAACCGGGACCGCCTTGGCAGCCGGCGTCTTGGCCTGTTCATCGTAATGCCAGAGCGGGATCAAGGCGTTGAGTTCGGGATAGTAGCCGCCGACGTTGCCCTCGGGGATACCGTACTTGATCACCCGGAGTCCGTTCACCTCCCGCAGGAATTCATCGTCGGCGTCGGCGGAAAGGTCCACGGTTTCGCCATCGGCGAGTCCGAGGCGCTCCATGTCATTGCCATTCATGAACAGGATCATCCGGGTGCCCTTCACGCCGCGGAAGCGGTCGTCGTAGCCATAGACGGTCGTGTTGAACTGATCGTTCGAGCGCAGCGTAATCAAATCAAGCACGTCACGGCGATTGCTGCGCATATCGGGATCGGCCTCCAGGCCACCCGGAACCGTGAAATTGGCCTTGCCGGTTTCTGTCTCCCACTTGCGGTCGCGGGCTGCGAGGGGCTTGTGCAGGCCACCGGGCTGGAACATCCGGCCGTTCAGGTCGTGAAACACTTCAGGATAGGTGGCTTCGATGGCATCGCGGACCCGGGCGTAATCACCGACCCAACCATCCCAATCGATCTTCGGATTGAACGGCAAAAGGGCTTTCGCGACCTCGGCGACGATCCAAGGCTCTGAGCGCACCTGATCGCTCACCGGCTTAGTCTGCCCGCGCGAACCATGAAAACATGAGGTCGAGTCTTCCATGGAGACAGCCTGAGGCCCGCTCGCCTGTACGTCGACCTCGATTCGACCGAGGCAGGGCAGGATGTAGGACACTGCGCCGTGGACGAGATGCGAGCGATTCAGCTTGGTCGAGATCTGAACCGTAAGGCGCTGAGATCGCCAGGCCTCCTCCATCCGGACGGTATCCGGCACGGCCCGCACGAAATTGCCGCCGAGTCCGATGAAGGCTTTCACCTCCCCGGAGATGATGCCTTCGCAGGCCTCGACGGTGTTGCGCCCCTTCTCCCGCGGCGGCTCGAAGCCGTAAAGCTCCTTGAGCTTGGCGAGAGGCGCCAGTTCCGGCTTCTCCGTAATACCGACGGTGCGTTGTCCCTGAACGTTGGAATGGCCGCGCACGGGGCAGAGCCCGGCGCCGGGGCGACCGACATTGCCGCGCAGCAGCATGAGATTGACGAGCATCTGCACGCCCTCGGTGCCACGGCGATGCTGGGTCAGGCCCATGCCGTACACCGCGATCACCGAACGGGCACGCGCGTAGACCGTCGCGGCCGCCTCCAGCGCCTCGCGGCTCAGCCCCGAGCGGGCTTCGATATCCGTCCACTCCTGGGAGTCGCAGAATGTGACGAACTCGCGAAATCCGTGGGTGTGATCGGCGATGAAGTCCACGTCGAGAATACGCGGGCGTCCAACCTCCAAGGCCTCGCGGTCCGCAGCGATCAGCACTTTGCACATACCGGTGATCGCTGCGAGGTCCCCGCCCGCCTTGACCTGATGGTACTGTGTCGAGATCTCGGTCGACGTCCGCGTCAGCATCTCGGTCGGTGATTGCGGGTTGGTGAATCGCTCCAGGCCGCGCTCCCGAAGGGGGTTAAACGTGATGATCGGAACACGCCGCTTTCGTGCCTCCTGCAGAGGGTGCAGCATGCGCGGGGCGTTCGAGCCGACGTTCTGGCCGAAGAACAGGATCAGATCGGTGGATTCGAAGTCCTCGAGGATCGTGGTGCCGACTGGCGATCCGATCGATGATTTGAGGCCGACCGAGGTTGGCTCGTGGCACATGTTCGAGGAATCGGGCAGGTTGTTGGTGCCGTGCATGCGCGCCATCAGCGCGTACATGTACGAGGTCTCGAGGGAGGCTCGACCGGAGGTGTAGTAGATCACCGCGTTCGGATCGAGCGCACGCAACTCGCGCCCGATCTCCGCGAAGGCATCCTCCCACGAAACCGCAACGTAGCGATCGCTTTCAGAATCGTAGCGAAGAGGGTGGGTGAGGCGCCCCCTTTCCTCGAGAGCGTAATCCGTCCAGGTCAGAAGTTCGGTGACAGGGTAGCGCTGAAAGAAATCCGGCCCGACCCGCTTTGCAGTCTGCTCCCAAATCGTGGCCTTGGCGCCGTTCTCACAGTACTCGAACGTATTGGGCTTGGCCGGCTTCGACCATGCACAGGACGTACACATAAAGCCGTCGGGCTTGTTCTGCTTCATGAGCAGCGCCGCACCGGAGACCGGGATTTGTTCCCGCGTCAGGATCTCTGCGAGGGAACTCGCCGAACCCCAGCCCCCCGCGGGGCCATCATAGGGTTCGATCCGGGGTTCGGCCATCGGCTCGGTCATGCGCGTATCCCGACATCATGAGTGTCAGGACGGCAATGACGCGCAGAGCCACGGTGTTCCGGTCTGCGACCGCGAGACGGCCTCAGTTCGGTTCGCGTAGGCCGACCCGGTCGGTCCTCAGCGCGGCAGGATGCTGGCGCCCATCAGCGCCTCGTCGATCGAGCGCGCCGCCTGACGGCCCTCGCGGATGGCCCAGACTACGAGGGATTGGCCGCGACGCATATCACCCGCCGCGTAGATCTTCTCGTTCGAAGTCCGGTAGTCGAGTTCGTCGGCGGTGACGTTGCCGCGTTTGTCCATGGCGACACCGGATTCCTCGAGCAGTCCCTTGCGGACCGAGCCCGCGAACCCGATCGCCAGGAAGACGAGGTCGGCGGGTAACGTGAACTCGCCGCCTGGGATAGGCTGACGCTTCTCGTCGACACGGGTGCAGACGACACCCGTCAGCTTTCCCTTCTTCCCCTCGAGTCGGAGCGTTGCGGCCTGGAATTCGCGCTCGGCGCCCTCGGCCTGACTGGAAGAGGTCCGCATCTTCGTCGGCCAGTAGGGCCAGACCGAGAGCTTGTCCTCGCGCTCTGGGGGACGCGGACGGATGTCGAGCTGCGTCACCGACAGGGCACCCTGACGGAAAGAGGTGCCGACACAATCCGACGCGGTGTCGCCACCGCCGATGACGACGACGTTCTTGGCGGTGGCCAGGATCGGCGCCTCGCCGTTGCCCGGCATCGGCTCGGCGCCGACGCGGCGATTGGACTGCACGAGGAACGGCATTGCGTAGTGCACGCCTTCCAGTTCCTGACCCGGCAGCTGCGGATTGCGCGGATCCTCGGCACCACCTGCGAACAGCACAGCGTTGAACTCGGCCGTAAGCTCGTCGAGCGGCTTGTTGACGCCGACATTCACACCGTAGTGAAAGCGAACACCCTCGCCTTCCATCTGCTTCACGCGCCGATCGATATGGCGCTTCTCCATTTTGAAGTCGGGAATGCCGTAGCGGAGGAGGCCACCGGCCTTCGGCTCACGCTCGAAGACATGGACGTCGTGCCCGACGCGGGCGAGCTGCTGCGCCGCTGCCAGTCCGGCCGGCCCTGAGCCGATCACCGCGACCCTCTTGCCGGTCTTGTGCTCGGCCGGCTCGGGCTTGACCCAGCCGTTGTTCCAGGCGCGGTCGGCGATCGCCTGCTCGATGGTCTTGATCGCCACCGGCTGGTTCTCGAGGTTCAGCGTGCAGGCCTCCTCGCAGGGCGCGGGGCAGATGCGGCCGGTGAATTCCGGGAAATTGTTGGTGGAATGGAGGTTGCGAGCCGCCTCCTCCCAGTCAGATTGATAGACGAGTTCGTTCCAGTCCGGGATCTGGTTGTGGACCGGGCAACCGGTCGGACCGTGGCAGAACGGGATGCCGCAATCCATGCAGCGCGCGGCCTGCTTTTTGAGGTCGTGCTCGTCGAGCGGCAGCGTGAACTCGCGGAAATGGCGCACACGATCGGCGGCGAGCTGATACTTCTGCTCCTGCCGATCGAATTCGAGGAAACCCGTGACCTTGCCCATCGTCTGACCGTCTTTCGCGAGTCTGTCTGATCCGTCGCGCGGAAGGCGGCCGCATCGGCCTGTTCCGCTCCCACCCGTGCAGCCCGGCTGACCAGCCGAGCCGCCTCATGCATTAGCCATCCCGAAATGCTGGCCCGTTAAGCGCCCGGTTTTTCGCACAGTCGGACGCTGTCACGATAGAATGTCGGTCGGCGCCCGCTTACTCGGCCGCCACCGGCATCCGCGCCATCTCCATTTCGCGCAGCGCCCGGCGGTATTCCACCGGCATCACCTTGACGAACCTGGTGCGATAGCCGGCCCAGTCATCAAGGATCGCCTTGGCACGCGGGGAGCCCGTGTACTTCAGGTGATTGGTGATGAGCTGGGACAGGCGCTCCTCGTCGTGGCCCGACATGTCGGCCAGGATGTCGACGCGGCCCTTCGTCTCCAAGTCACCGTCCTGGTGGAAGCGCCGCATGAGGTCGTCCTCTTCCTCGACGGGTTCGAGATCGACCATGGATAGGTTGCAGCGGGCCGAGAACGACCCGTCCTCGTCGAGAACGTAGGCGATTCCACCCGACATGCCGGCCGCGAAGTTTCGCCCTGTTTCGCCGATCGAAACCACGACGCCGCCGGTCATGTACTCGCAGCCGTGGTCGCCCATGCCCTCGACCACCGCGATGGCACCCGAATTGCGGACCGCGAAACGCTCGCCGGCCGAGCCACGGATGTAGGCTTCACCCGCGATCGCGCCATACAGCACGGTGTTACCAGCCATGATCGTATGCGAGCCGGGGGCCTTCAGCGCATCCGAGGGGCGGATGATCAGCTTGCCTCCGGACAGTCCCTTGCCGACGTAGTCGTTGGCGTGTCCGGTGAGTACCAGGGTGACGCCGGCCGCAAGCCATGCGCCGAAGCTCTGACCGGCGGTGCCGGACAGCTCCACACGGATGGAGTCGTCTGGCAGGCCCTCGTGGCCGTAGCGCTTGGCCACCGCTCCGGAGAGCATCGCGCCGGCCGTGCGGTCCGAGTTGCGGATCACGTCCCGCACCACAACCGGCTCACCGCCGTCGAGAGCCGATTGGGCGCCTACGATGAGACGGCGGTCGAGGACCGTGTCGATGGGGTGCTTCTGCTTCTCGGTGTGACGGATCGCGACGTGATCCGGCACCTCGGGACGGTGGAACAGCTTCGAGAAGTCGAGGCCGCGCGCCTTCCAGTGGTTGATGACCTCCAGGGTGTCGAGATAATCGGCCCGCCCGATGAGATCCTCGAGCTTGGTGAAGCCCATGGACGCCATCAGCTCGCGCAGCTCCTCGGCCACGAAGAAGAAATAGTTGATTACATGCTCGGGCGTGCCCTTGAAGCGCTTGCGCAGGACGGGGTCCTGCGTCGCCACGCCCACCGGACAGGTGTTCAGGTGGCACTTGCGCATCATGATGCAGCCGGCCGCGATAAGCGGCGCGGTCGAGAAGCCGAACTGGTCGGCCCCGAGCAGCGCGGCGACTAGCACGTCGCGACCGGTGCGGATGCCGCCATCCGCCTGTAGCACCACGCGTCCACGCAGGTGGCTCAGCACCAGAGTTTGCTGCGTCTCGGCAAGACCCGTTTCCCAGGGCCCGCCCGCATGCTTGATCGATGTCAGCGGCGCTGCGCCGGTGCCACCGTCGAACCCTGAGATCGTGATGTGGTCGGCGCGCGCCTTGGCGACGCCGGTGGCCACCGTGCCGACGCCGACCTCGGAGACGAGCTTGACCGAGACGTCGGCAGATGGGTTCACGTTCTTCAGGTCGAAGATCAGCTGGGCCAGATCCTCGATCGAGTAGATGTCGTGATGCGGCGGCGGCGAGATCAGGCCGACGCCCGGGGTGGCGTAGCGGACCTTGGCGATCTTGGCGTCGACCTTGTGGCCGGGCAACTGACCGCCCTCGCCGGGCTTGGCTCCCTGCGCGACCTTGATCTGCATCATGTCGGAATTGACGAGGTACTCCGTCGTGACGCCGAAGCGGCCCGAGGCGACTTGCTTGATGGCCGAGCGGCGCGAACGCCCGTCCGCCATCGGCTTGAAGCGCTCGACCTCCTCGCCGCCCTCACCTGAGTTGGAACGGCCACCGAACGAGTTCACCGCGATGGCGAGGGTCTCGTGCGCTTCCTTCGAGATGGAGCCATAGGACATCGCGCCGGTCGCGAAGCGCTTGACGATGTCCGCGGCCGGCTCGACGGATTCGATGTCCACCGGTGTACGGCCGAGTTCGGCGGCCTGCTTAATGCGGAACAGGCCTCGGATCGTCTTGAGGTGGTTCTCCTGCTCGTTCACCAGCCGGGCATATTCCCGGTAGCGATCGGGCAAGCCGAGGCGCACCGCATGCTGCAGCGTCGCCACTGAATCCGGTGTCCAGGTGTGGCTCTCGCCGCGCAGGCGATAGGCGTATTCGCCGCCGACATCGAGAGCGGTGCGGTAGATCGGCGAGTCGCCGAAGGCATCCGAATGCCTCCGCGCGGTCTCCTGCGCGACCTCGGCCATGCCGATGCCCTCGATGGTCGTGGCCGTGCCGAAGAAGTCACGCGCCACGAAGGACGAGTTCAGGCCGATCGCGTCGAAGATTTGAGCACCACAATAGGACTGGTAGGTCGAGATGCCCATCTTGGACATGACCTTGAGCAGGCCCTTATCGATCGACTTGATGTAGCGGTAGACGATCTCGTCCGGGGTCAGGTCCGGCGGGAACTCGTCCTTCATCGCGATCAGCGTCTCGAAGGCGAGATAGGGGTTGATCGCCTCCGCGCCGTAGCCGGCCAGACACGCGAAGTGGTGGACTTCGCGCGGCTCGCCCGATTCCACCACGAGGCCGACCGAGGTCCGGAGCCCCTTGCGGATCAGGTAGTTGTGCACGGCGGCCGTGGCGAGAAGCGCGGGGATTGCGATGCGATCGGGTCCGATGCCGCGATCCGATAGAATGATGATGTTGTAGCCGCCGCGCACCGCGACCTCGGCCCGGTCACAGAGTCGATCGACCGCGCCCTCCATGGCGGCCGCCCCGGTCTCGGCCGGAAAGGTCATGTCGAGGGTCTTGGTGTCGAAGCGGTCCTCGAAATGGGAGATCGAGCGGATCTTCTCGAGGTCGCCGTTGGTCAGGATCGGCTGGCGAACCTCCAGGCGCTTCTTACGGGAGGCGCCTTCCATGTCGAGCAGGTTCGGACGCGGGCCAATGAACGAGACGAGGCTCATCACGGCCTCCTCGCGGATCGGATCGATCGGCGGGTTCGTCACCTGCGCGAAGTTTTGCTTGAAATAGGAGTAGAGCGACTTCGGCTTGTCGGACAGTGCGGAAAGCGGCGTGTCGGTGCCCATCGAGCCGACCGCTTCCTGGCCGGTCACGGCCATGGGCGCCATGAGAAGCTTGAGGTCCTCCTGGCTGTAGCCGAAAGCCTGTTGGCGATCGAGCAGCGACACGTCCGAGCGCGAGGCGCGCGGAATGACGGGCTTCAGATCCTCGAGCACGATCTGGGTGTTCTTGACCCATTCGGCATAGGGGTGCGCGGCGGCGAGTTCGCTCTTGATCTCCTCGTCGGAGACGATGCGGCCCTTCTCCAGGTCGATAAGCAGCATGCGGCCCGGCTGCAGGCGCCAGGATTCGACAATCTTCTCATCCGGGATCGGCAGTACACCCATCTCGGATGCGAGCACCACGAGTCCATCGTCGGTGACGAGGTAGCGGGCTGGGCGCAGGCCATTCCGGTCGAGAGTGGCACCGATCTGGCGGCCGTCGGTGAAGCAGACGGCGGCCGGGCCGTCCCAGGGCTCCATCAGGGCGGCGTGATACTCGTAGAACGCGCGGCGCTCCTCGCTCATCAGCGGGTTGCCGGCCCAGGCCTCCGGGATGAGCATCATCATCGCGTGGGCCAGCGAGTAGCCGCCTTGCACGAGGAACTCGAGAGCGTTGTCGAAACACGCGGTGTCGGATTGGCCTTCGTAGGAGATCGGCCAGAGCTTCGAGATGTCGTTGCCGAACAAGTCCGAATCGACGCTCGCCTGACGGGCCGCCATCCAGTTGACGTTGCCGCGCAGGGTATTGATCTCGCCGTTGTGCGCGACCATCCGGTAGGGGTGCGACAAGCGCCAGGTCGGGAAGGTGTTGGTGGCGAAGCGCTGGTGCACCAGGGCCAGGCCCGAGACGAAGCGCTCATCCTGCAGATCGCGGTAGTATTCGCCGAGCTGATCGACAAGAACCATGCCCTTGTAGACGATGGTCCGGGTCGAGAGCGAGACGGGATAGTAGGTGTTCGTGCGCTCGTCCTTCAGGCCATAGACCTTGTTCGAGATGACCTTGCGGGCAGTGAACAGGCGACGCTCGAAGGCATCCTCGTCCGACACCGTCGCTGGCCGACCGATGAAGATCTGCCGGTGGCAAGGCTCGGTCTCCTTGACCATCACACCCAGGTCGCTCGGATCTACCGGCACGTCGCGCCAGCCGAGGAACGGCAGGCCCTCGTCGGCGAGCGCCTTCTCGACGATCTCCTCCACGAGTCGACGCGCTTCGTCGTCCTTCGGCATGAAGAATTGGCCGACACCGTAATGACCAGGCTCCGGCAGGGTGATGCCAAGGGCCTCGCACTCGGCCTGGAAGAAGGCGTGCGGAATCTGGACGAGGATGCCGCAGCCGTCGCCCATCTTCGGATCGGCGCCGACGGCACCGCGATGGTCGAGGTTCTTCAGGATCTGCAAGCCCTGCTGGACGATGGCGTGCGTGCGCCGGTCGTGCATGTCGGCGACGAAGCCGACGCCGCAGGCGTCGCTCTCGCGGGCCGGGTCGTAGAGGCCTTGGGCTTTCGGCAGGGCAGCGTCGCGCACGATCATCGGCGCTGTGCCGTCACGCGCGGCGGGAACCGACGCCTGAAGCGCCCCGAACTCAGACAATGCGACCACGTCCACCATCTCTCGCCTCCGACCTGCCCGCCTGCGAGCATGTTTCATGCCCAGGAGCCAAGAGGCCTCCGGGTTTCGCGTCTCTCGACAGCGTCGGCTCTAAGCGGGTTCTTCGGTCAGAAGCGCCCGCTCCTCGCGGGCTCGACGCCGGCTCGGTCTCAAGCCGTGCGGGCCCGGATCGCCGTAGAGGCGACCGGCTTCGAATCTCGTTTGGTCGCCGGCAACGTCACCTGTGCGAGATCCTCACAGCCATCCGCGCAGGAAGCCTGCCGGAAATGGGACAGTCTTACTGTCCTACCGATGGAAAGTGACAGATTTTAACCGCTCCAGCAAGGGCGTGCCACGACGCACATCGTGGATTTTGCGTTCGATGCGCCTTCGCGCCGACGCGCTGTTGACGCAGGAACTTTTACAGGCGGCTAAGGGGCCTTCGACGCTCCCGCATCTTTCGCCGCGTGCGCCCCGCAATCTCGCCCCATTCCCGCGCTCTACAAAGCGTCGCCGAGCACAAGCGGCATGCGGGGTTTGCAAGACCCGGCGGATCGTGACCGGGGGACCCGCGCCAACAGTTGGCCCCCGGACCGACCCCTCATTCGGAACCCGATATCCATGGATCTGTGTCGCAGGACGCTCATGCGCGCATCCCAATCACGCGATGCCATTTCCGCAGGCTCTCTGGCTCTGCTTCTTTCCCTGTCGGCATTCGCTTTCAGTCCTGCGCAGGCACAATACGCGTACGAACCGGATCTCTTCATGCCGCCGCGCGCCGTTGTCTGGCGCCTGAACGAGCGTGGCTTCACCGAGGTGACGCGCCCCCGCTTCGATGGGCGGGCGTATGTCGTCGAGGCTTCGAATCCCTATGGCGAGCACGTACGCCTGTTCGTGGATGCCCGGGACGGCCGGGTCCTGGGACGCCAGCGCCTCGAAGGACCGCCCCCGGAAATGCCGGCCCGTGTCGCGCGGCGTGCGCCGGGCTATGGCTGGACCGAGGACGACGAGGTGCCGCGTCGGCCGATTCGCGAAGCCGAGCGCATCGTTCCGCCTGCCGACATTCCCTTCCCGCAGGTTCAGTCTCGCCGCACGTCTCCGGATCTCGGAGGACAGCCCGGACTCGCTGCGCGGCCCGACCCGCGTCCGCGCGCGATGCCGTCAACCCGTGCGGAGCCGACCGACCGGAACCCGATGGGCCTCAATCCCGATGCGCGGGCGCCAGAGGCGCGTCCGAAGGTCGAGACACCCCGCAAGGTGGTTCGCCTGAACCCGGCCCCGAAGCCGTCGGCTCCATCGGTTACACCGGATGCCCCTAAGCTTTCGGACGTGCCCGCCGTGGCCGCACAGCCGGAGGCGAATTCGGGAGCAGCCAGCGCCGGAATCGCACCGTCGCAGCCGATGACGCCGGCCACCTCCGGAACAAGCACGACGCCGGCTGCCGTACAGCCGCCGCCGGATAAAGCGGCCCAGAACTGGAAGGATGTTCCAGCAGACGCCAAGCGTTCAGTGCGCGTAATCGGCGGTGCCACAATCGTACCCGGCTCGACCGCGAAGGACGGCGAGAAGAACTGAAATCAGTTCGCTGGATTTTCGCCGTTTTTGACGATCAGCCGGCATCGCTGGCGCCGGCCCCCTGCAGATGCGGATCGCGGGTACCGGCGCGGACGGGGCTATCGGCCGTCGGCGTGCCCTGAACCGCCTTGAGCGCGAGGAGGTCGAGGCCACTCTCTGGCCTGGGGCCGTAGGATTCGAGAGCGCTCCGCATCTTCGGCGTCCAGAACGCCACGATGTGCTTGTGGATGCCGGCCACCGCTTCCTCGTCCGGATAGGAGCGGAAGAAGGTGGCGATCTGGTTGGCCATCCGGACCAGTTTCTCGTCGGAGGTGAGAGCGCTCATCGGTACGAAAACTCTGTCGAGGGAACGGGATATGCGTGGCGTCAGGTCTGCGCCGGCAGGTCGAGGCGTTCGCGGCCCGTGAAGACCGTCAGGGTGTCTGAGCGGGCGATGGCGCAGAGCGTCATGCCATGGAGGCGCGCCCGATCGACGGCCAGCGAGGTCGGGGCAGAGATCGCCACCAGCACCGTGGCACCGAGGCTCGCCGCCTTCTCGACCATCTCGAACGAGCACCGACTGGTGATGACGACGAAGCCATCCGCCGGATCGGTGCTGCGGCGGATCAGGGCGCCGATCAGCTTGTCGAGGCCGTTATGGCGCCCGACATCTTCGCGCAGCGCCACGAGAGTTCCGTCGAGGTCGGCCCAGGCCGCAGCATGGACCGCCCGCGTCTCGGCGTTCAGGACCTGCGCGTCACCCATGGCGAGTAGCGCCCGCTGGATTGCCGCGATGCTGACCCGTCGCGCCCCGTGCAGCGGTGCATCCGCCTTCGGCAGGGAAGCGAGGTCTTCGATCCCACAGACGCCGCAGCCGGTGCGACCGGATATGGCGCGCTTTCGAGCCAAGTGCTCGCGGAGGCGTCCCGGCACGAGGTCAACGAGCAGTCGCATGCCGTCCTCCGCCATATCCGCCTCGACCTCGACCGAGCGGATCTCGTCGGCCGCAGCGATGATGCCCTCGGTGAGACTGAACCCGTAGGCGAAATCCACGAGGTCCGCAGGCGTCGTCATCATCACGGCATAAGGCACCGCTCCATAGACGAGGTTGATCGGCATTTCGACCGCGAGCGGCCGCGTGCCGCTGCGCGGTTCCGGATCGTCATAGGCGACGATCAAGGTCGGGACGCGCCGGGCGGTCTCCACCGCCGGGTCCCCTTCGGCTGCCGTCAGGCTCGTCTGCTCACTCGGCCGCATTCAGTTGGGTCGCAATCCGGGTCAACGAGAAATCCTCCTCGAAGAACCGCGCCTGCCAATCGGAGGGGCGGTTCGTCCGCCGAACCTGCACCGCCGTGACCTTGTACTCGGGACAATTCGTCGCCCAATCCGAGTAGTCGGTGGTGATCACGTTGGCGCCGGTCTTGGCGTGGTGGAAGGTCGTATACACCACGCCGGGCTGCATGCGCTCGGACACGATAGCTTTCAGAGCGATATCCCCCGAGCGGCTCTCCAGCGCGACGAGATCGCCATCGACGATGCCGCGCACCTCCGCATCGAAGGGGTGGATCTCCAGCACGTCTTCCTCGTGCCAGCGCGAGTTTTCCGTACGGCGGGTCTGCGCGCCCACATTGTACTGCGACAGGATTCGGCCCGTGGTGAGGATGAGCGGGAAGCGCGGTCCCGTACGCTCCTCCGTCGGCACGTACTCGGTGATCATGAACTTACCGAGTCCGCGCACGAAGCGGTCCACGTGCATCATCGGCGTGCCAGCGGGGGCGGCCTCGTTGCACGGCCACTGGATCGAGCCGAGTTCGTCGAGCTTGGCGAAGCTGACACCGGAGAAGCTCGGAGTCAGCGACGCGATCTCGTCCATGATCTCGCTCGGGTGGCTGTAGCTCATGGGGTAGCCGAGCGCGTTGGAGAGCAGCATCGTGCCTTCCCAGTCCCCGACGCCGGCGAGCGGCGGCATGACCTTGCGCACGCGGGAGATGCGGCGCTCGGCATTGGTGAACGTGCCGTCTTTTTCCAGGAACGAGGCGCCTGGTAGGAAGACGTGGGCGTACTTGGCCGTCTCGTTCAGGAAGATGTCCTGGATGACGATGCATTCCATTGCCATCAGCCCGGCGGTGACGTGATGCGTATCCGGGTCGGACTGAGCGATGTCCTCGCCCTGGATGTACATGCCCTTGAAGGCGCCATCGACGGCTTCGTCGAGCATGTTGGTGATGCGCAGGCCCGGATGCTGATTGAGCGACACGCCCCAGAGCGCCTCGAAGGTCTCGCGGGTGGCATCGTCCGAGACGTGGCGGTAGCCCGGCAGTTCGTGCGGGAACGAGCCCATGTCGCAGGAGCCCTGGACGTTGTTCTGGCCGCGCAGGGGGTTCACGCCGGCGCCCAGCATGCCGATGTTGCCGGTCGCCATGGCGATGTTGGCCATGCCCATCACCATGGTCGAGCCCTGGCTGTGCTCGGTGACGCCGAGGCCGTAATAGATGGCGGCGGCCCCGCCCTTCGCGTAGAGGCGAGCGGCGGCGCGCAGTTCCACCGGATCGATGCCCGTATAGATCGCCTGCGCCTCCGGCGAATGGCGCTCGTCGGCGACGAAGCGGGCCCAGGACTCGAAGTCGCCGAGGTCGCAGCGCTCGCGGACGTAAGCTTCATCCACGAGACCTTCGGTGACGATGACGTGCGCCATCGAATTGATGAAGGCGACGTTGGAGCCTGGCTTCAGCGGCAGGTGGAAGTCGGCCATGATATGGGGCGACTTCACGAGGTCGATCTTGCGTGGGTCGGCGACGATGAGTTTGGCGCCCTCGCGCAAGCGCTTCTTCATGCGCGAAGCGAAGACGGGGTGGCCGTCGGTCGGATTGGCGCCGATTACTAGGATCACGTCGGAATGCGCGACGGATGCGAAATCCTGCGTGCCGGCCGATGTGCCGAGCGTCGACATCAGCCCGTAGCCCGTGGGCGAGTGGCAGACGCGGGCGCAGGTGTCGACGTTGTTGTTGCCGAAAGCCGCACGCACCAGCTTCTGGACGAGATAGGCTTCCTCGTTGGTGCAACGGGACGAGGTGATCCCGCCGACTGAATCCTTGCCGTACTTGGCCTGGATGCGCTTGAACTCGGACGCCGCGCGATCGATCGCAACGTCCCACGACACCTCCTGCCAAGGGTCCGTGATCTTGTCGCGGATCATCGGCTTGGTGATGCGGTCCTTATGCGTGGCATAACCGTAGGCGAAGCGGCCCTTCACACAGGAATGGCCCTCGTTCGCCTTGCCACCCTTGTAGGGCACCATGCGGACGATGCGGGTGCCCTGCATCTCGGCCTTGAACGCACAGCCGACGCCGCAATAGGCGCAGGTGGTGATCTCCGAGTGATCCGGCTGACCGTGTTCGATGATCGACTTTTCCTGAAGGGTCGCGGTCGGGCAGGCCTGCACGCAGGCGCCGCAGGACACGCACTCGGAGTCGAAGAAGGCGGTCGGACCGGCGGCGACGCGGCTGTCAAAGCCGCGACCGGAGATGGCCAGGGCGAAGGTGCCCTGCGTCTCCTCGCAAGCGCGGACGCACCGGTTGCAGACGATGCACTTCGACGGATCGTAGGTGAAGTACGGGTTCGACGTGTCCTTCGGCAGATACTGCTCGGAGGTCGGCTTGACGTGGTTGGCCCCGTCATAGCCGTAGCGGACGTCGCGCAGGCCGACCGCGCCGGCCATATCCTGCAATTCGCAGTCGCCGTTGGCGGCGCAGGTCAGGCAGTCGAGCGGATGGTCCGAGATATAGAGCTCCATCACGCCCTTGCGGAGCTTGGCGAGCTTGTCCGTCTGGGTCGAGACCACCATGCCGTTCTCGGCGGGCGTCGTGCAGGAGGCCGGCGTGCCGCGGCGGCCCTCGATCTCGACGAGGCAGAGGCGGCAGGAGCCGAAGGCTTCCAGCGAGTCGGTGGCGCAGAGCTTCGGGATCGCCGTGCCGACGTGCATGGCGGCGGCCATCACCGAGGTACCGGCCGGTACCATGACGATCATGCCGTCGATCGTGAGCGTCACGGTCTGCTCCGAGACGCGGATCGGAGTGCCGTAGTCGATCTCTTTGATGAGGGCCATCGGTCGCGCCTCCTTACTCAGCCGCGACGGACATCGGACCGCGCTGCTGGAAATCCTCGGGGAAGTGAGTGATTGCGCTCATGACGGGCATCGGCGTCAGGCCGCCCATCGCGCAGAGCGAGCCGTCCGTCATCACGTCGCAGAGGTCGGCGACCACGGCGAGATTCTCGGTCGGGCGGATCCCGGCGATGACCTTGTCCATGGTCTCGACGCCACGCGTCGCGCCGATGCGGCACGGCGTGCACTTGCCGCACGATTCGACCGCGCAGAACTCGAAGGCGAAGCGGGCCTGCTTGGCCATGTCCACGGTGTCGTCGAAGACGACGATGCCGCCGTGGCCGACCAGGCCCTTGTTGGCCGCCATCGCCTCATAATCGAGGGGCGTGTCGAGGAGATGGTCGGGGAAGTAGGCGCCAAGCGGGCCGCCCACCTGCACCGCGCGAACGGGGCGGCCGCTCTGCGTGCCGCCGCCGAAATCCTCGATGATCTCGCGCAGCGTGATGCCGAAGGCGTACTCGATTAGCCCGCCGTGCTTGATGTTGCCAGCGAGCTGGATCGCGAGCGTGCCGAGCGAGCGTCCCATGCCGTACTCGGCATAGGACTTCGCCCCGTGCTCAAGGATGTAGGGCACCGCCGTGAAGGTCATCACGTTGTTCACCAGCGTCGGCTGCCCCAAGAATCCCTTGAGCGCAGGGATCGGTGGCTTGGCTCGAACAATGCCGCGACGGCCTTCAAGGCTCTCCAGAAGCGACGTCTCCTCACCGCAGATGTAGGCGCCGGCTCCGAGACGGACTTCCAGATGGAAGGCTTTGCCCGAGCCCATGACGTTGTCACCAAGGAAACCAGCCTGAACTCCGTTGACGATCGCTTCTTTGAGGGTCGCGAACGCTTGCGGGTATTCCGAGCGCAGGTAGATGTACCCGCGCGTGGCTCCCGTCGCGATGCCCGCGATGGTCATGCCTTCGATGAGGTTGAAGGGGTCGCCCTCCATCATCATCCGGTCGGCGAAGGTGCCGGAATCGCCCTCGTCGGCATTGCAGACCACGTACTTCTGCTCCGCCTGCGCGAGCATCACCGTGTTCCACTTGATGCCGGCCGGGAATCCGGCGCCTCCGCGACCACGCAGACCGGATTCGCGGACTTCCGCGACGATGCCGGCGGCATCGCGATTCAGCGCGGCTTCGAGGCCCTTGTAGCCTCCGTGCGCCCGGTAATCGTCCACCGAGACCGGATCGACCACGCCGCAGCGCTGGAAGGTCAGTCGATGCTGGCGGGCGAGATACGGAATTTCCTCCGGACGGCCGAGGCGGAGGGGATGCGCGCCGCCCTGCACGAAGCCCGCGTCGAGCAGGCTGTCGATGTCGGAGAGCGTCACCGGCCCGTATGCAATGCGGCCGTCCTTGGTCGCGACCTCGATCATCGGCTCCAGCCACAGCAGGCCGCGAGAGCCGGTGCGCACGATGGTGACGTCGAGGCCCCGGCGCTCGGCGCCGGCGAGCAACGCGCGGGCGACCCGGTTCGCGCCAAGCCCGAGGGCAACTGCGTCGCGCGGAACGGTGATCGTGATGCTCACGACTTCATCTCCGTCAGAGCCGCTTCCAGAGAATCGGCGGTGAGTCTCGCCAGCGGCTCGTCGTTCACGAGGGCACCGGGGCCATTAGCGCAGAGGCCGAGGCAGTAGACGGGCTCCACAGTGACCGCACCGTCCAGTGTTGTTCCGTGCCAGTCGACTCCGAGGCGCGAGAGAATCTGCGCGTGCAGAGCGTCGGAGCCCACCGCCTGGCAGGCCTCGGCGCGGCAGAGCTTCACCTGGTGTCGTCCCGCCGGTGCGCGCCGGAAGTCGTGATAGAAGGTGATGCAGCCGTGAACTTCGGCGCGCGACAGGTTTAGAGCGTCGGCGATGAGCGGTACGGCACCCGCGTCGACATAGCCGAAGGTTTTTTGGAGCGCGTGCAGAATGGGAAGCGTCGCGCCCTCGAGATGGACGTGTTCGGCAATGATCCCGGCGGCGCGTGGCTCGCTCCAGGGCTCGTTCGGCACCATTGTTCCTACCCGACTGAGATTGTTCTCATTCGAGGGTGGTATATCGCCAACCTCCGATCAACCGCGCTGATCGGTGAGGCAACAATGGTTTTTTGTCGAAAGCCGGTGTTGCAACGCAAAGAAGCGCAGTGACGGCGGCGCAATTTGCCGCGCTCTCAAATTGTTTTCAGAGAGCATCAATGGTCTGAGCGATGCTGACGGCCACATTTCGCGCCTCGACGATGAGCCCCGCGCAAAGTGGCGTCATCGGCTCGCGTTCTGGGACGACGAGTCCCACCAGGTGGCTCAGATCCGGTTCAACGATGGGAACCGCTCGGACCCGGTCGTTCAGACGGAAGGTGTCGGCGAGGACCGCCGGCATGATGCTCGCCCACTTCGCTGTACGGACGTGAGTGAGCAGCACGATCATTGAATTCGACTCGAGGAGCGGAGCAGATACGGTTCCAGCATTCAGCAACTGCCGGTCGATGATGCGCCTGTTCTGCATGTCCGGCGTCAGAAGACAGAGCGGTAGGCTCGCGATCTCGTCCCAGGTCACAGCATCCCGCTCGCCGAACACGCCGTCGACCGCCGTCAACAGGCGGTAGCGTTCCCGGTAGAGCGGCACGGCGGTCAGCCGACCGAGTGGTTCGTTCTCCAGGTAGGTGATGCCGGCGTCGATCTCGAGATCGGTGATGAGTCGTCCAATTTCTCCCGAGGTCGTGGACTGGACGGAAAATCGCACGTTGGGATGACGCGCGCGAAACGGCGTCGTCAGCGCCGCGACGATCGGGGTCGCCGTCGGGATCGCGGCGAGCCGAAGGGTCCCGGACAGGCCACGCCGCAGGCTCGTGACCTCCTCTCGCATCGCGCGGGCATCCCCCACGATGCGTCGTGCCCATTCGAGAACGCGTTCCCCCTCGGGCGTGAAACCCTGGAAACGCGAGCCCCGTTGCACGAGAAGCACACCGAGCCGCTCCTCCAGCTGCTTCACGCCAGCGGACAACGTCTGCTGCGAGACGTTGCAGGCCTGGGCAGCCCGGCCGAAATGTCGCTCGCGGGCGAGAGCCAGGATGAATTCAAGTCGATCGATCACGCGCGGGCCTCCACCGGCGAAGGTTCAGTCGGATCGCGCCTTCGCTGGCATAATGAATACCGACGGATGAATGGGCCCGCCTGCGACATTTCGATAGACGGTCAAATGCCTGAGTCGAGGCCCCCTGACCGTATGATGCGACGCTGTTGCGGTTGCGCACCTCACGGCCTTGTGGTCTGACACGCCAATCGGCGAGACGTGGGTTCAGCCCCGCGGATGGCCCGCGATCCGCGAAACGCACTTGCGATCCAGAATAAATCCAGCAAGACGCGCGGCATCGGCGATCACAATCACGGGGAGCCACGAGAGGCACATGCGGACGACGCAGGCGCAACACCGGTCATCATGGGGGCTTGCCACGCTCGGCGCGTTCCTCGTTTCTTCGTCCTCGGCTCTCGCCGCCGGCATCGGTCAGCCCGTGCCGTGGCAGATGGACCGTCAGGTCGCCGTCACGGAGAACGCCCGGGACATCCATTCGTTCGAGCACGGCATGCACTGGCTGTCGTTCGGCATCTCTCTCTTCGTGCTCGGCCTGATCCTCTACTGCGTCTTCCGTTTCAGCGAGAAGGCGAACCCGACGCCTTCGAAGACCACCCACAACACCATGATCGAGGTGGCCTGGACCATCGTCCCGGTCCTGATCCTGGTCGCGGTTGCGATTCCGTCGTTCCGCCTGCTGCGGACGCAGCTCTCCGATCCGAAGGCCGACGTCCTCGTGAAGGTCATCGGCCATGCCTGGTACTGGTCCTACGAGTACCCGGCCGTGGAGAACGGCGGCGGCTTCACCTTCGACGCCAACCTCGACGAGGACAAGCAGCCGAAGCTTCTCGGCACCGACAACGACATGGTCGTGCCGGTGAACAAGATCGTAAAGATCCAGGTCACAGCCGCTGACGTCATGCACTCCTGGGCAATGCCGTCCTTCGGCTTCAAGATCGATGCCGTGCCGGGCCGCCTGAACCAGTTCTGGTTCAAGGCCGACCGCGAGGGCACCTACCATGGTCAATGCTCCGAGCTTTGCGGCGCACGCCACGCCTATATGCCGATCACGGTTCAGGTCGTGAGCGAAGAGGCCTACGCCAAGTGGCTCGCCGAAGGTAAGACCAAGTTCGCCCGCATCGACGACCCTTCGAAGTTCGCCGACGCCCGTTAGAGGCGCGGTTCCCGGGACCGGACCCTCGAGCGGCGCTCGGTCCCACCATCGAGATGATTACGAGAAACCTGGACTAAGGTCTGTATCCATGGCGAACGCCGCTGCACATACGGGGCACCACGACGCCCACGACCACCACATGCCGTCCTTCTTCTCCCGTTGGTTCCTGTCGACGAACCACAAGGACATCGGCACTCTCTACCTGCTGTTCGCCTTCTGCGCGGGCATCATGGGGGCGTTCCTCTCCTTCGGCATCCGGATGGAGATGGAAGAGCCCGGGCTTCAGTACTTCGCCAATCCCGGCACCTACAACGTGTTCGTCACCGGTCACGGCCTCATCATGGTGTTCTTCATGGTGATGCCCGCCCTGATCGGCGGCTTCGGGAACTGGTTCGTGCCCCTGATGATCGGCGCGCCCGACATGGCGTTCCCGCGCATGAACAACATTTCGTTCTGGCTGACGGTCGCGGGCTTCTTCAGCCTCGTCTGCTCGCTGTTCGTCGAAGGCGCCCCCGGCTCCTCCGGTGCTGGCACCGGCTGGACCGTCTACCCGCCGCTTTCGAGTTCCGGCCACCCCGGCCCGGCCGTGGACTTCGCAATCTTTGCCCTCCACCTCTCCGGTGCGGGCTCGATCCTCGGCGCCATCAACTTCATCACCACCATCCTGAACATGCGCGCGCCGGGCATGACCCTGCACAAGATGCCGCTGTTCGCCTGGTCGATGCTGGTGACCGCGTTCCTTCTGCTCCTGTCGCTTCCGGTGCTCGCCGGGGCCATCACGATGTTGCTGACCGACCGCAACTTCGGCACGACGTTCTTCGATCCGGCCGGCGGCGGCGATCCGGTCCTTTACCAGCACCTGTTCTGGTTCTTCGGTCACCCCGAAGTGTACATCATGATCCTGCCGGCCTTCGGCATCGTCTCGCACATCATCTCGACCTTTTCGCGCAAGCCCGTCTTCGGCTACCTCGCCATGGCCTACGCCATGGTCGCGATCGGCGTCGTCGGCTTCGTCGTGTGGGCGCACCACATGTACACGGTCGGCCTGTCGCTGCAGACACAGTCCTACTTCGTCTTCGCCACGATGGTCATCGCGGTTCCGACCGGCGTGAAAATCTTCTCCTGGATCGCGACGATGTGGGGCGGCTCGATCCGCTTCACCGCCGCCATGCACTGGGCGGTCGGGTTCATCTTCCTGTTCACGGTCGGCGGCGTCACCGGCGTCGTACTCGCGAACTCGGCGGTCGATAAGTATCTGCACGACACCTACTACGTCGTTGCGCACTTCCACTACGTGCTATCCCTCGGTGCTGTGTTCATCATCTTTGCTGGTGTCTACTACTGGTTCCCGAAGATGACCGGGCACATCATCCCCGAGTGGGCCGGCAAGCTGCACTTCTGGCTCGCCTTCATCGGTGCGAACGTCCTGTTCTTCCCGATGCACTTCCTCGGCCTCGCCGGCATGCCGCGCCGCTACGCCGACTACCCGGAAGCCTTCGCCGGCTGGCACAAGGTCTCCACCTGGGGCGGACATATCTTCGCCCTCGGCATGGTGGTGTTCTTCATCGGCGTCGTGCTGGCGTTCCGCTCCAGCAAGCGCGCCGCCGACAATCCGTGGGGCGAGGGTGCGACCACCCTCGAATGGACCCTGTCCTCTCCCCCGCCCTTCCACCAGTTCGAGACCCTTCCCCGGATCGTCGACGAGCCAGGTCACCACTGAGGCGCATCACAGCTTCGAGGATTGCGAGGACCGTGCAAGCGGTCCTCGCTCTTTCCCGGAAGCCTCGGCCAAGCTCACGCGAGCGGTGCCGGACTTCCCGCAAAGGGCGGCGCCACGCGGCGCGATCCGAAGCCCCATCGGACACGAGAACCGTATCAGGGACCCATGACGAGCCTGTCGAACAGCCTATCCGCTGGCGCCGAGCCGCAAGTTCTGTCGCCGGTCGGCGGAGAGGTGTCGGACTTCTTCGCGCTGCTGAAGCCGCGCGTGATGGTGCTGGTCATCTTCACGGCCCTCGTCGGCATGCTTGTCTCCAACGTTCACATCCAGCCGGTGGTCGGTTCGATCTCATTGCTGATGATCGCCGTCGGTGCGGGCGCTTCGGGCTGCCTGAACATGTGGTGGGACGCCGACATCGACGCGGTCATGAGCCGAACCGCGAAGCGTCCGATTCCGGACGGCCGCATCCGACCTGATGAGGCACTGGCGTTCGGCATCGTGCTGTCGGTGGGATCGGTATTGGTGCTCGGCCTCGCCTCGAACTGGCTGGCCGCCGGACTCCTCGCCTTCACGATCGTGTTCTACGCCGTGGTCTATTCGATGTGGCTGAAGCGGGCGACGCCGCAGAACATCGTCATCGGCGGTGCGGCGGGCGCCCTCCCCCCGATGGTGGGCCAGGCCGCCGTCACCGGCACGATCGGCATCGAGTCGCTGGTCCTGTTCCTGATCATCTTCATCTGGACGCCGCCGCACTTCTGGGCCCTCGCGCTCATCAAGTCCGCCGACTATGCCAAGGCCGGCATCCCGATGATGCCGAACGTGGCCGGGCCGGACTCGACCCGCCGCCAGATCATCGCCTACTCGGTCGTACTGTTCCCTCTCGGCCTCGCGCCCGTCGCCCTCGGTTTCGGCGGATGGCTCTACGCAGTGACCGCATTTCTCGGCGGACTCGGTATGCTGGCCTTCAGCGTCCACGTCTTCCGCAACCGCGAGGGCGAGCCCGAGCGCAAGGCGGCCATGGGCATGTTCGGATTCTCGATCCTGCATCTCTTCCTGATGTTCGCGGCCTTGCTGGCGGAGCAGAGCCTCGGCCTCTTCCGCACGGTGAACCTGTGAGCGATCGACCTAGCCTGCCTGGAAGCCCACGTCCCCTGACGCCCGAGGAGTCACAGCGCCGCCGCAAGCGCTCGATTGCCATCGCGGCCGTCCTGTTCGCGCTTGTGACCATCTTCTACGTGCTGACGATCGCGAAGCTCGGGCCTCAGGTCCTCAACCGTCCGATCTGATCGCGCCGGAAAACGGAGACGCTTCTGATGGCCGACCCAAGACACGCCCAGCGTGCACCCGGACGCCGGGCCGGTGTCACGGCCTTCGCGTGCGCAGGCCTTGCCTTCGGAATGATCGGCCTCGCCTTCGCATCGGTGCCACTCTACGACATGTTCTGCAAGGCGACCGGTTACGACGGCACGCCGCGCACCGGCCTGGCCCCGACTTCTGCGGCGATCGACGACAGCATGGTCGTCCACTTCGACACCAACGTCGCGTCGAGCCTGCCTTGGCGCTTCCAGGCCGAGTCGCCGAAGATAGAGGCCCGCCTTGGCGAGACCAAGACCGTTTTCTTCCGCGTGAAGAACACCGGCACGACACCCTCCACCGGCATCGCCACCTTCAACGTCCAACCGGGACTGATGGGCAGCTTCTTCGTCAAGGTGCAGTGCTTCTGCTTCAACGAGCAGACCCTGCAGCCGGGCGAGACCATGGATTTCCCGTTGGTGTTCTACATCGACCCCGAGGTACGCAAGGACTCGAACACCGCGCACTTGTCCGAGATGACGCTTTCCTACACCTACTTCGCCTCCAAGAACGGCCAGCCCACGGCCGCGCTTGCGACAACGGGCGGCACGGGGACGAAATCGAATTTTTGACGGCGCAAGCGTGACAACAGTACGCGACCCTGGATAAGGGTTTGCAACGACAATCCGGGGCAACTCGGGCGGGACGACGCATTCAGTGGATCGAAGGCCGGCGACGGTCCGAAGGTCGGGGGTAGGAGAAGAATTCAATGGCCGAGGCGCACGCCAAAAATCACGACTTCCATATTCTCGCACCGAGTCCCTGGCCGCTGATCGGTGCCTTCTCGGGCTTCCTGATGGCATTCGGCGCCGTGTTCTGGATGAAGAGTCTCCAGATCGGTACGCTCTCGCCTGGTCCCTACATCTTCGGCGCCGGTCTGCTCGGCGTGCTCTACACGATGTTCGCCTGGTGGAAGGACGTCGTGCACGAGGCCAACACGGGTGACCACACCCGCGTCGTGCAACTGCATCACCGTTACGGGATGATCATGTTCATCGCCTCCGAGGTGATGTTCTTCGTGGCCTGGTTCTGGGCCTATTTCGAAGCGGCGCTCTACACCGCCGATCCGATCCAGGCCTCGCGCGTCGATTTCACGGGCGGCACCTGGCCGCCGAAGGGCATCGAGGCGTTTGATCCTTGGCACCTGCCGCTCCTCAACACCTTGATCCTGCTCACCTCCGGCACGACGATCACCTGGGCTCACCACGCCCTGCTGCATGATGATCGGAAGGGCCTGAAATACGGCCTCTGGCTGACCATAATCCTCGGCGTGCTCTTCTCTGCATGCCAGGCCTACGAGTATGCCCACGCCCATTTCGGCTTCTCGGGCAGCATCTACTCCTCGACCTTCTTCATGGCGACTGGCTTCCACGGCTTCCATGTCATCATCGGTACGATCTTCCTCGCGATCTGCCTCTACCGCGTTTATCTCGGTCAGTTCACCACCCGCCAGCACCTCGGCTTCGAGTTCGCTGCCTGGTACTGGCACTTCGTGGACGTGGTGTGGCTGTTTCTGTTCGCGTCGATCTACGTCTGGGGCGCCGGGGCGGGCCACGCGGCTCACTGAGCCCGGCCTCCACCGCATGCCAGTGTTGAAGGGGGCGGCGCGAGCCGCCCTTTTTCGTGGTCGCGCCTGAAGAGCGCGCGGTTCGTTCCCATATGCGGCGGAGCGGCGCGACGCCGTACGAGGAGTTATCGATCTTGGACGCATCGCGGCCGAAGCCTTCCCCCTTTTCCGCCGGCCTACGCGGCCGCTGTCCGCGCTGCGGCGAGGGACATATGTTTGATGGCTTCCTGACCTTCAGACCCGCCTGCGAAGTCTGCGGCCTCGATTATGGCAGCTTCAATTCCGGGGACGGACCCGCCTTCTTCGTGATGTCGATCGTTGGCATCATCGTGGTCGGACTCGCCCTGTGGATGGAGATCACCTACGAGCCGCCGATCTGGGTCCATGCCCTCGTGGCCGGCACCCTGTCGATCGGTCTCAGCCTTCTACTGGTGCGTCCCCTGAAGGGAGTCCTCGCAGCCCTTCAATTCACCAACAAGGCCGAGCAGGGACGCTTCCGCTAGCCATGGCTTCGACCCTTCGCCCCGGCGCTTGGCGCAGCATCCTGGCGCCCAGCCTCGTCTCCCTTGTCTGCCTCGCCATTCTCCTCGGGCTCGGAGTCTGGCAACTCGAGCGCAAGGGCGAGAAGGAGGCACTGATCGCCCGGATTTTGGCACGCTCGAAGGTCGAGCCACCGGGCACACTCCCCGCTCCTCATAACTGGGACCCTGTCCGGGATGAATTTCGCAGGGTCCGGGTCACCGGCAGCTTCCAGCATGATAAAGAGACGCTGGTTCATGGGCTCGCGGCAGGGGAAGTGCCGGGGCGCGCGCTCCAGGGCTACTACGTCCTGACACCGTTTCAGGTTCGGGATGGCGACACCGTTCTGGTCAACCGGGGCTTCGTGCCCACAGAGTTGAAGGCGCCTGCAAACCGTTTGGCCGGTCAGGTCGAGGGCCTGACCATTGTCACCGGCATTCTGCGCGGGTCCGAGCCGCGGACGATGTTCGTGCCGGCTCCGGACCCCGTCCGCAACGAATGGTTCAATCGTGACATCGCCGGCATCAGCGCCTCCCGCGGCATCGGCGCCCCCCTTCCCTACCTCGTCGAGGCCGATGGAACCCCTAATCCGGGTGGCTGGCCGAAGGGCGGGCAATTGCGTGTCGATCTGCCGAACAACCACCTTCAATACGCTTTCACTTGGTTCGGTATCGCTGCGTGCCTTCTCGGCGTCTTCGGAGTCTTTGCCTGGCGCCGACTTCACGAGGATCCGGCCGCTGTGCCCTTGTGATGGGAGCGGCTGAAAACTTGCTTCGGCCGGATCGTGACCCAGGTAACGTTCGCATCAGCGGTCACCATCCGAAGTGGGTCCCATGCGCACCGTCCTCCTGTTCCTCTTCCTGCTGACGAGCCCGTCGGTGGCTCTCGCTGTCGATGCTGCAGCCCGCGACGCCGCGAAGGCTACGGTCGAGCGGCAGATCGACGCCTTTCAGCGTGACGACGCGGCGACCGCGTATGCCCAGGCCGCGCCTGCCATCCAGAGCATGTTTCCCTCGCCCGAGACCTTTATCGCGATGGTCCGACAAGGCTACGCTGCCGTCTATCGCACCCGTCGCTACAGCGTGGATCGCATCGAGGAGGCTGGTGACGACGGCCTCGCCCTCGGTGTGACCCTGCAGGACGCCGACGGCACCGACTGGGCCGCCCTCTACAGTCTCGAGAAGCAGGTGGACGGGGCCTGGCGGATCACAGGATGCCGCCTGGTGAAGGCGCCGGGCAGCAACGCCTAGGCCCACCCAAGCCTTTCGACACGCCCGCCGACATCGTGTAGACGGAGCGCCTTCCCGGAGGCCCCCTTGCTTCACGTTTCGACCCGCGGCGCCGCGGCGCCCCTCAGCTTTTCCGATGCCCTGCTCGCCGGCCTCGCGCGAGACGGTGGCCTCTACGTGCCCGAGACCTGGCCACAGATCGCTGCGCCGACCATCGCCGGGCTCGCGGGCGTGCGTTACGCCGACGCGGCCAAGACCGTCCTACGCCCCCTCATCGATGGGGAGATCGCCGACATGGACCTCGATCGGATGATCGAGGAGGCCTACGCCACCTTCCGGCATCCGGCCGTCTGCCCACTCACTCAGCTCGACGACAATCTGTTCCTGCTGGAGCTCTTTCACGGCCCGACGCTCGCGTTCAAGGACGTGGCCATGCAGCTTCTCGGGCGGCTGATGGACCACGTCCTGCGGGCACGCGGGGCGCGAGCCACGATCGTGGGCGCCACGTCCGGAGACACCGGCAGCGCGGCGGTCGAGGCCTTCCGCGGCCTCGATCAGGTCGACATCTTCATCCTGTTCCCGGAAGGCCGGGTCTCCGAGGTGCAGCGGCGGCAGATGACCTCGGTGGGCGCGCATAACGTCCATGCCATCGCCATCGACGGCAACTTCGACGATTGCCAAAACATCGTCAAAGCGCTGTTCCAGCACGCCGATTTCGCCGATGACGTCCGGCTCTCAGGTGTGAACTCGATCAACTGGGCCCGCGTCGCCGCCCAAGCGGTCTACTACTTCACCTCGGCGGTGGCACTCGGTGCGCCGCACCGCCCGGTCTCGTTCGCGGTTCCGACGGGAAATTTCGGTGACATTCTTGCCGGCTGGGTCGCCAAGCGCATGGGTTTGGGCGTCGAGCGCCTGATGATCGGGACCAACGCCAACGACATCCTTGCGCGGACCCTTGAGCACGGCGCCTACGAGACGCGCGGCGTGCAGCCGACCACTTCCCCTTCCATGGACATCCAGATCTCCTCGAATTTCGAGCGCCTGCTGTTCGAGGCCCTCGGCCGTGATTCCTCTGGTCTCGGGCGGCTCATGTCCGGACTGAAGCAGTCGGGCGGTTTCCAGCTCGATCCGGCTGTCCTCGAAACCGTTCGGGCGGAGTTCGATGCAGCCGCGGTCTCGGAGCCGGAGGTGATGGCCGAGATCGCCCGGACCCACGCGGAAACCGGGCATGTCATCGATCCGCACAGCGCCATCGGCGTGCACGCGGCGCGCAAGCTTCTGCGCCAGGATCCGCACACCCCGGTCGTGGCGCTCGCCACTGCGCACGCGGCCAAGTTTCCAGACGCGGTCGCGAAGGCGATCGGCGGTCGGCGACCCGAATTACCACCGCATCTCGCCGATCTGATGGACCGCGAGGAGACCTTCTCGCGCGTGGCCAACGATCAGGGCGCGGTCGAAACCTTCATCCGCGAACGCGCCCGCATCACCAAGGGAGCGTGACCGCTCATGAACCAGCACTTCGCCACGCATGGTGCTTCGCCCGATCTCAAGATCACCAAGCTCGACAACGGGGTCACCGTGGTCACCGAGGCGATGCCAGGCGTGGCGACGGCGACCCTGGGCGTCTGGGTCGGCGCCGGTTCGCGCCACGAGCGCGCCGATGAAGGTGGGCTCAGCCATCTCATCGAGCATATGGCCTTCAAAGGGACGAAGACCCGCTCCGCCCGCCGCATCGCCGAGGACATCGAGAATGTCGGTGGCGACATCAATGCAGCGACGAGTGCCGAGGGTACGAGCTACACCGCGCGCGTCCTTGGCGAAGACGCCGGCGTCGCCCTGGACGTCATCGGCGACATCCTCACCGATTCCGTCTTCGATGCCGGCGACCTCGCCCGCGAAAAGAGCGTGATCCTGCAGGAACATGCGGCAATCGAGGATACCCCCGACGACGTCGTCTACGAGGCCTTCACCGAAGCAGCGTTCCCCGACCAGCCAATGGGCCGGCCGATCATCGGCACGCCCGAGACGATCAACAGCTTCGACCGTAACGCGATCGAGGCCTACATCGCGCGGGAATATACTCCCGACCGCATCGTGCTCGCCGCCGCCGGCGCCATCGGGCATGACCGCATCGTCGAGTCGGCGGCGCGCTACTTCGGCGCCATGAAGCCGAGTCGGGCGCCCGAAACCGTGCCCGGGATCTACGGCGGTGGCGAGAAGCGGCTGCCGAGAAAGCTGGAGCAGGCCAACGTCGTTCTCGGCCTGCCTGGGCTTTCGTTTCGCGACGACGACTACTACGCCGTGCACATCTTCGCGCAGGTCCTCGGCGGCGGCCTGACCTCCCGCCTGTGGCACGAAGTGCGCGAGACCCGCGGCCTCGCTTACGAGATCCAGTCCTTCCACTGGGCGTTCTACGATTGCGGCCTGTTCGGCATCGGCGCCGGCACCTCCGGTGGCGATCTCGCCGAGCTGATGGACGTGACGCTGGAGGCCACCATCCGCGCCGCTGCGGACGCCGACACCATCGAGATCGCCCGGGCCAAGGCGCAGTTAAAGGTCGCTCTGCTCTCCGCCCTTGAGACGCCCGGCGGCCGCATCGAGCGCAACGCACGGCAGATCCTGGCCTGGGGCCGCGTCATCCCGGCAAGCGAGGTCATCGCGAAGGTGGATGCAGTGACCGTGGACGACGTCCGTCTGGCCGGTCAGCGCCTTTTGAAGGGTGCCCCCACCCTGGCCGCTATCGGCCCCATCAAGAAGCTTCCGACCCTCGATCGCATCAAGGCGGCGTTGACGGCGGCCTGAGTCCGGCCGATGCGGCTTGTTTTGGCCGCAAAGGCGGGCGATCGAAATCGTTCGGCGTCACAGTTCAGAAGCGGTGAACGCCGTCGCGCAGGGCGGCCTGTCGCCTTGCTCGCTGCGACCCCCACCGATACGACTGGATCCACAGCTGAGCCGTATCCCTTCGCCTGCCTCCGTCGATCATGCCTCGCCCGGCCGGAACACTCGCCCGTTGCGTAGAATCGCCCTCGTCCTCGCCGCCTTCGTCCCGGCCCTCGTCGCGGCGCTGCTCTGTGCACTGATCGTCAGCGGTCCGGCGCATGCCGTCGAGGCCGTGCGCGTCACCCTCGACGCGCCTGCCATCGACCTCACGCCGATGATCGAGCGCTATCGTTCGGACGGCGACCTGATCCAGATTTCCACTGCCCCTGGCAAGGACGGCATCGTCCGCCGCATCGTCGTGAAGGCCCGCGAGACCGGGGCCCGGCCCGACTGGATGGTGTTCGCGTTGACCAACGACACCGACGAGCAGGTCGACCGTGTCCTCGTCGCACCGCACTTCCGCCTCGTCGGCTCGGGTGTGATCTGGCCGGATCTCGGTGGCTCCCGCATCGCGGCCATCACAGCGAGCCAGGGCATCCGGCCCGAACGGGACGAAAATCCGGAAGCGGACCAGTTCGTCATTACGCTCGACCCCGGCGCGACGGTCACCTACGTGGCCGAGCTGCGCGGCCCCAACATCCCCCAGGTCTATCTCTGGGACCAGGAAGCCTATCGCAAGAAATCCACCGGGCTGACGCTCTACAAGGGCATCATCATCGGCATCGCCGGCCTGCTCGCCCTTTTCCTGACGATCATCTTCGTGGTGAAGGGGGCGATCATATTCCCCGCCGCCGCATCCCTGGCCTGGGCCGTGCTCGCCTATGCCGCCATCGATTTCGGCTTCCTGCAGCGCGTGTTTCCCATCACCGAAGTGGCCGAGCGGGTCTATCGCGCCTCGACCGAGGCGGTCCTCGGCGCGACGCTGCTGGTCTTCCTGTTCGCCTATCTCAACCTCAGCCGCTGGCACGTTCGCTACAGCCATGTCGCGATCATCTGGCTGCTGTTCCTCGCCTGCCTCGTCGGCCTCGCGGTGTTCGACCCGCCGGTCGCCGCGGGCGTCGCCCGCATCTCCATCGCGGCAGTGGCCGGTGTCGGCCTGCTGCTGATCGTCTATCTCGCGGCCCATAACGGCTACGACCGGGCCATCCTGCTTGTTCCGACCTGGTGCTTGCTCCTCGTCTGGGTCGTGGCCGCGGGCTTCGCCATTACCGGGCAGATCGGCAGCGATCTCGTGCAGCCCGCCCTGATCGGCGGCCTCGTCCTGATCGTCATGCTGATCGGCTTCACGGTGATGCAGCACGCCTTCGCGGGCGGCGGCCTGACCCACGCCCTGGTCTCCGATACCGAGCGCCGTGCCCTCGCCCTCACCGGCGCCGGCGACGTGGTGTTCGATTGGGACGTGCCGGGCGACCGAGTCTTCGCGGGCCAGGAAATCGAGGGGCAGCTCGGCCTGAAGCGCGGCGCCCTGGAAGGGCCAGCAGCGAATTGGCTCGCGCTCGTCCATCCCTTCGACGTCGAGCGCTACTCCGCGGCCCTCGATACGGTCATCGAGGAGCGCCGCGGCCGGATCGTTCACGACTTTCGCCTGCGCTCCACAGCCGGCCCGTACTACTGGTACCGCCTCAAGGCGCGGCCGGTGATCGGCTCGGACGGCGAGGTCATCCGCGTCGTCGGCACGATCAGCGACGTCACCGAGGTCAAGACAGCCGAGGAACGCCTGCTCCACGACGCCGTCCATGACAGCCTCACCGGCCTGCCGAACCGCGAACTCTTCTACGATCGCCTCGACGCGGCCCTGGCCTTCGCGAGCCAGGATCCGCGCCTTCGACCGACCACGATCGTCCTCGACATCGATCGGTTCAAGGCGATCAACGACGCCATTGGCCTGTCGGCCGGCGACTCGATCCTCCTGACCCTCTCACGTCGCCTCGGGCGCTTGCTCAGACCGCAGGATACCCTGGCCCGGGTTGCCGGCGACGAGTTCGCCCTGATCCTGTTGTCCGAGCGCGAGCCCGACCGCATCCTTGCCTTTGCGGAAATGATCCGCAAAGCGATCGCGACGCCCATCACCTATGCCGACCGCGAAATCTTTTTGACGGTCTCGGTCGGTCTCGCCCTCCACGAGGGTGCCGCCAACCTGAAACGCGAGGAGGTTTTCAAGAATGCCGAGATGGCCATGATCCAGGCCAAGCGCGGCGGCGGCGATCGGACGGAGGTGTTCCGTGCCACCATGCGCAACGAGCGCAGCGACCGGCTGATGCTGGAGGCCGACCTGCGCCGGGCTCTCGATCGTAACGAGATGAAGGTTCTGTTCCAGCCGATCGTCCGCCTCGAAGACCGCACGGTCGCGGGCTTCGAGACGCTTCTGCGCTGGGACCATCCCAAGCTCGGCCGCATCGGACCCGCCACCTTCCTGCCGATCGCGGAAGAGAGCGGCTTCATCGTCAATCTCGGCATCTTCGCCCTGGAGCGCACGGCTTTGGAACTGGCCGCCTGGCAACGTTCCCTCGACGTGGACCCGCCGATCTTCGCCTCCGTGAACGTTTCCTCGCGTCAGCTTCTTCGCCACGATCTGCTGCACGACGTGAAGACGATCCTGGCCCGCTCCGGCGTGATCCCCGGCTCGCTGAAGCTGGAAATGACCGAAAGCTTGGTCATGGAGAATCCCGAATACGCGGCGCAGATGCTCCACCGCATCCACGACCTTGGTGCGGGCCTGTCCCTCGACGATTTCGGCACCGGCTACTCCGCATTGTCCTACCTGCAGCGCTTCCCGTTCGACACGATCAAGATCGATCAGTCATTCGTGCGTCAGATCGCGACGGGGCAGACGGCGATCCTGCGTTCCATCGTGAAGATGGCTCAGGAACTTGGACTGTCGATCATCGCCGAGGGCGCGGAGTCGGAAGTCGACACCCAGACCTTGTTCGAGCTGGGTTGCGACTATGCTCAGGGCTTTGCCTTCGGGGAACCGATGTCAATGCTCCAGGCCAGGCAATTGCTCGGGGCGGCGCCGGAAGCCGCCTGAGAAAGATTGCCCGGATGCTCGCGTTGGGCGGCATTCGATTAAACCTCCCTTAACCATGATCCTCCATTCTCAGCCTCGAGTTGATGTGCGGGCGGCACGGCGCGATGCGCGGGCCGAGGGAGATGGCGTCATGGCGCAGGCTGCGTTGCGGATCGTGGATGACGAGATCGACACCGGCCTCGTCCGGCGCTTGATGGCGCGCCCGCTCCGCGCCGCCCCCGAACCGACACCGATCGTTCCGGAGGCTCAGGTTCGTCCGGTCCCCGTGACCGAAGCGATGCCGGTGTCCGCGTCCGGCGAGGTGTCCCGGCTGAAGGCCGAGGTCATGGTGATGAAGGCCGTCCTCGGGGCCGAGCGGCGAGAATCCGAGCGCCTTCGCGCCTGCATCAGCCGCATCGACGGCGCCGAACCGCTGACACCGGAAGCCCAGGCGGTTCGCGATCGCTGGGCGGCTCTCGTCGACCATCTACTCAACGAACCGCGCTGAGACGTGAGGGTCGTCGCTCGACCCGGCCGAACGCCGCCCGTCCCATTCCCCACCACTGAAGGACGACCATGAGCGCCCGCTGCTCGCTCGTCGTCAACGGCAAGTCCGTGCGCATCTCCACTGGGGATACCCCGATGGAGGCCGCCCTCGCCGATGGGATGATCGCCCCTCTGACCGGCCCTGGAGGCCAGGGATCCGGCCCTGCCCCACGCAGGGCGCAGAGCCGTACCCACCGCAGTGAGGCCATCAAGCTCTCGCTGCCCCGAGCGGCGGCCATCGAGCCGCCCTCGCGCCTCGTGCTGCCGAGCCGTCCGACCGCCGTCCAGAAACGGAGCGGCACGGTCACCGAAATCGTCGCGCTCGGACCGCACACCTTCCAGGTCGTGGTCACGATCACCCGCCGCCTCGCCCTGGAGCCGGGTCACGGCGTCGACGTGACCTTCGAGAACTTCGCACCCGTCACGCTGAGCCCAACGCTGCGCGTCGATGGATCTGCCGAACTCAACGAGCTGGTATTCCACATCCGCCAGGACCGGGAAGGCTTCGGTCTCGGTCATGAACTCGTCGACGCCCTGGAGCTCGACCATCCGGTGAAGGTGAAAGGTCCTGTCGGCCGCGGCTTCTATCGCGCCGGGGGCGGACGCCTCGTCCTGGTCGCTGCCGAGACGGGCTTTGCCCCGATCTGGTCGATCGCGCATGCGGCACGGTACATCGAGCCCGCCCGCGAGATCATTCTCATCGTCGGCGCGCGCAATCCCCTGGACCTCTACATGCGCCCGGCCCTCGACTGGCTGCGCGCGACCGGCGTGACCCGGATCGTCACGGTCTCGGACCGGACCCGCCAGCGTCCGCCGGAGGTTCGTCCTGGCCCGCTGACGGCGCACCTTCCGTGCCTGCGTAGCACCGACGTCGTCCACGTCGCCGGCGACGCTTCGACGGTGGGTGCAGTCGAGGTCCTCGCAGCCACGACGGGCGCGCGCTGCCATCCCATTCTGATCGACGCAGGCATCTGAAACCTGCCGCTTCCCGCTCCAAGTGACAGAACGAAACACGGCGCTTCCCGAGCCGACGGGATGCGCCTTGTTTCGTTCTGGGGTGCCGGCCTTCACGAGCCCGGTTCCCACGGCGGGAACCGGGCCATTCTGATCAGCCGAGACGGACGCGCCAGATCTCCTCGGCATACTCGCGCATCGAACGGTCGGAGGAGAACCATGCCATCCGCGCGGTGTTGAGGATCGCCGTCCGCCACCAGGCCTTCGGATCCTTCCAGGCCTGGTCCACCAAACGCTGTACCCGCCAGTAATCGTCGAAATCGACGGTCAGGAGGTAGCGGTCGTTGTGGCGCAGGTCGTCGACGATCGGCCCGAACCGATCGGGCTGCTCGGGGGAAAAGCCGCCGACTGCGATGAAGTCGAGGGCGGCCTTCAGGCGTGGCGATGCCGCGATCGCTGCCTCTGCGTAGTTCGGCTCGGCCATCCGGGCCTGCACTCCGGCCGCATCCAGACCGAAGATGAAGATGTTGTCGGCGCCGACATGGTCCCGGATCTCGATGTTCGCGCCATCGAGGGTGCCGATCGTCAGTGCGCCGTTGAGGGCGAGCTTCATGTTGCCGGTGCCGGAGGCTTCCATCCCGGCGGTCGAGATCTGCTCGGAGAGGTCGGCGGCCGGGATGATCGCCTCGGCCAGGCTGACCGAATAGTTCGGCAGGAAGACCACCTTCAGGCGGCCTGCCACGTCGGGATCGGAATTCACGACCTTGGCGACGTCGCAGGCGAGCTTGATGATGAGCTTGGCCTGGACATAGCTCGGCGCGGCCTTGCCGCCGAAGATCTTCACCCGGGGCGTCCAATCAGCCTTCGGATCGGCCTTGATCGCCTGATAGAGGGCGACGGTTTCGATCACGTTCAGAAGCTGGCGCTTGTACTCGTGGATGCGCTTGATTTGCACGTCGAAGAGAGCCGACGGGTCGATGCTGATCCCGGTGCGATCCGCGACGACCTGGGACAGGGCGACCTTCCGGGCGCGCCGCATGGCGGCATAGCGAAACTGGAAGTTCGGATCCGAGGCGACCTCAGCGAGCCCGGTGAGCAATTCGGGTGAGTCGAGCACCTCCGGTCCGACCGCCTCGATAGCGAGGGCCGTGAGCTCCGGATTGGCGTTGTGAAGCCAGCGCCGGAAAGTGATCCCATTGGTCTTGTTGACGATCTTGTCGGTGTCGAGGGCGTGCAGGTCCTTGAAGACGGTCGAGCGCATCAGGTCGGTGTGCAAGGCGGAGACGCCGTTCACCCGTCGGGCACCGAGGAATGCGAGATGGCCCATGCGAACTCGCTTTCCGTGGGTCTCGTCGATCAGCGAGACAGCGGCGAGCTTTTCTGCGGAGCCATGGCCCTGCTTGCCCTGCTCCTCCAAGTGCATCCAGTTGATCAGGTAGATGATCTGCATATGGCGCGGCAGCACTCGCTCCATCAGTTCGACCGGCCAAGTCTCCAGCGCCTCGGGCAGGAGCGTATGGTTGGTATAGCCGAGCGTGTGGGTGGTGACGTACCAGGCATCCTCCCAGTTGAAGCCGTGATCCTCGAGAAGGAGCCGCATTAACTCCGGTACCGCAATGGCGGGGTGCGTATCGTTCAGCTGGATCGCTGCGTGGTCGGGCAGTGAGCGGAGGTCTCCGCGCTCCGCCACGTGACGGCGCACGAGATCCTGGAGCGAGGCCGAGGTGAAGAAGTATTCCTGCCGCAGTCGCAGTTCCTGCCCTTCCATCGAGGAATCGCTCGGATAGAGGACCCGCGAGATCGCCTCGGCGCGCGCCCGGCTCGCAACCGCACCGACATGGTCGCCGCCGTTGAAGCGGGCGAGTTCGACGGGTGCCTCGGCCTCGGCCTTCCAGAGACGCAGCGTGTTCACGTGGCGTCCGCGCCAGCCGACCACGGGTACGTCGTGCGCCACGGCTCGCACCGTCTCGGCTGGTTGCCAGTGACGGCGGATCACACCCTCCGAGATCGACGACATGGTGACGTGACCGCCGAAGCCGATGACGTAGGTCGCCTCGGGTCGTACGAATTCCCAAGGGTTTCCCTCGGCGAGCCAGGTTTCCGGGGCCTCCTTCTGCCAGCCATCCTCCAAGGACTGCCGAAACAGGCCATGGTCGTAGCGGATGCCGTAGCCGATCGCCGGAATCGAGAGGCTCGCCATGCTCTCCATGAAGCAGGCCGCGAGACGGCCGAGGCCGCCATTGCCCAGCGCGGCGTCCGGCTCGGTCGCTTCCACGTCGCCCAGTTCGACGCCGAGCTCGCGCAGGGCCGCACGGGTGGTTTCGACGAGGCCAAGATTGTTCATCGCATCCGAAAGAAGGCGCCCGATCAGGAATTCGAGCGAGAGATAATAGACGCGCTTGTTCGGGATCGACGCGTCACCGTCGAGGCACGAATCGACGATCCGGTCGCGCAGGGCGAGCGCTGTCGCGGCGAACCAATCGCGCTCGCGGGCGGTCCGGGGCGTCTTGCCAACGGCGTAGGCGAGCTTCGCGAGGATGGCCTCGCGCAGGTCGGCCACCGCGTCGCCGGATGGCCTTGCCACCGGCCGGGCCCGTTCCTGCGTGAGGGCGGCGCTTGTCCGCCCCGTCCCGTCCGGGCCGGCCATGGACGCAGCGATGTCGGCGTTGTCTCGTCCGATGAGTTTGTCGTTCAGCACGTCTCAAGTCCCCCTTCTCGGCCGTGAAACTTGGAAGGCGTGTTCAGGATGACAACCCCGGGGGGTCATTCCCTTCGACACACACGTTCCGCGCACGGCCTCGTCCCCGTCGTCGCGTGTCACGATCCGATGCAGTTCCGCGTTCGCGAGATCTCGGTGGTTTGGCGTCCAATCCTGGCGCCGGGGCGGTTATTCCGCACTTCACCAATCCTGAGAAATCTCTACTTCTTCAGAGTGCCGCACCTTGCTTGCCTGAGCATGCCCTCACTGAGGTGAATATTTCTGTCGCTCGACCTGCGTCCTAAATCGGAGCCGGTCCTACGCTGCCCGACAGTCTCAGCCAAACCGCACGGGAATGAGACCACACCACGTTCGAATATTGTCTGAACGACATCGTCCGGCGATGGGTCGCGAAACGTGTCAGCAGCCGCTAGGGTCCGCCCCTGGCGCGACCTGGACGCGTCGCCGGAGGGGTGGCATGGCGGACACGGTCTGGTGGAAGCACGGCACGGTCTATCAGGTGTACCCCCGCTCGTTCCAGGACAGCGACGGTGACGGAATCGGTGATTTACCCGGAATCACCCGTCGGCTCGACTACCTCGCCTGGCTCGGCGTCGATGCCGTTTGGATCTCGCCCTTCTATCCCTCGCCGATGGCCGACTTCGGCTACGACGTCGCCGATTACTGCGGCGTCGATCCGCTGTTCGGGACTCTGGCTGATTTCGATGCGCTCATCGCCGAGGCACATTTTCGCCGCCTCAAGGTGATCCTCGACTTCGTTCCGAACCATACCTCGATCGCACATCCATGGTTCGCGGAGAGCCGGGCGTCACGCACGAGCCCGAAGCGCGATTGGTACATCTGGCGTGATCCGGCCCCCGACGGGGGCCCACCCAACAATTGGATCAGCAATTTCGGCGGCCCCGCCTGGACCCGCGACGAGGTCACCGGACAATACTATTACCACGCCTTCCTGCGCGAGCAGCCGGATCTGAACTGGCGCAACCCGGATGTTCGGGCCGCGATGCACGATGCGCTTCGCTTCTGGCTCGACCGCGGCGTCGATGGCTTCCGCGTCGACGTGATCTGGCACCTGATGAAAGACGATGGATTCCGGGATAATCCGGAAAATCCAAGTTTCGGACCTGGACAAGCGGAGATCAACCGCTTCGCTCAAGTCTATTCGGCCGACCGACCGGAGGTGTTCGACGTCATCGCGGAGATGCGGGCAGTGCTCGCCCCTTACGGCGAGCGCGTACTGATCGGCGAAATCTATCTCCCGGTGGAACGTCTGGTGGCATATTATGGTGCCGACCTTGCAGGCGTCGACCTGCCCTTCAACTTCCAGCTCATCCAGACTCCGTGGAACGCGCGTTCGGTGGCCGACCTCGTGGTGTCCTACGAGGTGGCCCTGCCCCCGGGCGGATGGCCCAACTGGGTCCTCGGCAATCACGATCAGCCAAGGATCGCAGCGCGTGTTGGCGCCGAACAAGCCGCCGTCGCAGCGATGCTGCTCCTCACCCTGCGTGGTACGCCGACGCTCTATTACGGCGATGAACTCGGGCTTGCTCAGGTGACCATCCCGCCGGAGCGCGTGCAGGACCCGTGGGAGCGCAACGAGCCGGGCCACGGGCGCGACCCGGAACGCACGCCGATGCAGTGGGACGATTCTCCGAATGCCGGCTTCAGCACGGGTGAACCCTGGCTTCCTCAGAGTACGGACGCCGGCATTCGCAACGTCGAATCCCACCGCGACGACGCGCGGTCGCTGCTCACCCTGTATCGTCGCCTGCTACGCCTGCGCCGTGATCACACCGCGCTCGCGATCGGGACGTTCAGGAGTTCGCCCGCGACTACGGATTCCGTGTTTGTGTATGAACGCCAGGATGACGCCGCAAAGCTCCGCATTCTGCTGAACTTCAGTGCATCGCCGCAGGAAATCGTGATCACCGACACGGAGGAACACCGCTGGTCCGTTTTGCTGTCGACGCATGCGGCTCGCACCGGCGGGATGCTCGACGCGGGTATCGTCCTCGACGCGAACGAGGGTGTGATCCTGATCCGAACGGCTTAGGAGCGAAGTTCGAACGGTGCCGAGGTGTGGAAAGCGTGCACTTCTGTCCCGCTTCGAGAAAGTTCCTGAACGTGGCTTGAATTGTGCAACGCAACGGAACAAAAGCTGTCTCGCTAGGTTCACGAGGTCGACGTCGATGCTGGGCTCTCGCTCTCCGTTCCCGCCTCTCCCTCGACGCGGGAACGCCTTCATGAGCCTGCCGGATCAGCCCGATCATTCCGACTTTCACCGCAGCACCCGATCCCGTCAGCAATTCCAACCCCGCATCCTTTTCGCCACCCCCGAGATGGCCGACTTCGTGAAAACGGGTGGCCTCGGCGAAGTCGCCGGTTCGCTTCCCCGGGCCCTTCGCAAGCACTACGACGTCCGCGTCCTCATTCCCGGTTATCGCCAGGTGGTCGAACGATTCGACCACATCCCGGTCGTCGCGCAACTGCCGGGACAGGCCGGCATTCCCCCCTGCGACCTCGGCCTCGTCGAGACCGGCGATGGGCTTAAAGTCTACGTCATCCTCAATGCCGACCTCTACCAGCGCGACGGTACGCCCTACGGCAATGCCCAAGGCGATTTCGGTGACAACGACATCCGCTTTGCCCGCCTCAGCCTCGCCGCCGCCGAGCTTGCACGCGGGATCGACCCCGCCTGGGCGGCGGACCTCCTGCACCTCAACGACTGGCAGGCTGCCCTCGCTCCCGCCTACCTCGCCTGGAATGGGCTGCGGGTGCCGAGCATCCTCACGGTGCACAACCTCGCCTATCAGGGCGTCTTCCCACGCGAGTCCCTGGGGCGACTCGGCGTTCCGGAGGACGCGTTCCAGATGGACGGGGTCGAGTTCTACGGCCAGCTCTCCTTCCTCAAGGCCGGGCTCTACTACGCCTCGCACGTCACGACGGTGAGCGAGACTTACGCCCGTGAGATCATCACGCCGGAATCCGGCTGCGGCCTTGATGGGCTGCTGCGCACCCGCGCAGCGCAGGGGCGCCTTGCCGGCATCCTCAACGGCATCGACGAGAGTTGGGATCCGCGCACCGATGCGCATCTGGCCGCTCGCTTCGAGATCGATGACTGGAAGGGCAAGCGGGCCAATGCCGAGACCGTCCGGCGGCAGTTCGGCCTGGCCGTCTCGCGCGGTCCGCTCTTCGCCGTCGTGTCCCGGCTCGTCCATCAAAAGGGCATCGACCTCAGCATCGGCGCGGCCGAATCCATTGTGGCCGAGGGTGGCCAATTGGTCGTCATCGGCCAGGGCGAGGGCCGCTTCGAAGGTGCGTTGCGCGATCTGGCCCGGCGTCATCCCGCCGCGGTCGGCGTGCATGTCGGGTTCGAGGAGCGCGACGCCCGCCGGATGTTCGCCGGCAGCGACTTCCTCCTCATGCCTTCGCGTTTCGAGCCCTGCGGTTTGGCTCAAATGTACGCTCAGCGCTTCGGCTCGCTGCCGATCGTCCACCGTACCGGCGGTCTCGCCGACACGGTCGAGGATGGCGTCACCGGCTTTACCTTCGGCGAGGCATCGGCGCGGGGCTTCTCGGGTGCCATTCGCCGGGCCTTCGAGACCTTCGCGCAGAAGAAGCGCCTGAATGCCATGCGCCGCCACGCCATGTCGCGCTCGTTCGGCTGGGACCAAGCTGCCACGAACTATGCGTCTCTCTATGCGAGGGCCTTCGGCAACACCGCCGGCCTGCGATTGCGCGCGGCCTGACTTCAGGAACCTGAGACGGCCGAAACGAAGAAAGCCGGTGGGGCGACCCACCGGCTTTCTTCGTCTCAAGTCCGTAAGCCTCTTTCCGCAGGAGAGCCTGCAGGAAAAGGTACGTTTCGGAAAAGCTCAGCCCTCGCGAACGAAGATCGTGGTGGCCAGGGGCGGAATTGTCAGTGACACCGAGTAGGGCTGGCCGTGGCTCGCGATCGCTTCGGCTTGGACGCCACCCATGTTGCCGATATTGGAGCCGCCGTAACGTTCCGCATCCGAGTTGATCGCCTCCCGGTAGGATCCGGCCGCCGGAACACCGATACGGTAGCCTTCGCGGGGCACCGGCGTGAAATTCGAGACGACGATCGCGATCTCGTCCGGCTCGCGACCCTTGCGGGCCCAGGCGATGACGCTGTTGTCCTGGTCGTCGGCCACGAGCCATTGGAAGCCACCGGCCTCCGTGTCACGGCTGTGGAGAGCGGGCGTCGACGCGTAGAGATGGTTGAGGTCGCGGATCAGATCCTTGACGCCCTGATGCATGCCGTCTTCCAGCAGGTGCCAGTCGAGGCTCTGGTTGTGGTTCCACTCTTTTTCCTGGCCAAACTCGCAGCCCATGAAGAGCAGCTTCTTACCGGGGTGGCCCCACATGAAGCCGTAATAGGCCCGGAGATTGGCGAACTTCTGCCAGCGGTCGCCCGGCATCTTGCCCAGCAGCGAACCCTTCCCGTGCACGACCTCGTCGTGGGACAGGGGCAGGATGAAGTTCTCCGAAAACGCGTAGAGCAGCCCAAAAGTCAGGTCGTGGTGGTGGTAGCGCCGGTGGATCGTCTCCTTCGAGACGAAGTTCAGGGTGTCGTGCATCCACCCCATGTTCCACTTGAAGCCGAAACCGAGTCCGCCTGTATAGGTCGGATGCGAGACACCCGGCCATGACGTCGATTCCTCGGCCACCGTCAGGGTACCGGGGGCGTGGGCGTAGGTCGCCTCGTTGGTCTTGCGCAGAAACTCGATGGCGTCGAGGTTCTCGTTGCCGCCGTAGCGGTTCGGAATCCACTCGCCCTGCCGACGCGAGTAGTCGAGATAGAGCATCGATGCGACAGCATCCACGCGCAGGCCGTCGAGGTGGTAGTGCTCGAGCCAGAAGCGGGCGTTGGCGGCGAGGAAGCTCGACACTTCCGTGCGGCCGAAATTGTAGATGTAGGTGCCCCAATCCTGGTGAAAGCCCTGGCGGGGGTCGGCATGCTCATAGAGATGCGTACCGTCGAACTGGCCCAGGCCATGCGCGTCGAGGGGGAAGTGTCCCGGCACCCAATCCAGCATCACGCCGATGCCGGCCGCATGTGCGGTATCGACGAAGGCGGCAAAGTCATCCGGTGTGCCGAAGCGGCTGGTCGGTGCGAACAGCGAGACCGGCTGGTAACCCCATGAACCGTCGAACGGGAACTCCGTGATCGGCAGCATCTCGATGTGGGTGAAGCCCATCTCCTTGACGTAGGGTAGCAGGCGCTCGCCCAACTCGCGATAAGTCAGGTAGCGGTTGCCCTCCTCGGCGACACGCGCCCAGGACCCGAGATGCACCTCGTAGATCGAGATCGGGATATGGCGCGGGTCCTTCTCCCCGCGCATGGCCATCCACTTCTCGTCGTGCCAGTCCGGATCGTTCGTGCCCTGAAGAACGGACGCGGTCTCCGGCGGCTTCTGGGCCGCGAAGGCGACTGGATCGGCCTTCAGGGGCAGAAGCGCGCCATCGGCGCCCCGGATCTCGTACTTGTAGTGAGCGCCGGCCTTCAGGCCCGGAACGAACAGCTCCCAGACTCCGCCGTTCTGCCAGAGCCGCATCGGGTGGCGCCGGCCGTCCCAGTTGTTGAAGTCGCCGACGATGCTGACCCGGCGGGCATTGGGCGCCCAGACCGCGAAGCGGAAGCCTTCGATCCCGTCGACGTTGCGTGCCTGCGCGCCGAGGATGCGGTAGGTGACGTTGCTGCCGACCTCGCGCAGGTTGTCGATGTCCTCTTGGCGCAGCGAGGAGCCGAAACCGTAGGGATCGTGGCGCGAGCGCTCGACGCCGTCCCAGGTCTCGACCACGAGTTCGTAGAGGGGCCGCCTCTCGCTCGGCACGCGGGCCACGAAAAACCCGTCGGGGTGCTTGCGCTCGAAGGTCGTCCGCTTGCCGCCGACGAGGAGGCTGGCGGACTTCGCCTCAGGGAGCACGGCACGCACCTCCCACTGGCCTTCGCCGACCTGGTGTGGACCGAGGACGGAGAAGGGATCGCCATGGTTCGCCGCCATGATGGCGGCGATCGCGTCCGGGTGGACGGAACCAGTCTCCGGCACCGCCTCATGAGGCGCCCGGGTGGCAACGGGCGCAACGTCCGCCGATCTGGAGGTGCCGGATGCCTGGCCGGTCCTGCTCGCGAACGTCTCGTCGATGCCCATCATTCAAACGCCTCTCTTGATCTCGTCCAGAATGTTGAGAACCCCACGGGCGGGGATTTCGATCCAGTCGGGACGATTGTTGGCTTCGTAATCGACTTCGTAGAGCGCCTTCGTCAGGAGGGAGAGCTTGAGGAGACGGCTCTCGGTCTCCGGGTCGGTCACGGCGGCCCGGCTCACGGAGACGGCCTCGCGATAACCGTCGAGGAACGCCGCATCGATCATGCCGCGCCAGGCGATCGAAGCCCGGCGGGCGCGCTCCTCCGAATCCGAGAAGCGTACCGCGATCCCGCGGGTCACGGTCTCGGCGCCGTAAGCGAAAGAGCGCAGCATCCCCGCCACGTCACGCAGCGGCGTCGACTTGATCCGGCGCTCGTCGGCCGGCCGCGAGGGCTCGCCCTCGAAGTCGACGATGACGAGATCATCCTCGGCCGCCAGCACCTGCCCAAGATGATAATCCCCGTGGATCCGGGTCTTCATCGCCCCGAGGGGAGCCCTGGCGGTCAACGTTTCGATGGCGGCCTCGACCTCGTGGCGGCGGCCGGCCAGCTCGGTGCTCGCCGCGTTGGAGGCACGGCCCGCGAGGCCGTCCAGACCGCGGAACGCCCGCTCGGCCTGACGCCGGGTATCGTCGCCGAGCGCGTAGAGGTCGGCATGGTCGAACGGCTCGGCCGAAAAGGCCGGGTCGTCAGTTTCCACCGCGAAGGCATTGTGCATCTCGGCCGTGCGGCGTCCGAGCAGGATCGCCCATCGCAGATGGGTCTCGAAGGCCTCGGCCGGTGACGGCGCCTCGCTCTCGGGGGCGAGCACCACCGTGTCGAAGTCACGGCGCAGGCCTTCCAGCATGAGGGTCCAGGCGTCACCCTGGTTCGGCACGAAGGCCTGCAGCACCGCGAGCGCCGTGCGGGTACCCCTGGCGTCGACGTGCTCGAGGACGCCGAGGAGGGCCGGCGTGTTGCTGAAATGCGCCGTCTCAGTGAGGAAGCGCCCGACCTCGATCTCCGGATGGACGCCGGTCTGGAGCCGCCGCAGCAGCTTGAGCATCATCTTCGATCCGATGGCGATCGACGTGTTGCTCTGCTCCGCGTTCAGCGAGCGGATCTCGGAGGCGTCGACCGTGATCTCGGGATCGAAGGCCGAGGTGGTCGAGAAGACCAGACGTCCGGTCTCGGTGGCGATCTCGCGGCCCTCCCGCATGCCCTCGATCATCGAGACTGCGAAGGCCGGCGACGCTGCCGCGCCGAAGAGCAGGCCGGTGCGTGGTCCACGGCGGACGCGGGCGACCGCATGCTGGAGCATCGCCTCGTCCTCGCGGCCCTCGTCGACGGCCACCGGCACGAAGTAATCCTGCCGCTCGCCGGTGGAGAGATGAACCGCGACACGGGGGAGGAGGAACTTCGCCTCGCCGGTGCCATCCTTGAGGGCCGCGCTATCGGTGACCTGCACCGACTTGATGCGCGAGCCCTTGGCAGCGAACCAGCGCCGGGTGGCGATGAAGCGCGGAGCGACCGTGCGCTCGAAGGCGATGCGCTCGCGTCCCGCCATCAAGGTCTCGATCCCACCGGTGAGCACAAGCGTGAACAGCTCCGGGAGTTCGGGCTGCGGGCCGACGCTGCCGGCGTTCGCGGCACTCAACGAGAACCAGTAGAAGCCATAGGATGGCAGGGTCAGCAGGTAGGGCAGTTCGCCGATCGGCGGGAACTCTGAGCCTCCGGTCAGCTCGATCGGCACGGCGCTCCGCAATTCCGACAGATCGAGCTGCACGGCCTGGGGTGCCCGCGACAGGTTGGCCACACAGAGGACGCGCTCGCCTTCGAATTCGCGAATCCAGGCCAGCACCTTCCGGTTCGACGGATACAGGAACTGCATCCCGCCCCGACCGAGAGCGACCGAATTGTTGCGGATCGCGATCATCCGGCGCGTCCAGTTGAGCAGGCTCGTCTGCGACTGGGTCTGCGCCTCGACGTTGATCGCGTCGAAGCCGTAGATCGGGTCCTGCACCGAGGGCAGGAACAGTTTCTGCGGGTTGGCCCGCGAGAATCCGCCATTTCGGTCAGGCGACCACTGCATCGGGGTCCGCACGCCGTCGCGGTCGCCGAGGTAGATGTTGTCGCCCATGCCGATCTCGTCGCCGTAGTAGAGCACCGGCGTACCAGGCATCGACAGGACGAGAGACTTCATCAGCTCGATCTTGCGCCGGTCGTTCTCAAGCAGCGGCGCGAGACGACGGCGGATGCCGAGATTGATACGAGCACGGCGCTCGGCGGCGTAGAACGACCAGAGGTAGTCGCGCTCTTCCGCCGTGACCATCTCGAGCGTCAGTTCGTCGTGGTTGCGCAGGAAGATCGCCCACTGACAGCCCTCGGGGATCTCGGGCGTCTGGCGCATGATGTCGGTGATCGGGTGCCGATCCTCCCGGGCGATCGCCATGTACATCCGCGGCATCAGCGGGAAGTGGAATGCCATGTGGCACTCGTCGCCGTCGCCGAAATACTGCGCGGTCTCCTCCGGCCACTGGTTGGCTTCCGCCAGCAGCATCCGGTCGGGATAGCTCGCGTCCAGCGCCGCGCGGATCGCCTTGATGACCGTGTGGGTCTCCGGCAGGTTCTCGCAGTTCGTGCCGTCGCGCTCGATCAGGTACGGGATCGCGTCGAGGCGCAGGCCGTCGACGCCCATGTCGAGCCAGTAGCGCATGACCTCGATGACCGCCTCGAGAACGGCCGGATTGTCGAAGTTCAGGTCGGGCTGGTGGCTATAGAACCGGTGCCAGAAGTACTGCTTGGCGACCGGATCCCACGTCCAGTTCGAGACCTCGGTGTCGAGGAAGATGATGCGCGTGTCGGAATACGGCGTGTCGGTGTCCGACCAGACATAGAAGTCGCGCTCAGGTGAGCCGGCCGGCGCCTCGCGGGCGCGCTGAAACCAGGGGTGCTGGTCCGAGGTGTGGTTGATGACGAGCTCGGTGATGACGCGCAGGCCGCGCTCGTGCGCGGCATCCACGAACTTCCGGAACTCCTCCATCGTCCCGTAGGACGGGTTGACCTCGCGGTAGTCGCCGATGTCGTAGCCGTCGTCGCGCAGCGGCGAGGGATAGAACGGCATCAGCCAGATCGCCGTGACGCCGAGGTCGCGGACGTAGTCGAGCTTCTGCGTCAGGCCCTCGAAATCGCCGATCCCGTCATTGTTGGAGTCGAAAAACGACTTGACGTGGATCTGGTAGATGATGGCGTCACGGTACCATTGCGGATCGCTGCGATCGATCATCGCGTCGTTGCCTCATGCGTCGAGTTCAAGGGCGTGTCCTGGCCATCCGCACCACTCACAGCAATGAGACTGAAGCGTGCGGCGTCCGTCAGCGGGGTAGGCGCCGACAATCGGGCGACACGACGACGGCCCGCCTGGGCCACCGGGTTTTTTGCTGACACGGGCACGTGAGTTACGCAACCCGACTCGGAGCGCGCAGGCGCCAGATCACCGCCGAGCGCTCCGCGGGATCGAGGGCGATGCGGTGCGATTTCCCACGCAGCTCGAACTTGTAGCCGAGCAGCAGGTCCTCGACCTCCACCGCGCCGTCGTCCGGCTGGCCGAGCAACCAGAGCGGGACCTCGTAGGTGCATTCCTGACGGTTGCGCGGGTCGAGGTTGACCAGCACGAAGATGCAGTTGTCCCCGTCCGGCGTCACCTTGGCGTATCCGATGATCTGATCGTTGTAGGCGCCGTTGAAGACGACATTCCGGAAGTCCCACAGAGCCGGGTTGTCGCGCCGGATCTGATTCAGCTTGATGATGTGCTCGCGGATGTTGCCGGGCCGGCGATAGTCCCAGGCCTTGAGCTCGTATTTCTCGGAGTTGAGGTACTCCTCCTTGCCCGGATAGGGCTCGGCCTCGCACATCTCGAACCCGTTGTAGATACCCCAGACGCTCGACAGCGTGGCGGCCAGGGTCGCGCGCACCACGAAGCCCGCCCGTCCGCTGGTCTGCAGGTAGATGGGGTTTATGTCCGGCGTGTTGGCGAAAAAGTTCGGTCGATAATATTCGCCCATCTCGCCAGCCAGTTCGGTCGAATACGCAATCAGGTCAGCCTTGGTGTCGCGCCAAGTAAAGTAGGTGTAGCTCTGCTGGTATCCGGCCTTGGCAAGCTTCTTCATCATCTTCGGTCGCGTGAATGCTTCGGCCAGGAAGATTACGTCTGGATAGCGAGCGTTGACCTCGGCGATCATCCATTCCCAGAATGGGATCGGCTTAGTATGCGGGTTGTCGACCCGGAAGATGCGGGCACCGAGCGCTGCCCAGCCCATGACGATGTCGCGCAGCTCGATCCAGAGGAATGGCAACGCGCCGCCGTAGAAGTGTACGTTGGAAATGTCCTCGTACTTCTTCGGTGGATTCTCGGCGAACTTGAGCGTGCCGTCGGGGCGCCACTCGAACCATTCCGGATGGTTCTTGATCCAGGGATGATCCGGCGAGCACTGGATCGCGAAATCGAGGGCGATCTCCATGCCGTAAGCGTGGCTCGCTGCCACGAGCCGGCGGAAATCCTCGAGCGTGCCGAGGTCGGGATGCACCGCCTCGTGGCCACCCTCCTCCGAACCAACGGCATAGACCGAGCCGACATCGCCGGGCAGGGCCTTGAGGGTGTTGTTCTTACCCTTGCGGTTGGTCTTTCCAACCGGATGGATCGGCGTGAAATAGAGCACGTCGAAACCGAGTTCGCGGATCTCGGGCAGGCGTCGGATGACGTCGTCGAAGGTGCCGTGGCGGTTCACGTCCATCGATTGCGAGCGTGGGAAGATCTCGTACCAGGCCGAGAACCGGGCCGCGAGCCGGTCGGCGATCACCGGCACGTCGACGGGATAACGGGAGAGGTTGATGCGCGGCGCGTGCCGGCGGATCAGGTGGGCATTGGCCGGCTCCAGCATCAAATCGAGCTGCGCGGCCGAGCCGGTTCCCGCCGCCTCGAGATCGCCGGCGAGGGCCTTCAGTCTGATGGCGTCCGGGCCGGTCGCGTTCTCGAACGCGCCCACCACGAAGGCGACGCCTTCGATCGTCTCCAGGTGCACGTCGACGCCGGCATCACGCTTCTTCAAGGTGTCCCGCACCCAGGAGGAGTAGCCGTCGCGCCAGGCCTGTATGGTGAATTCGTAGCGGGCGTTGCGCAGGAGCGGGAAATGCCCACCCCAGCGATCGTTGTCCGCGAACACCATTCGGTCGGCGCGCCACTCGGCTTCGCCGACCGCCCGGGACAGGATCTCGGCGTCGATGATCTCGTGACCATCGCTGAAGATGTCGGCGGTGACGTAGACGCTCTCGCCGACCACGCGCTTGATTGCGGAGCGACCTCCGTCGAGTTCGGGCATCACAGCCTCGATCACGACCCGGCCCTCGCCGGTTGGCGTGCTCGGCTTCAGGGCAGCCTTCGCATCGGCACGCTCCGCGGCGAGGATGCGAAATTCGCCGGGTTCCAGCGCCAGGGCGCTCCCTGGACGGAATTCGATCGGGTCAGCCTGCGGCGTCCGGTCGATGAAGTCGCCGAGCATGCCGCCGGTCCGGGCGAGCAGGGCTTCAGGCTCGACCGGTGCCGGCATCTCGGTTGGGTTGTAGAGCACGAGCGTGGCGCTGCGGGCCGAGGCGCCGTGCCCGGTGTCGAAGCGCAGGAGCGCGGTGTAGGGCGCGTCGGGTGATGAGATGCGCGCCTGCGCACCCTCGACATTGGCCGCCGGCAGCTCGGCCCGCAGGGCGTTGATCGCCGCGATGGAGGCGGAAATGTCGATGCCCGTGGCGGATTCGCGTGCCTCGGGCGTCGTCTCGACGACGTGCAGGGCGCGCCGATAGCCCCACTCATAGCCGATCGGCATCAGCACGCCGGCCGAGAAGAAGGCCGACAGGGCGTAGCGCGCCGTCAGATGACGGGCGATGGCGGCCGGATCGCCATCGAGGTCGGCCGCCAAACGGGCCATGTCGTGGTTTTCGGGGAATGCGATCGAGGGCGCGATCACGCGCAGGCGCTCGTACTGATCGAGGGCCCAAGAGGCCTTGAGATCCCACCAGGCGAAGCTGTTGAACAGGAAGTCGAAGCCGGCTCCGGCGGTGGATTGTGCTTCCTGGAAGGTGCAGCCAAGGGTTTCGGCCGCGAACAGGCAGTCCGGCTCCAACGCCTTGGCGGCGCCGATCAGGTCGCGCCAGACCGTGGCCGGCACCTTGTAGGCCGCATCGCAACGGAAGCCCTGGACACCGAGGTCCTGCAGGCGATTGACGTAGCCCGACCAGAAGGCGGTGAGTTCCCGGCGCGAGCCCTCCGAATGGTAGTCGAGTTCGGCGAGGTCGCCCCAGACCGTACGGATCGACGGATCGTCCGGATCGACGGCATAGGGGCTCTCGATCCGACCCTCGGCGTCCGTCACGAACAGGTCGGGACGCTGTGCAGCCAGCGGGCCGTCCATGGCGGTGTGGTTGATGACGAGGTCCGTCATCACACTGAGGCCCTGTGCGGCCGCCGCGGCACAGAAGCGGCGGATCTGCTCGTCGTCAGACGTGCCGTCGTGGTCGCGAAAACGCTCGTCCAGGCGGTCGGGGTCGGCCACCGCGTAGAGACTGCGCGAACCGCCGGTCTGGTGGAAGGGGTTGAGATAGATCCAATCGAAGCCGAGGGCGGCGATCCGTGGAAGTTCTGCGGTCCAGGCCGAGACGCGACCGACGAGGAGCGGAAAGAGGTTGTAGATGCGCGGCCCCTCGGCCCTGGGCGCAAGGGCGGCGGGAAGCGGCACCTGACCGGCTGCGGTCCGCTGGGCGGCGGTCGTTGCGGGGCTGGGTGCGTTCATGCGTGCTCCATCTCGTCGGTGCTTGCGCGACCCCTGAACCGGCTGTGGGTCGCGCGAACCCACACGCGGCGGGTCCAAGGGGACGCGATCGTGACGGGGAAGGCCGATCCCTCCCTGCCGATCGTGTCGATGCACTCCGCTTTTCGGGAATGCGTTCGGTCGACCGTCAGCGAACTCGCTTCAGGGCGACATAAGGCAGACGCGCGAAGGCCCGTCCGAGTTCGATCCGACCATCCTCGGAGACGAGTTCGTCGCCGGTGACGAGATCGGTCCAGGCCGAACCCGACATCACTGCGATGTCCGTCCCGGCGAAGGCGTCGCCCGACCAGATGGCGTCTCCGACGAGACCGGAAACGAGTCGTGGCACGGCGACAAGCAGGTCGCCCTCGCCCGTCGTCGCATCGGAACGTGTGAATGCGATGACATGATCCGCCCGGGGGCCGGATGCGGGGAGCGCTTGATAATCGGCATCGGCGTAGAAGCTCGGGCGCGCGGCGCGGTCGGCGAGGAGCTTGGCCAAGGTCGCCTGCTTCACCCGCCCATCCGTCCAGTGCGCCAGAAGGTCTGCGGCCGGCATCCCCTCTTCCAGGGCGCGGGTCAGGGCCGGATAGTCAACGGGGCGCCGGTTGTCCGGGTCGACGAACGAGAAATCCCAGAACTCGGTGCCCTGGTAGGTGTCGGGCAGGCCTGGAAGAGTCACCTTCAACACCGTCCGGCCGAGCCCGGCGATCATGCCCAGATGGGCGAGACGCTTCGCAAAGGGCCGCAGCTGCGCCAGGAACGCGGAACCGGGTGCGATCAACTGGGCGAACAGGGCATGGACCGCGCCCTCGTAGCCCTCGTCGACGTTGACCCAGCTCGAACGTCGCTTGGATTCCCGCAGGGCCTTTTCGGCGTAGGCGTCGAGACGGTCGCGGAAATCCTCGATCGCAGCGACGTCATCCGCCTCCAGCAATTCCAGCGGCCAAGCCCCGAGAATGGCCTGGAAGAACATCCACTGATCGTTGGCGTCCGGGGCCGGCTCCTTGTCGATGACCGTGAGGTGGGGCTTGGCGAGGTTCGTCCAGGTCCCCCAGGCCACCTCCCAGTCCTGCGGGATCTCGGAGAGGGCGAGCAGGCGCGACCGAGCGTCCTCGCCACGCTTGGTGTCGTGGGTCGCGGTCGTGATCATCGCGTTCGGCCAGTCGCGAGCCCGAGCCGCCTGCAGCATATGGAAATGCTCCGCGTCGATTCCGTATTCGCCTGGATCGCCTCCGACCTCATTGAGAGCGAGGAGTTCCGTGAAGCGGTAGAACAGCGTGTCCTCCAGGCTCTTGGCCATCACCGGACCGGTCAACTGCTGGAACCGGCGACGGAAACGCAGGATCACTTCCGGGTCGGGCCGGCCCGGTCCCGTCACGTCGATCCGCCCCAGCATGGTGTCGGCAGCGAAATCATGCACGGAACGGTCCGGCAGCGCGCTCCAGCGCTTGGCCTTCTTCACGGCCGTCTCGATGAGGCGGATATCCTCGTCCTCGACATCGCTCTCGTCCAGATCCCCAGGCAGGTAGCTGCGATAGGTCGGGAAGCGGGCGATGATCTCGATGAGCGCCCGGCGAATGGCGTTGACCGAGAAGTCCCGGGTGCGGCGGTCGGCATCCGCGACCGCCTTCAGGTCGGACGTCATGACCTCCAGCTCGGAGGTGAAGCTGATCTCCAGAATCTCGGCCTTGGCCGCGCGGAGCATGAATTTGTAGGGCTCGTCGAACTGCGCCCGACTTTCGTAGAGCGAACGGATCTCGGCGCGCTTCCCCTTGGCGACGAGAATACCGTCGAGTTGGTTGAGCACGTCGTAGCCGGTGGTGCCCGCCACGGGCCAGGGTCGCAGGCGTTCGCCGGGTTCGAGGATCTTCTCCACCACAACGTAGAAGCCGGGGCCGATAGCGGCCTGAAGCGCACGCGCATAGCCGAGCGGATCGGCGAGGCCGTCGATGTGGTCGATGCGCAGCCCGTCGATCCGCCCGGCCTCGATGTGGTGGAAGATCGTCTCGTGCGAGCGCTGGAAGACGTCGGACTTCTCGACGCGCAGTCCTGCCAGGCCGTTCACGTCGAAGAAGCGGCGGTAGTTGATGTCGCTCGCGGCGATCCGCCAATGGGCGAGACGGTAGGATTGCTGCTCCAGCAGGCGGTGCAGCGGGCCGAAGCTGTCCGGGTGGCCCTTGACACCGTTGAGCAGCTTCAGCGTCCGCCCGATGGCCTCCGCTATGGCAGGCGAGGCCTCGACGGCCTCGACGAGACGATCCTTCAACTCCTCGGCCTCGGCCGGGAAGGCGCGGCGGCGCTCGTCACTCGTCTCCTCGCCCATCAGGCGCAAGCGCTCCGAGATGCCGAGGACCTCCAGGGCAGCGGCATCCTCGATATCGCCGAGGGCTGCGAGCGACCTGTTGAGGATGGTCGGGTATTGCAGCGGGCAGATCGGGAACTCGTGCTCGTAGTGCCAGATGCTGAATGCGCCCTTCTCCGGGTCGAATTTCAGCTCCAGCGTTCCCTTCTCCAAAGCCTCGCCGTAACGGTCGCCGAGGAAGGGCACGACGAGCTTGTTCTTGGCGCCGAGACGCGACCAGTCGATATCGAAAGCTTCGGCCGACGGCGAGAGACCGCCCCATTCGAGCACCGAGAGCCACCACGGATTGTCAGCACCGCCGACGCCCATGTGGTTCGGTACGATGTCGAGGAGGAGCTTGAGGCCGGCTCCGTGGAGCACGTCCGAGAAACGCACGAAGCCGTCCTCGCCGCCCAGCTCCGGGTTGATGGTCGAATGATCGACGATGTCGTAGCCGTGGGTCGAGCCGGGCCGGGCCTTCTGGATCGGAGAGGCGTAGACGTGGCTGATGCCGAGCTTCGCGAGATACGGAACGATCTTTTCCGCGTCCGCGAAGGTGAAGTCCTTGTGGAACTGCAAGCGGTAAGTCGACCGCGGCGGTGCCGAGGCGAGGCGTGCGGCGCCCGATCGCGGACCACGGTCCTCGGCGGCCAGGGAAGCGGCGAGCTTGGCCAGCGGGCCGCCTGGGGCGGCGATGCTTTCCAGTGTACGATCGAGTTTGCGGCGCCAGTTCGGATATCCCTCCGTCGAGCCAGGGACATTGGCTTGAGACAACTCGGAGACGACATCCTCGTACTGAACGGCCGTCAGCATGGACGGCGCCCGCCCGAGATAGCGCGCGGCGGCTTCGAAGGGCGCCGCCTCGGGCGGCTCGTAGCTCGGTAGCAGCTGCTCGCCCGCCAGCGCCTCGGTAAGCCGGGCGCGCTCCTCGACGCGCTCGCGGCGCTCCGCATCGGCCCGCTCGGAATCGTAGAGGCCCAGGGCCTGTCGGGTGTCGGTGTCGACGCCGCGCCACCAGCCGACGAAGGTCGGCAGGTCGTGGGTGGTGATGGCCGTTAGGGCATCGCGGGGATAAGCTGCGGGCGGCTTGAAGCGGGCCCCCTGCTCGCGCTCGAAAGCGAGGATACGATAGCTCAGGATACCGGCCTGCATCAGGGCGTCTGAGAAGCCCTCCGGCGCCGTTCCGAGATCCTCGGCGATGACGAGGCACTTGGCGCGGTGGCTCTCCAGGCGCAGCACCGCGAGCATGGGCTCGAACGGCATCGCGACGTAGGCGCCCTCCTTCGCCGAGCGCCCCACGGGAATCAGGAAGAGGCGAGCGAGCTGGAAGGCGTGGTCGATCCGGATCGCGCCGGCATGGCGCATGTTCGCCACCACGAGTGCACGAAACGCCGCGAGGCCGTCTCGCTCCATCTCGAGCGGGTGGAAGGCGGGCAGACCCCAATCCTGACCCTTCGGGGCCAGCAGGTCCGGCGGCGCACCGATGGAGACGCCGTTGGCGAAGCGGTTGGGATGGGACCAGATCTCGGAGCCGCCGCGATCAGCGCCGACCGCCAGATCGCGATAGAGCCCGAGGCGCATGCCGGTACCGAGGGCAGTGTTCGAAGCGTCCTCCAGCTGGCGATCGGCGAGGTATTGCAGCCAGATGTGATAGGTCACCGTCTCAGCATGGGCCTCAGCGAAGGCGCGCACCGCGGGCGTTCCGTTACGGCGCATCTCCTCGGGCCAGTCGCCGAGCCACTGGGCGCCCAGCGCCTGGAAATGCTCGGCGAGGGCCTCGAAGGTGCCATGCACCTCCAGATCTTCGCCGCCAGTCGCCCGGAAGATGGCGAAGCCGGCATCCGTCCCGTCACGTGCCGCGGATTCCTCCCACAGCGCACGCAGCACCGGCGAGAGCACCGCCCACACGCCGGCATGCTCGACCAGCTTGGCCTCCCGCAGAGCCTCGACCCGGTCCGCCATGGAGGCCAGAAGATCGGCAGCTTTTGAGCCGACGAAGCCCGGCAGGACGCCGGGCTCGATGAAGAGGGTCTCGAGGAAGAGGCGCGAGGACGGCGAGTAGGGCGAGATCTTGGTGCGATCGGTCGCGAATAGCGCGTGGACCGGGCTGAGGCCCAGGAACGACGCGCCGCGCAAGCCCGCATCTCGTGCCGCGCGTCCCGCGTCCGCGTAGGAGCCGATCCCGAGGTTGTCGGGGGAACGCAAACCATAGAGTTGTGCCGCAAGACCCCAGTCACGGGCACCCTCGTCGGCATAGGCCCGCGGGCGCCAGCAGCGCTGCGGCGCCGAGATCACCCAGGCCTCCGAATGGATTTCGCCGAGGGTCACCGACAGGCGGTGATAGCCGGGTGTGAGCGGCGGCAGTTCGAAGCTGGAGCCCGTGACCGCGACGCGACCCTCGCGATGATGGCCGCGCTCGTCGACGAGCCGCCACGACAGGGTACCACTGGCACCCGCCGCCTGAATCGCAACGCTGGTCGCGCGGCGTGCTTCGGCCGGCAGCAGCGGTGGGATTAAACTGCTGCGTACAGCCTCGACCTCGGCAAGGCTCCTGGCGATGTCCTCGTCCGTCTCGGTCGGGAAGCCGAGCGCTGCGATCATCCCGCGCCGGACGTCGAGGGCGGTTTCCACAGGCTGCCCGAAGGCGTCGATATAGCCTGCGGCGACGCCGAGGAGGTCGGCGAGGCGTTCGAGGTCGCGGCTCATCACTTCACACCCGTCAGGAAGACACCCGTCCAGGACGGGAGTTCGATCGATTCGTTGCCCGACCCGCTCGACCAGATGACCTGCCCATCACCGCGCTCGACGGTGAAATCATCGGCACCCACATTGGCGACGAAGCGGAGCCGGCCGCCCTGGTAGGTCCAGGTGCAATCGACGACGTCGGCGCGCGGCAGGGTCGCCTGAGCGCCAAGGTAGGGAGTCTTGGTCAAAGGCACGACGCTCTGGTGACGGATCTGAAGCAGGTTGCGCGTGTCGGCCAGCACGGCCCGGTGTAGCGGCTCCGAGCGCTCGGCCCAATCGATGCGCGAATCCGTGAACGTCTTCGCCTCCGTAGGGTCGGGGATCACCGACGTGTCGTCGGCGAAGGCCGCAAAGCTCTTGAACTCCCGGCGGCGGCCCTCGCGAACGGCCTTGTTCAGGTCCTCGTCCGGCGCGAAATCGACGAAGAACAGGAATGGCGCGGTCGCCGACCATTCCTCGCCCATCCAGAGCATGGGAATCTGCGGACTGAGGAGCAGCCCGGCCCGGGCGAGCGCGAGCTTCCGGGGATCGCAGAGGGCGCTCAGGCGCTCTCCGAGAGCGCGGTTTCCGACCTGATCGTGATTTTGCAGGAAGGTTACGAAGGCCGAGGGCGGCAGGTGTGCCGACGGCTCACCGCGCGGATGATTGTCGAGGGTCGGGAAAGGCTCACCCTGGTAGGCGAAGCCCTCCGACAGGCAGCGGGCGAGGTGCTCGACCGGCTTGTCGGCGAAGCTCGCGTAATAGCCGGCTTCCTCGCCGGTGAGCAGCACGTGCCAGCAATGATGCAGGTCGTCCGCCCACTGTGCGCTGTGCTGGATCGCTCGCCTCTGCGGGTCCCGTTCGAGCCACCGGGCCTGGTTCGCCTCGTTCTCGAGAACGAGGTGGATATGGCGCCCGGGCAGGCGAGCGCGGATGGTCTCGGCGAGCTCGCCGATGAAATGTTTCGCGGAATCGTCGAGGATCGCATGCACCGCGTCGAAGCGAAGTCCGTCGAAGTGGAATTCCTCCAGCCAATACAGGGAATTCTCGATGAAGAAGTCGCGCACTACGCGCCCGCTGGTCTCGCCGTCGAAATTGATCCCGGCGCCCCAGGGGGTCTGGTGGCGTTCGGTGAAGAAGGTCTTGGCGTAGACGTTCAGGTAGTTTCCGGCCGGACCGAAGTGATTGTAGACGGCATCGAGGAAGACCATCAGCCCGAGGGCGTGCGCCTTGTCGATCAGCCGCTTCAGGTCGTCCGGGCGGCCGTAGACGCCGTCCGGCGCGTAGGGAAGGACGCCGTCGTAGCCCCAGTTGCGCGTGCCCTTGAAGTCGGCCAGCGGCAGGAGTTCGATGGCGGTGACACCGAGATCGCGCAGATCCTCGAGTTTGCCTTCCAACGCGGCATAGGTGCCCTCCGGCGTCGCCGTACCGACGTGGAGCTCGTACAGCACAACCTCTTCCCAGGGCCGACCCGTCCAACCACCATCGGCCCAATCGTAGGCACGCGGATCGATCACTTCGCTCAGACCGGAGACATCGTCCGGCTGGAAGCGGGAGGCCGGGTCCGGCACCACGAGATCGCCGTCGATGCGGTAGCCGTAACGCGCGCCGCCGCTCGCGCCTGGAACGTCGAGCTGCCGCCAGCCTTCGCCCGCTTCCGGCATCGGATGCTGGGTCCCGTCGAGGACAAGCTTCACATCCTTGGCGGTTGGGGCCCAGAAGGCGAACCTGACCCCGTCCTTCGACACTTCGCTGCCGAAGGCCATGCTGTGGGCGCGCCGCATCAAGCCACCATTTCCGTTTCTCGTGTTCGCCGGGGTCGTGAACGTCCGTCGCACCTTTCAGAAGACGGCGCGCACCGCGTTGTTCCCTGCGGCGTCACTGTCGAGGTAAGGCGTGGCTTGGCTGCGACAACCACCGAGCGAAAGAGTTTTGTGCACCGCACAGGATTGTCGGATCAATGATCCTCGGCCCGACATTTGCCTCGGCCTCCAACGCTGCAATCGCCACGTTCCGGGGTGTGACATGATCGAGGCAGACGCGTTCCTGGTCCTCGCCAGGGCCAAGCTGAATTTCGCTCGGAAAAGCCATGGCGAACGATGCTGGGATGCCGACGGCGCCGACGCTCACTTGACCTCCGACTGCACGCTGCTGCCGCTGTCCGAGACCGAGCGCGCAGAGTTCCTCGAACAGGCGCGCCACGAGCTTCGGCAGGAAGCGTTCGCGTCCTGACTGCGCGCCTGGTTCGAGGTCGGACGGGGCGTGGGGTCACGCCCTGTAGGCGGAGGCGGGCCTCGCGCGCAGAACGTAGATCGCCTGCGCGTCGAGGCGCATGCCGGCCCCTGGCGGGAAAAGGGCCTGGCCGGCCGCTACCGCGCCGGTCTGCCTGGTGGTGTCGAATATCAGGGTCCAAGGACCACCGATGATCGGCGCCAGGATGAAGTCACAGGGTCCCTCGGCCGCGTTGACGAGAATCAGGAGGCGATCCGCCTGTGGCAGGTCGTTGCCGATCTGCATACCGAAGGTCTGACGCTCGGTATCCGACCAGTCGCCATCCGCCATTTCGGTGCCCCCCGGCGCGAGCCAATGGACATCGCGGAGCGGCCCGTTCTCCACCAGCGCGCCCGTCAGGTAATCGCGCCGGCGCAGGGCGGGCTGCTCGCGGCGCAGGCGGGTCAGATTCCCCACGAAGGTCGTGAGGCTGAGATCGGGGTCGCGCTCCCAATCCATCCAGCTGGTGACATTGTCCTGGGCGTAAGCGTTGTTGTTTCCACCCTGGCTGCGCGAGCGCTCGTCTCCCATCAGCAGCATCGGCACACCCTGCGCCAGGAACACCGTTGCGAGCAGGTTGCGCTTCTGGCGGGCGCGCAGGTTGAGGATGACCGGATCGTCGGTCTCGCCCTCGACGCCGTAATTGCGCGAGAGATTGTGTCCATGGCCGTCGCGATTGTCCTCGCCGTTGGCCAGATTGTGCTTATCCTCGTAGGCCACGACGTCGGCCAGGGTGAAACCGTCATGCGAGGCGGCGAAGTTGACGCTCGAAAGCGGCCAGCGGCCGGACGCTGCGAAGATCTCGCGTGAGCCTGACAACCCCTGGGTGACCTTGGCCAGCGTCCCCTTATCGCCCCGCCAGAAGCCGCGGATGCTGTCGCGGAACTGGTCGTTCCATTCGCTCCAGCCGCGCGGATAGCCGCCGAGCTGGTACCCGCCAGCCCCGATGTCCCACGGCTCGGCGATCATCTTGGCGTGGGCGAGGACGGGGTCCTGGGCTACGGCCTGGAAGAAGGCGGCCTTCGGACTGAAATCGTGCGGATTGCGCCCAAGGCTCGTCGCCAAGTCGAAGCGGAAGCCTGCGACGCCGTAGGCCGTCACCCAGTGGCGCAACGAGTCCAGCACCATCTGCATCACGCGCGGATGGTCGAGGTCGAGGGTATTGCCGCAACCGGTGCAGTCGATTTCCTCGCGGCGGTTCTCCGGCTGGAGCTTGTAGTAGCTCGCATTGTCGACACCGCGGAACGACAGGGTCGGCCCGGTGTGATCGGCCTCGGCGGTGTGGTTGTAGACGACGTCGAGGATCACCTCGATGCCCGCGGCGGCCAGTTCGCGGATGGCCGCGCGCAGGCCGCCGATCCCCGCCGGCCCGCGATAGCGCGGATCGGCGGCGAAGTAGTTGAGCGGCGAGTAGCCCCAAAAATTCACCAGCCCCTTCTCGACGAGGAAACGGTCGTCGGCGAAGGATTGGATCGGTAGGAGCTCGATGGCAGTTACGCCGAGCTTCAAGAGGTGCTCGATGATGGCCGGATGAGCGAGGGCCGCATAGGTGCCGCGGGCCGCCTCCGGCACGTCCGGGTGCGTCTGTGTCAGCGCCTTGACGTGCGCCTCGTAGATCACGGACTGGGACAGGGGCCGGCGGACCGGGCTTACCGCAAGGTCGGGCACCTCCGGTGGAGTGACGATCCCGCGCGGCATGAACGCGGCGCTGTCGCGCCGGTCGATCTGATCGGCTCTTTGCAGGCCCCGGCGGTGACCGTAGAGCGAATCGTGCCAGCGGATCCGACCCTGGATGTCACGGGCATAGGGATCGAGCAGAAGCTTCGCGGGATTGAACCGGTGCCCCTGTGCGGGGTCCCAGGGTCCATGGACGCGGTAGCCGTAGAGCTGGCCGGGAAAGACGCCGCGGAGATAGCCGTGCCAAACGTCGTCCGTGCGGCAGGGCAGGCGGATGCGGTGGGTCTCGTGACGCTCGCCCGAGTCGAACAGGCACAGGTCGACGGCCGTGGCGTTCTCCGAGAAGAGCGCGAAGTTCACTCCGCGCCCGTCGAAATGCGCGCCGAACGGCGCCGGTACGCCGTCGTCGACGCCGATCATGTGGTCAGAAGCGATCAAGAAACTGGTGCCGTCCCAGGGTTAGGCGCCGCCGGGCGCCGCCGAAAGATTATTCCGCAGCGGCTGCGGTACGGGGCGGCTCGCGTTCGATCGTCCGGAAATTCTCGAGTTCCGTCATGAAGTTACGCGCCCACCAGTCCACATCCTCGCGCGTCATGCGCTCGACCATCGGCCTCCAGCGCTCGAGGCGTTCGCCGCGCGGCATGTAGAGAGCCGTACGGATCGCCTCGGCGACCTCGAACCGGTCGTAAGGATTGACCAGAAGCGCCTCAGGCAATTGCCGCGCCGCGCCTGCGAACTTGGACAGGACGAGGACGCCGGGATCCTCCTCGGTCTGCGCGACGACGTACTCCTTGGCGACGAGATTCATGCCGTCTCGCATCGGAGTCACGAGCCCGACCCTGGCAGCCCGGTAGAGCCCGGCCAGGACGGGCCGCGGATAGGCCTTGGTGACGTACTGGATCGGCGTCCAGTTGGGCTCCCCCAGAGTGCCGTTGATATGCCCGACGGTCTCGTTCACCTCTCGGCTGAGTTCCTCGTATTCCGGGACCTCGGTGCGCGATTTCGGTGTGATCTGAATGTAGACGACGTTCCCGCGCTGATCGGGATTCGAGACGAAAAAGCGCTCGACCGCCTCCATACGCTCGGGAACGCCCTTCGAATAGTCGAGGCGGTCGACACCGATGAGGAGCTTGCGGGTTCGCAGGCCCGCCATCGTCTCGCGGACGGTTCGGTTCGAACCTGCATTTTCCGCCGCTTCCTTGAAGCCGGCTACATCGATGCCGATGGGGAAGCTGCGGATGCGCGTACGGCGCCCGTCCACCATCAGCGACCCACCACCGAGCGGGATCGCCCGCAGTTCGTCGATGAGATTGCGGGTCAGGTTGTGTACGTCCGCGTCGGTCTGCAGGCCGATCAGGTCGTAATCCGCAATGCCCCGCAGGAGGTCGCCACTGGCGGGAAGCGTGTTGAACACGTCTGCCGCAGGCCACGGGATGTGGTGGAAGTAGCCGATCGGATTCGCGATCCCGAGGCCGCGAAGCTCGGAAGCGAGGGGCAACAGGTGGTAGTCGTGAACCCAGATGATGTCGTCGGGCTCGACGAGGTTCGCGAGGGCGCGGGCGAAGATGCGGTTCACGCGCTGATAGCCGGCGTAGTCGGAGCGCGAGAACGCGCCGAGTCCGAGCCGGTAATGCATGATCGGCCAAAGGGCTCGATTTGCGAATCCGCTGTAATATTCCCGGTGATCCTGAGGTGACAGATCGACTACGGCGTAACTGATGTCGCCCCGATCGATGAGGGTCGGCTCGATGGATGGGTTTTCGACGACATTCCCGCTCCAACCGAACCAAAGACCCTCATAGGCCGTGAAGGCCTCCTTCACGGCGACCGCGAGGCCGCCTGCTGCGACGGCTTTGCCCCCTTCCTCAGGGATGGCAACGCGGTTCGATACAATGACGAGACGTGCCACGAAGCCGGCTCCGGTCCTCACGGGTCTCGCGCGGATGAGCGCTCGACCAGACTGATACGTTGGGTGAACGCGCGGAAGCCGAGCGCGATCCGTCGATGCAGCCAAGCGCGTTCGATGGACCCGGGTCAAGACCTGAATGCCCCGGGTGCACGGCAAACAAAGCCCCACGGAAACCCGTCGCGCCCTGTGCTGCCACGGCACGATGCATCTTGCGGACCTCGCCCGATCCCTTCGCCTGAGCCTCCAAGGTCAAGCTTCCGCATCCTACGCAACGTGAACTGAACGGAGCCTGACGCGCGTCCGATCGGGCTGTTGGGATGCGTGGTCGGTGCAAGCGGAACCCTGTCTCTCCCGCTGCTGTTTAACCGTCGCAAACGCCAGTTCTTTCAATCTCGTGTCGAGGAGTATCACCGTGACCGCAAATCAATCCCCAGGTCCCACGGGCGCGGAGCCGGCGAACCCAACCGCTGACTGGAAGGCCCTGCGCGGCGACGTAGAGGGGATCGCGGACGTGGCTGCCGAGCGCGGCCGCACCTTCGTGGAGGCGGCTCGCTCCCATGCGACCGACTATGTCGACCAGCGCAAGGGCGATGCGGCCCGCTCCGTCACCGATCTCGCCAAGTCGGTACGGGAGTCGAGCAAGACCTTCGAGGCGCAGCCGAACATCCGGGCATTCTTCGACAGCGCGGCCGACGGCCTCGAGCATCTCGGAACGTCGATCGAGGAGCGCAGCTTTTCCGAGTTCTACGAAGAGGCCGAGGCCTTTGCGCGCCGGGCGCCCGTCGCGGTGGCGGTGGCCACTTTTCTCACCGGTTTCGTCGTGGCCCGCTTCATCAAGTCGACGAGCGCTGCACCCCTGACCGACACCTATCCGACCCACAACCGTCTGTAATGGCCGATCGATGACCACCGGTCCGCAATCCAGTATCCAGGGCCTGATTGGCGACGCCCTGAGGGAAACCAATGAACTCGCTCGGAAGGAGATCGCCCTCTTCCGCAACGAGATGACGAGCAATGTCCGTGCGTTGTTCATCGGCCTCGGCCTTCTCGTCGGCGCCGCCGTATTCGGCGTCGTCGCCCTCTTCGTCCTGGTGGATGCCTTGGTGAAATGGCTCGCCACCGTCGTCCATTCGGAGGCGCTCGCTGCCCTGATCGTCGGCGGCGTTCTCCTCGTCGTCGCCGTGGCCCTGGCCCTGATTGGTCGGAACGCCATGTCGCTCTCGACCTTGGCACCCGTTCGAACGACCAGACAGGTCCGCGAAGACGCCCGTACATTGTCTGAGAGGGTCTCCGGATGACCGAATCTTTGAACGAACTCGAGAAGGACATCGAGGCGAGCCGTGCCCGCCTCGATCAGACCATCGATCAGATCCAAGAGAGATTGTCGGTCTCCAGCATCGTCGACGAAATGCTGGGCAATGCCCGCCGCACTCCGCTCAGCGGCGCCTATGACGGCGCCCTGGAAGCCGTCCGGCGAAATCCGGTTCCCGTGCTCCTGATCGCGGCCGGCGTTGGCTGGCTCATTCACCGCATGTCGACGAACCGGACCGACACGGCACTTCGGCGGCGCGCGCGTCTCGCCACCGACGCGCTGCCGGTGACGAAGACGGGCGCCGACCGCGTCTACGACCCGGACCTGCCGACGCAGCATCCCGTCACCCCCCTCGCGAGCGAGACCCAGATCTGAGCCGTCACGGCCGATCCCAAGAGACTCGAACCGGCCCACCGTGGCCTTCGCCGACCCTCAGGAGTGTCCCATGAGTTCGACCCAGAAGCCCGGCGACGAGCACCGCTCGCTCCCCGACGATATTGCGCTCGCTGCTGGCATGCCGCGCGGTCACCAGACAGAGGGCTCCCTGCACGACGTGCCGAGCCCGAGCCTGGGTTCGAACCACACCGGTACCCAGACCCACAGCATCTACGCGGAAGGGTCGCACGGTTCGTCCGCGGCCGATGCTGTCAAGGCGAGGGCCAGTGACGTGCGTGACAGGGCCGCCGAAGCGGCGAGCGACATTCGTGACCAGCTCTCCGACAGTGCCCAAAACCTTCGTGAGCGCGCCTCCGACGCGTACGACGACGCCCGGAGCTGGGCGTCCGACACGCATCAGGAAGGACGCCGCCGCGTCAGCGAGTTGAGCCGGCGTGGCACCGCCCGCATCCAGGACGGACGGTCCGCCGTCGAGGATTTCGTCTCGGAGAACCCGCTGCTCGTCGGTGTCGTCGGCCTCGCAGCCGGCCTGCTCATCGGCGCGTTGCTTCCCCGGACCCGTACGGAGGACGAGAATGTCGGCCCCTGGGCGGACGAAGTCCGGGATCAGGGCCTTCGCTACGCCCGCGACGTCACGCATCGCGGCCGCGAATTCGTCGCCAGCGCCCTCGACCCCGAGAATCTGAATGCCGCCGTTCAGCGGGCCACCGGCGGTGACGAGCCGGTGGCGGCCTCGCCGGCCTCCCCTCAGGATCCGGCCTCGAAGCCGCACTGAAGAGCGACGTCGTCCACAGCGCCCGAAATGGGGGGCGGCACGCGATCCGTGCCGCCCCCTTTCGTCGTTTCGACGATGTTTCGTTCGAGACGGTCCGACGACCCTCGACGATGCAAAGCGGAGCCTTTATCGGGTGAGCCATGAAGATTGCCGATTGCGAAATCCTCATTCTGCCGGGCTATGCCGGGTCCGAAGACGAGCACTGGCAGGCGCGTTGGGCCGAGAGGCTTTCGACCGGGCGGATCGTTGTTCAGGATGACTGGCATGATCCCGACGCGGAGGCTTGGCGGGCGCGCATCGTCGAAGCGGTCAACGCCGCAACGAAGCCCGTCATCCTCATCGCCCACAGTCTCGGCGTGGTGGCCGCGGTCCAGGCGGCCCCGGCCTTCACACCGGGCGCGGTACGCGGCGCACTCCTCGTCGCCTTTCCGGATGTGGAGGGGACGCCGAGCCTCCCGGCGGGCGTAACTGCCTTCGCGCCCGTTCCGCGCGATCCCCTGCCCTTCCCATCCCTCGTGGTCGCCAGCCGCAACGACCCTCATTGCAGTTACGCGCGCGCCGAGGACTTCGCCTATGCCTGGGGCGCCGTCGTAGTGGATGCCGGCGAATCCGGACACATCAACGTGGCGAGCGGGCACGGTCCGTGGCCGGAAGGATTGATGCGCCTCGCCGGATTCATGAAGAGCCTGTAGCGTTCAGCCCTTCGCCTCGTCCGCGAGAGGCTTCAGAAGCTCGCCCGCCACGTCCGAAAGGCGCGGAGGCGCCTCGCGTACGAATGGCAGGGGCCGGCACACCGCCATCGCGGCGAGACCGAAGCGCGCCGTCATCAAGCCGTTCAGAACGCCTTCGCCGAGCTTGGCAGAGACACGCGCGGCGATGCCGAGCCCGAGCACCTGCTGGATCATGCTCTCGCCGACCGCCATGCCGCCCGTGACCGTGAGATGGGCGAACGCCGCCCTTGCCAGGCGCAGGAAGCCGAGAAAGCCGGGGCGTCCGCCGTAGATCGTCGCGATCCGACGTAGCAGGCGCACGGCGGCGAAGATCACGAAGGCGACGTCGACGATGGCGCGCGGGCTGAGCGCGGTTACCGCAGAGACCTGCTTGGCCGCTGCCGCGATGGCGTTGCGGGCCTGACGATCGAGAGGCAGAAGCAGTTCGTGCTCGGCCAGTCCGATGCGGTCGTCGACGTCCAGAATCGCATCGCCCAAAGTCTCGAGGCGGCCACGCCCTGCCGCCAGAGCCGTCCGCTTGGCGTAGAGACCCGTAAGATCGCGGACCACGGCCTGGGCTGCGGAATGGTCGCGCGCGGCGATCGCCTCCATCGCCTTCGCACGCACTCGCTCGATCTGGCGCTCTCGCCAGATCCCCGAGAGTTCCCGGGCGACCAGGGCTAGGAACGCGATGCCGGCGACCGCGAGCAGGACCAACGCGACGGCACCGAGCCAGGGCGCGGCGCTGAATAGATCGGCGATCAGTCGTTCCAGCGATAGGCCGACGCCGAGGGAGACGAGGCCTCCCAGGGCGAGCAGGAGCAGACTGAGCCAGGGCGCGCGCGCTTTCGGCGCCACCGGCACAGCCACCCCGTCGGCGGCATCGACGATCTCGAAGGGCTCCTCGACGATGCGGACCTGAGACGGTGCGGCCGCGGGCGGCGCGACGCCGTCGGTCACCTCCTCCGGTGGAGCGGAGGGGATGCGGAAGGCGCGAGGGCGGTTGGTCGAGCTCATGGATGGGATTTCCCGGGACGCCTCAGACGAGCTTGTCGCCGATGAGAAACTGCATGGCGCGGTCGAGACGGATCTGCGGGAGATAACCCGGCCGGCCGAGTGCATCGGCCTTCACCAGCGGTGGGCGAAACCGCGGAAAGCGCAGGGAGCCGGGCGGCACCGCCCCCTCCAACACCGATTCCGGCCTCTGCGGCAGCTCGCCTGGGAAGATCGCGGCCTCGCTCAAGCCGTCGAAGACCTCGTCTCCGACACGCTCGCCCGCTTCCGGCGTGCCCGACACGGCGCGCAGGATCTCCTCGCTATCGTGCACGGTGGTCTCGCGGGTCGCGCGGACTGAGGCCAGAGCGACGGTGCCGACCCGCGCGCCGGCCGCCTCCGTTCGCCGCATCGCCCGCGAGACGAGGAGGCGCAGCAGGGCGTCGAGGCGGTCGTGGCTCGTCTGGTGCAGATGGTCGGCCTTCGTGGCCGCGAACAGGATGCGCTCGGCCCGCGGCGCAAACAGCCGGGACAGGATCGTGTTGCGCCCGATGCGGAAGCTGAGGAGCACGGCATCGAGCGCCTCCTCCAGTTCGGCCAGCGCCGCCGGCCCTGCATCAACGGCCGCCAGGACGTCCACAAGAACGATCTGGCGGTCCACCCGCTGGAAATGGTTGCGGAAGAACGGCTCGACAACCTTCGCCTTGTAGGCCTCGAAGCGGCGCTCCATGAGTCCGGCAAGGCTGTCCGGAGCCAGGGTCTCGGGGAGATTGTCGAGGGGCGCGAAGGTCAGGGCCGGCGAGCCCGCGAGGTCGCCAGGCATCAGGAAGCGTCCGGGCGGGGTGGTCGCCACCGCCTCGGGGCCGGCGCGCAGGGCCGAGAGGTAGGTCTTGAAAGCGGTGCTGGCGTGCTCGGCCACCACTTCGTCGAGGGGTGCCAGAGGGTCGAGCCCCTTTAACGTCTCCAGCCACGGTGCCGCCATCGAGCCGCGGCCGCTTCGGCGCGTTCCGGCGATCGTCGCCCGGGACCAGGCGGTGTAGCTCTGGTCGATCAGCGCGAGGTCGAGCAGCCATTCGCCGGGATAGTCGACGACGTCGAGCATCAGGGTGCCCGGTCCGGAACGCCAGCCGCCGGACCGCTCGTACTCGATGGCGAGGCGGAACTGGCTGATCCGGTCGGTCGAGCGCGGCCAGAGCCGCTGCCCGGTGAGCGCGGCATAGTGCTCCTCGTAGGGAAAGCGCGGGATGTCGTCGTCGGGCTGGGGCACGAGGCGCGCGCGCCGAAGCCGGCCTTCGTGCGCCGGCGCGAAGGCCGGCAGGGCATGGGCCTCGACGAGATGGTGGATCAGGGCGGTCGTGAAGACGGTCTTGCCCGAACGTGCCAACCCGGTCACGCCGAGCCTCAAGGTCGGCTGGATCAGAAGGTCGCTCGATGCCTCGGCGAAGGCCTTGACCGCGGAACCCGCACGCGCGGCGAAGCTGTTCATGGCAACCTGTGGATGGCAACCTGTGCATGCGACAGGCAAGGGAAGGCGGTGCGGGCGCGCCGCGCCGATGCTGCAGAGGTGGCGCCACCGGGACGCCGCCGCAAGGCTTGGTGATGAACCAGAGCGATCAGGGAGCCGTGACCGGCGCGCCCATGGCGGCAAGGGTCGTGGCATCCAGGCGTGCGATCGCGGCCTCGACCAGGGCTGGTCCCGCGCGCAGGGCGCCGAGTTCCACGCTGGACATCGCCAGCATCACCGGACGCAGATTCGGCAGCGGACGCCCATCCGGGCCGAACAGCTTGAGATCCTCCTCGACCTTGAGACCGACGCTCGCGGAGATCCGCGTGGCGTAGTTGCGGATGCGTGTCTCGTCGTCGCCACAGAACGGCGCCGGCACGCTGAGGTCGAGAAGCGGCAGGCTCGGCAGACCGGCCGCGATGGCCGGCAGCTTTGCGGATTCCGCCACGAAACGCTCCTGCAGGTTCGCCACGGAGCCGGACTTGGGGAGCGGCGCGCGTTTCTGCGCCGTGGCCGCAGCGCCGAGGATGGTGCTCGGCTCGACCAGCAGCACAGAGGGTTTGGCGATCACCGTCGAGGGTTTGACCAGGATCTCGGAGGGGCGGACCAGAAGAGCGGATCTGGGTGCCGCTGCCGGTGCGGGTCTCGAATCGGGAGCAGCCTTCGCAGTGTCGCGAATGGGGCTCGGACGTCCCCGCAGACGCGCGAGGGGAGACCAGGGCTGGACCCGCAGGGAACCGCCCCGTGCTGCGACTGCCGTGCGCGCCACGCCGCCACGAGGGTGGCGGGCGAGGAAGCGCGCCCGCAGCGTACCGCCGAGGCCGCGCGGTGCGATGGTCGGGGAGATCTTCGCCCCCGTCGCGCGGCGTGCCAGTGGGGCAGCCGCGCCGCCGATGCGACACTCAGCCGGAGCCCAGCGCCGCACGACGGCAAGCGCCGAGCGGCGCCCGAACTCGCGATAGTAACGCCGGAGGAGCTGGGCCGCCGCGTCAGCCCCATCGGCCGCGGTCGCGAAGCCGGTATGGCCCTCGGCATCGGCGCCGATCTCACCGTTCCAGCGCGCCTTCTTGATGCACCAGTAATTGTTGAGCTTGACGCAACGGGCGACGAAGCCCGGTTCGGTGGTGGTGTAGCGGGCCACCAGGGCCAGCGAAGCGGGCCGGAGCCCCGCAGCCGCCTCGTAGCGCCAGTTCGACACCGCCCTGGCCTCCGATTGGAAGACCGGGAACGGCGCGGGCGTACCGTCGAACGCACGCAGCGCCGCGCTCCACTGCGACACGGTCGGCCGAGCATCCTCGACCGTGCGCTCAAGGCGCGGCAGCAGCGTCGTGAGAACGATGAGCGTGGTCAGGAGCACGGGATCTGGGAAGCTTGATCAGGACCAGGGCAACGGCGACCGGTCGCGAAGGGTTCAATCCGCGATGTCGAGGTCCTTCGGGGCGACGAAGCGCTCCAGCCGACCGCTTCCGGCGGCAACCGAACGCCAGGCATCGCCCTCGAAATCCAGGACCGCCACGGCAGCAGTGGGAAATTCGAGCGCCAGCCGGCGGCGCCCGGCCTTCTCACCGGAGCCGGCCAGCCGCATCGCCAATTCCTGCAGTCCCGGATTGTGACCGATCATCAGGAGGCTGCCCACCGTATCCGGGGTCGAACGCACCACGGCGAGCAGGGCCGTCTCCGGCGCCTCGTAGATCGAGGGAACGGTCTCGGCCTCGCGCCCCTTCAGGTCGGCCCGTATCGCCTCCCAGGTCTCCCGGGTGCGCAAGGATGGCGAGACCACGACGGCATCGGGCACCAGGCCCTCGGCCGCCAGATAGGCGCCCATCTGCGGCGCGGCGCGCTTGCCGCGATTGTTCAGGGGCCGGTCGAGGTCCGCGATGCCGGCAGGGCGGTCGGACTTGGCGTGACGCAGGAGGATCAGGCGGCGCATACGGAAACGGACCTTCACGAAAAACCGACGACGGGATGCGGGGCGTAGGGGGCTTCGAGGGCGCTCGTCTCTTCGGGCGTGAGCTCGAGGTCGAGGGCTGCGACCGCGTCCGCGAGGTGGCTCGGCTTCGAAGCGCCGACGATCGGGGCGGTCACGACCGGTTTCTGCAGCACCCAGGCCAGGGCGACCTGAGCCCGCGGCACGCCACGGGCTGCGGCGATGGCCGAGACCTGCGCGACGATGGCGCGGTCGGCGACATCGGCCGAGGCGTAGAGGGTCCGGCCGACCTCGTCGCTGTCCTGCCGAACGCTGCGCACCTCCCAATCGCGGGTCAGGCGTCCACGGGCCAGGGGGCTCCACGGCAGCACCGCGATGTCCTGGTCGAGGCAGAGGGGCAGCATCTCGCGCTCTTCCTCCCGATGCAGAAGATTGTAGTGGTCCTGCATCGTGGCGAAGCGGGTCCAGCCGTAGCGGTCGGCGGTGAAGTGCGCCTTGGCGAACTGCCAGGCGTACATGGACGACGCGCCGATGTAGCGGGCCTTGCCGACCTTCACCACGTCGTGCAGCGCCTCCAGCGTCACTTCGATCGGCGTGCCGTAATCCCAGCGGTGGATCTGGAAGAGGTCGACATGGTCGGTGCCGAGGCGCTTCAGGCTCGCATCGATCGACGCGAAGATCGCCTTGCGTGAGAGACCGCCGGCATTGGGCTGGCTCTTCAGGGGGAAGAAGCACTTGGTGGGGAGCACGATGGCATTGCGGTCGGCGTAGTCGCGCAGGGCGCGTCCGACGATCTCTTCACTGGTGCCGTCCGAATAGGCGTTGGCCGTGTCGGAGAAGTTGATGCCGAGATCGAGCGCCTGCTTGATCAGCGGCCGGCTCTCGTCCTCGCGCAGGGTCCAGGGGTGAGGCCCACGCTCCGGTACCCCGTAGGTCATGCAGCCGAGGCAGAGGGGAGAGACATCGAGACCAGTGCGGCCGAGCTTCTTCAGTTGCATCGGGAGCGTTCCGCTGGAGGAGAGCCTGCGCGGGCGACCCGCCCTATCTGGGTTTCGCAGGCGCTCCGGGCCAGGGGCCGATGCGCGATCGTTCGGCTCAGCCGCCGCGCTGCTCGCGCCGCATCAGGAAGGCGAGCTTCTCGAACAGCCCGACATCCTGCTCGTTCTTCAGGAGCGCGCCGTGCAATGGCGGGATGAGCTTCCGGCCGTCCCGCTCGCGCAGGGTCTCGGGCGCGACGTCCTCTGAGACGAGAAGCTTCAGCCAGTCGAGCAGTTCGGAGGTCGAGGGCTTCTTCTTCAGGCCGGGCACCTCGCGGGTTTCGAGGAAGACGCGCAAGGCCTCCTCGACGAGCCGATGCTTGATGCCGGGATAGTGCACCTCGACGATGGCCTTCAGCGTGTCGGCGTCCGGGAACTTGATGTAGTGGAAGAAGCAGCGGCGCAGGAACGCGTCCGGCAGCTCCTTCTCGTTGTTCGAGGTGATGACGACGATCGGGCGGCGCTCGGCCCGGACCGTTTCGCCGGTCTCGTAGACGTGGAACTCCATCCGATCGAGTTCGGTCAGCAGATCGTTCGGGAACTCGATGTCGGCCTTGTCGATCTCGTCGATGAGCAGGACCGGCCGCTCGGGAGCCGTGAAGGCCTCCCACAGCTTGCCGCGCCGGATGTAGTTGCCGATCTCGGAGACGCGTGGATCGCCGAGCTGGCTGTCGCGCAGGCGCGAGACCGCGTCGTACTCGTAGAGGCCCTGCTGCGCCTTGGTGGTCGACTTGACGTTCCAGGTCAGCAGCGGGGCCCCAAGCCCCTTGGCGATTTCTTCGGCCAGCACCGTCTTGCCGGTGCCCGGCTCGCCCTTCACCAGCAGAGGCCGCTCCAGCACGATGGCGGCGTTGACCGCCGTGGTCAGGTCGGAGGTCGCGACGTAGTCGGCGGTGCCGGTGAAGCGCATGGTGGAACTCGCGGGATGGGGACGCAGGCGTCCGGGGTTAGAGCGCGGCCGGCATCCCCGCAAGGCACCGACCGCGGTGGACATGGAGCGCTTCGGCTACAGCGTCTTCCCGTCGTGCCAGACGCAGTTCGAGGCCAGGATGCCGAGGTTGACGTCCGACTTCTGCGGCTGTGGCAGCGTCTTCCCGTCCATGGCGAGGTCGATCTTGATCTCGACCTGTCCCTTCGCCTCGTTCTGGCGGCGGGAGAAGTAGCAGTACTGCTGGAACGGCTGATCCTCGTTGGCACGGAAATTCCAGCCGGTGACGATCTGGCCGTCCATGTAGGGCACCTGCTTGAACACCGTGAAGGTGGTGTTCACCGGGGCCTTCGAAGCCGGGGCCGCGTCGTTGCCGAGCTGCGCCTTGGTCGGGGTCGGCGTCCCGGCCGCCTTCGGCAAACCGCCCTCGAGCTTGAGCACGTTGTCGGTGAGCGTGACCTCGCCCTTGGTCTTCAGGGTCACGTCCGACAGGGCGGCCTGCATGGCGGCGGCGATCTTCTCCGCCGCCGAGTCGAACTGGTTCATGTAGGCATAACCGTAGGACGCGGCGCCGACACCCATGCCGGCGAGAAGCACGAAGGCGCCCGCACCAAGGGAGCGGAAGAGGAAGGCGCGCGCGGCGACGATGCGCGTCTCGGCCCGCAGCCGCCCATTCACGCTCTGGGCGAGGACGACGTTCTCAGGGGTGCCGGGGGTATGGATGCTCACGCGCCGGCTCCCGCGCTGGCGGCCTGCGCCGGACCGCGTCGGTCGATCGGGATCACCGCACCGCCGGGAGCGGCGGTCACTGGAGCCGCGGGCGACGCAGCGGCGGTCGCTGGCGCGGGCGGGGCGACCACCGGTTCGTCCGGCACGCCCCTCGGCTGGCTCAAAGCCATTTCCTGGCGCAGGGCGTCGGTGATCGAATCAAGCATGTACGGGGTCGCCGCCGGGTCGACGGTGGCGCCGAGGTCGTCCTCGTCCATGAAGGTCTTGCGCACCGAGACCGCGCAGAGGGCGAGGATCGTGGAGGCGAAGGCGGCGCAGAGCGCCGGCACGAACACGAAGATGCGCAGGAAGGCGTGAACCTGCGCCTCCGACACGTCGATCGGATCGACGCCGTAGACCATCGCGGTGAAAGAATGCAGCTGGGAGCGATTCACCGAATTGCGATAGGCCTGCTCGGCATCCGCGACCTTGCGCTCGGCCGCACCGCGGTCGAGGTCGGCACGGGCCTTGCGGGCCTCCTCCAGCATCTTCGTCACCGCGCCGCGATCCGATCCGGCCTTGGCGACGCTGGCGTTCAGGGTCGCGGTACGCGGATCGGTGACGCACTTCATGTTGGAATAGCGCTGACCCTTGCTGTTGGTGCCGTAGACTCGCTCGCAGCGCTGCGCCGGCAATCCGGCGAGCTGGCTCGCGTTCTCGGCGCCGCGCTTCTCGATCTGGTCGAGCTCGGCCGTGTATTGCGCCACCCGCGCATCCGCCGCGGCGATGCGGTTGTCGATGGTGCCGCGATCGGCCTGGGCGTCCTTGAGGGCGGTCTTCGCCTTGGCGGCGTCCATCAGACGGGGATGGAACATCATCTCGCCGAGCTGGGACACCGATTTGGTGGTCACGCCGGCCGCGAAGATGATGCCCAGGATCGCCAGCATGCGGATGAAATAGGAGCGCTGGGTCCGGGCCAGGATGCCCAGCGGCACGCGGCACAGCTCCACCGCGGCGTAGACCAGGGGCGCCAGGAGCATGAAGTAGAAGGCCTGGGAATCGCCGTCGCTATAGACGCCGGCGAACAGCCAGGCGCCCCAGAGCGAAGCGCCGATGACCATGAACTCGACGAGATAGGCGATCGAGACGTAGCCCCACTTGATGCGGTAGCCCTTCTCGATGTGCCGCTCGTGCGTCCAGCGCTCGGATTCCCGGCGCCATTCTCGGGCTTCACGTTGCACGTCGCGGTTGGGCGGCGTCTTTCGCATGGGGCACTCGTATCTCGAAACGCGACGCAGCGCGCTTAACCGTCCATTAAGGCTTTGCCTTATGCGCATATTGTGCCGTTTTTGCGCCGCATCAGGGGTGCCGACCGGCACGGTCTCCCCATCCGAATGGTCGCAGCTCACCATTTTGTCGTTTCCGGGTGTGCGGGCTGTTGCGCCGGAGTGCCGCCGGTGCCCATGGTCCGGGACGGATACGCACGGGGCTGCGCTGCGGCGCCCCGCCTCCGGTCCGGTGCCAGGAGACATCCCGAACCGATGACGGACGTGCACGCCGGATCCTACAAGGAAGCGATTCTGTTCCTCGTCACCGCGGGCGTAGTGGTGCCGCTGTTCCATCGGCTGCGCATCAGTCCGGTCCTGGGCTTCATCGGCGCGGGCGCGCTTCTTGGCCCCTTCGGCCTCGGACGCTTCGCCGAAACGCATCACTGGGTCTCGACCTTCACCATCGCGAACCGTGCGGAGATCGCCCATCTCGCCGAATTCGGCGTCATCTTCCTGATGTTCATGATCGGGGTGGAGCTCTCCTGGCAGCGGCTGCGAACACTCCGGCGCCTCGTCTTCGGGCTCGGCTCGATCCAAGTCCTCGCCTCCTCCGCCGTCATCGGTGCGATCCTGCTATGCCTCTCGGTGCCCCTCGCCGCCGCGATCATCGTCGGCCTCGCCCTCGCCCTGTCCTCCACAGCGATCGTGCTGCCTGTGCTGGCGGATCAGAAGCGGCTCAACACCCCGGCGGGACGCGCCAGCTTCGCCGTCCTGCTGTTCCAGGACCTTGCGGTCGCCCCCGTCCTGTTCGCGATCGCGGTGCTCGGCCGCAACGACGGCTCGGATGTCGGCGGCGCCCTCGCCCTCGCCCTCGGGCAGGCGGCCGTCGCCATCGTGGTCATCGTCGTGGTCGGGCGCGTGGCGCTCCGGCCGCTGTTCCAGCTGGTGGCCCGGACGCGCTCGCCCGAGCTGTTCATGGCGGCCTGCCTCCTCGTCATCATCGGCACCGCCGTGACGGCCGCCGCCGCCGGCCTGTCGATGACGCTGGGGGCCTTCGTGGCCGGCCTGCTCCTCGCCGAAACCGAGTATCGCCGCGCCATCGAGGCGACGATCGACCCGTTCAAGGGTCTGCTGCTCGGGGTGTTCTTCGTCTCCGTGGGCATGAACCTCGATCCGGCCCAGCTCATGTCGGCGCCGGGCGCGGTGCTCGGGCTGGCTCTGGCGCTGATCCTCATCAAGGGCACCGTCATCGTGCTGGCGGCGCGCTTCCTCAAACTCTCGCGGGCCGTGGCGATCGAGGCGGCCCTTCTACTCGGACCCGGCGGGGAGTTCGCCTTCGTCCTGATCGGCGGCGCGCTGGCCGGTGGGCTGGTACCGGAGGAGGTCGGACAGGCGGCCCTGATCGTCACCACCGTGACCATGATCGCGATTCCGGCGTTCGCTGTCCTGGCCCGTCGCATCGGTAAGCGGCTCACCGTCGCGCAGCTCGGCCGCGCCCGGGCGGAGCCGGTGCCGGACCGTCAGCAGAACCGCGTCATCATCGCGGGTTACGGCCGGGTCGGACGGCTCGTGGGCGAAATGCTGGTGCGCCACAAGATTCCCTACCTCGCCCTCGACGCGGACGCGGCGCGGGTCTCGGAGCATCGCCGCCTCGGAAATCCAGTCTATTTCGGGGATTCGGCCAATCCCGAATTGCTGCGTCGCTGCGACATCGCCAATGCCCGCGCTCTCGTCGTCACCCTGGACAATCCTCGGGCGGTCGAGGCGGTGGTGGAGGCAGCCCGGGCCGAGCGGCGCGACATCACCATCGTGGCGCGGGCGCGTGATGCCCGCCATGCCACCGCCCTCTATGAGATGGGTGTGGACGATGCCGTTCCGGAGACGATCGAGGCTTCGCTGCAGCTCTCCGAGGCCGTCCTCGTCGATGTCGGGGTACCGATGGGCCTGGTGATCGCCTCGATCCACGAGCGGCGCGACGAGTACCGGGCGATGCTGAAGAAGAAGGAGACCGAAGTCCGACCGGCCTTCCGCGCCCGCCGGACCGTCGGCAAGGGCGTCGAGACCCGGGAGCCGTCGGCTGCCGCCGACGAGGGCAAACCGGTGGTCAAAAGCGCCTGAAAGGCGTTCCGGGACGCTTCAAAGCAGCCGACCCTGTCCACGGGACGGCATCACCGGCGCTGTCAACGGAGCCGATCCGGCGGGCGTCTGCGCGCCAGAAGCCTTGCCCGGTCCGGACTTGATGCCGGGCGGCGGCTTCGGCGCGCCCGGCTTCAGGGCATCGGGGGGCTTCTTCGCCCGCGGCTTGGCGCGGCGGACGGCGGGATGCGCGGACGGCTCCATGCCCGGCGCGTAGCTACAGCGATAGACGATCTCGTCGGGTGGCCCGAGACCAGTGTCGAGCGGGATCGTCACCGTATCGTCGTTGAAGCGCCATTTGCGTGTGCCCTTGTCCCAGTAGAGCCAGATCGTCGTCGGGTGGCCCTGCACCGAGAAGATCGCCGCCTTCTTGGACACCGCCCGGATGGTGCGCGGCTCGTACATCCCCTTCGACCGGTAGGCGTCCGCGAAGGAGGCGGGCTGACGGTCGATGAAGGTGTTGCGCACCACCTGAATCGTCGCGCCCGGTTCGGCAAGGAACCGCTTGAAATCGCTCAACGAGCGCAACGCGAGCGCCATGTCGGTCACTCCTAACTCTACCCGTAGACCATGCGCCCTGACGACTTGTCCTGACTTGCACGAGACCGTGCGGACAAGATGTTCGATTCAGATGACAAGTCCTGTTCGCCAGAATAACGTCCGCATGGCGCTATCAACAGAAAACCGGGGTTATACCCAGCTTAACGTATGTGAACCGGCCCGGCGCCGGTCACGGACGGCCCCTTGACCCCGCCCGCGGCTTACCGCGTTGTCGCGCCATGCTGCTCCAGTTCTTCACCGCCCTGCGCGAGGCCAAGGTCCCCGTCACCCTTCGGGAATTCCTGACGTTGCTCGAAGCGCTCGACCGCGACCTCGCCGAGAAGCGCGTGGAGGAGTTCTACCTGCTCGCCCGCACCGCCCTGGTGAAGGACGAGCGGAATCTGGACCGGTTCGACCGTGTGTTCGGCACCGTGTTCAAGGGCATCGAGACCCTGGGCGAGGCGACGGAGCCGACGGCGATCCCCGAGGAATGGCTGCGCAAGCTCGCCGAGAAGTATCTCACCGACGCCGAGAAGGCGGAGCTTCGGGCGCTCGGCTGGGACAAGCTGTTCGAAACCCTCAAGCAGCGCCTCGCCGAGCAGCGCGAGCGCCATCAGGGCGGCAGCAAGTGGATCGGCACCGGTGGCACCTCACCGTTCGGCGCCTACGGCTACAATCCCGAGGGCATCCGGATCGGGCAGGACGGCAACCGCAACTTCCGTGCGGTGAAGGTCTGGGACAAGCGCGAATTCAAGGATCTCGACGATACGGTCGAACTCGGCACCCGTAACATGCGGGTGGCCCTGCGCCGCCTGCGCCGCTTCGCGCGCACCGGAGCGGCGGACGAACTCGACCTCGACAGCACGATCCGGGAGACCGCGGCGAAGGGCTACCTCGACGTGAAGCTTCGGCCCGAGCGGCGCAACGCCGTGAAGGTGCTGCTCTTCCTCGATGTCGGCGGCTCGATGGACTGGCACGTGGCGCTCGCCGAGGAGCTGTTCTCCGCAGCTCGTTCGGAGTTCAAGCACTTCGAGCACTTCTACTTTCACAACTGCCCCTACGAGCGCGTCTGGCGCGAAAACCGACGCCGGCACGACGAGACGCTGCCGCTCCTCGACGTGCTGCGCACCTACCCGCCGGACTATCGCGTGGTGTTCGTGGGCGACGCCTCCATGAGCCCCTACGAGATCGCCATGGCGGGCGGCTCGGTGGAGCACTGGAACGAGGAGCCGGGCGAGGTCTGGCTGAGCCGCATCCTCGATCGTTTCCCGAAGGCGGTCTGGCTCAATCCCGTGCCTGCCGAACACTGGGCCTACACCCAGTCGATCGGTATGGTCCGCCGCCTGATGGGCGAACGCATGTTCCCGCTCAACCTCGAGGGCATCGACGGCGCCATGCGCACGCTCGTTCGCTGACGGGCGAAGCGCGTCTCCGTGTCCGGAGTAAACGGAATCTCGATGTCGGATTCACTGCCATGGGGCGGGTTTGCCCCACTCGTTCCCGAACTCGATGTCTGCGATCTCGCGCGGAGCTTGACGTTCTGGTGCGACGGGCTCGGCTTCACGATCGCCTATGAACGGGTCGAGACCGGCTTCGCCTATCTCGAACGCGAAGGTGCTCAGGTGATGCTGAGCGTGGTCAATGGACATTGGGCGACCGCGCCCCTCGAGCCGCCCCTCGGCCGGGGCATCAACCTGCAGATCGCAGTGCGGTCCACGACTGGGATCGTCGAGCGCCTCAGCGCCCTCGCCTGGCCGCTGTTCAGGCCGTTGCACGACGCGTGGTATCGGGCCGGCCGGGAGGAAGTCGGATGCCGGCAATTCCTGGTGCAGGATCCGGACGGCTACCTTCTCCGCTTCAGCGAGAGTCTCGGCCGCCGTCCGTTCACCCCTGACGTGCCGGCGTCGTGACGCTGAGGCCGTCGAGTTCGGGCGTGATCCGGATCTGGCAGCACAGGCGCGAGGTCGCGCGCACATCGGAGGCGAAGTCGAGCATGTCCTGCTCCATCGCCTCGGCGGGGCCCACCACCTCGGCCCAGGCCGCATCGACATAGACGTGGCAGGTGGCGCAGGCGCAGGCGCCGCCGCATTCCGCATCGATGCCCGGGACATTGTTGCGGATCGCCGCTTCCATCACGGTCGATCCCACGTCGCCCTCCACGGTCCTGGCCGTTCCGGCATGGTCGACGTAGGTGATCTTGGGCATCGGGGGCTCCGGGCTCGGACAACGCGTAGAACGGCCGGTTGTGCGGCGCACCGCCTGCCTTGAAGGGGCAGGCCTCCGAATGCAAGCGCGCTCGCCGACCAGGCAAGGATTCTTGCGCTTACGCCGCAGAGGCTCCGCCGTTCCATCGGGCCGCCGCGACGCGACGTCCGCGCCCGCCCGGTCAGGGTTCCTGCGGCAGTGCCGCGAGGGTCTCCCTCACCGCAGCGGCGAGCTCATCGCAGGAGGCGGCGGCACCGGTGCGGAGCGCATCCTCGACGGCGCCCGATGACAGGGCGATCCTGACCGCGCCGACCCCGAGAGCCGACCCCTTCAGGGTATGGGCGAGGTCGGCCCGTTCCGCGATCGGCCCGCCGGCATCGACGATGCCCGGCAGGAGGCGCAGACACTGGGCGGCGAAGAGGCCCATCAGCTCGGCGGCGAGCTCGACATCGCCGAACGTCTGGCGCGCGAGGTGTTCGGCATCGAGAAGCACCGGTCCGGGCGCGTCGCGTGAATTCGGATCTGGCAAAACGTCCCCTCGTGCCGGCCGCCACCGTCCAGGCTATCCACAGCTGAGCCCCGCCACCGTTCGCTTCCGTTTACGCGTTGAGGCATCATGCAGAAAGACGACGGCGCGGTATCGGCCCCGGGCTTGGTAACCATTCCGTTAAGGTTTTTTGGGCGCTGCGGCGGGCTCGGGTATCGGAGCCTCGTGCCGAAGTCTAAAGTTCCTTGGTAAATTGGTAAAAGTAACCTTGATCGACGGGTGCGGCCGTGGATCGGGATACGCGTAACGAGGCGTTGTATGGCCACGGAAAAGAAGCTCAAGGATCCGGCCGAGGCGGCTCTGTCGGCGATCGAGCAGGCTCTCAACCTCGACGCTTTCGCTCAGGGCGACGAGGCATCGCGGGTGGAACCCCGCCTTCCGGACGTCGGCGACAGCGACCCTCTTCGAGACCCCAGCGGTCGGCTCGCGCCGCCGCGCCTCGACCTCGACCTCGACCAGCCGCTCGCTTCGGACCTGCCGCCGCCGGACCGCAACCGCCCGCGTCGGGAAGGCGGTCTCTTGCCGCCCGACCGCTCGATGGTCGCCAATGACGACCGCCAGAACATCGGCATCCTGCAGCAGACCCTTCGCATCCGCCCTTCGCGCATGCCCTATCTCATCGCCGCCGCCGCCGGTGTTCTCTGGATCGGTGGCCTGCTTGCCCTCGCCTGGACGCAGTCCTCGGGCGACCTGCGCGGCTTCTTCCAGAGCCTGACCGCGATCCAGGGCGCCGTCGCCGCGACCGCTCTGGTCGGACCGGTCGTGCTGTTCGCCATCATGGGGATGCTCGCGGTCCGTGCTCAGGAGATGCGCCTCGTCGCCCGCGCCGTGGGCGAAGTCGCAATCCGTCTGGCCGAGCCCGAGAACTTCTCCACCGACGCGGTGCTCACCATGTCGCAGACCGTCCGGCGCGAAGTCGCGGCGGTCGGCGACGGCGTCGAGCGGGCGCTCGCCCGGGCCGGCGAGCTCGAGACCCTGGTGCGCGGCGAGATCGCCACCCTGGAGCGGGCCTATTCCGACAACGAGATCCGCATCCGCTCGCTCGTCGACGAGCTCGTCGCCCAGCGCGAGTCGATCATCGCCAATGCCGAGCGCGTGCGCGGGGCCATCACCGGTAGCCACCAGAGCCTGACGGCCGAACTCGACGGAGCGGCCGAGCGGATCGTCTCCGCGGTCAACGGTGCCGGCGACCGGGTCACCAGCGCCCTCGACGCGCGCGGCGAGGCCATCACCTCGGCCCTCGGAGACCGCGGCGACGCCATCACCGCCGCCCTCGGCGAGGCCGGCGACCGCGTGGTCGAGCTGGTCTCCGGCCGCGGCGACGACCTCGTGCAGCGCCTCGCCTCAACCAGCGACGGCGTGCGCGGCAGCCTCTCGGAGGTCGGCAACGCGCTCACCCAGTCGCTGGAGACCCGGGCCGAAGAGGTCACGCGGGCCTTCGAGCGGACCGGCGGCATTCTCACCACCACCCTGGCCGAGAATGCCGGTCAGGTGGCGCGCACCCTCGCCCAAACCGGCTCCGAGGTCATCGAGGCCCTCAACCGCCAGGGCGGCGAAGTCCGCCAAACCTTCGAGCTCTCGGCGCGCGGCCTGGAAGAGGCCTTCCTCGCCCGCGGGTCCGAGCTGACGGCCCAATTCTCCTCCACCGGTGGCGAGATCACAGCGCGCTTCGCCGAGACGGGCGATGCCCTGCGCTCCCACTTCGCGGAGACCGGAGCCGCTCTCACGCACGACATCGCCGCCCGCGGCGATGCCCTGCGCAGCGAGATCGAGATCGCCGGCACCGGCGTGTCAGCCCTCATCGAGGCCCGGGCTCGCGAGGCCCAGACCGGTCTCGCCGCGGCCGCCGGCAGCATCATCGAGACCTTCACCGCCCGTGCCGACGGCGTACGCGATGACCTCATCCGTTCCGTGGACGGGATCGCCACCGGCCTCGACAGCCAGGGCGGCGCCCTCGCCGAGCGCATCGAGACCGCCGCTTCACGCCTGCACGAGACGATCACGGTCCATGGTGCCAATGTCTCCAGCTTGTTCGAGACCCGCGGCCGCGACACGCAGGCGGGCCTCTCACTTGCGGCGAGCGCCATCATCGAGAGCTTCGGAGCCCGCGCGGACGCCCTGCGCGAAACCCTGATCGGCTCGGTCGAGGACGCGACCGCCCGCCTCGACGAGCGCGGCGGCACTCTGGCCGAACGCATCGAGGCCGCGGCCAACCGTCTTCGGGAGACGATCGACGTCCATGGCGGTTCGGTCTCCGAGCGCATCGACGCATCCGGTCGCGAGGCCCAGGCCGCCCTCGCGCTCGCCGCCAGCGCCATCGTCGAGACCTTCGGCAACCGTGCCGGCGGCGTGCGCGACGACCTCCTCCGCTCCGTGGAAGGTCTCGCCAACGGCCTCGACCAGCATGGCGCGGCCCTGGCCGAGCGCATCGAGACGGTGGCAAGCCAGCTGCACCGGACCGTGACGGTCGAAGGTGCGAACCTGGAGGCGACCCTCGGGGCGACCGGAGACCGCGTCGGAGAGCTCGTGCGGATCCGGACGCAGGAAGCGACCGGGACCCTCGAAGGCGCCCTCACGGCCCTCGGGCACACCTTCGAGACCCGAACCTCGGAGGCCGTGGACAGCCTGCGCGCGACGGCTGCCCACCTCGACGCGCAGATCGGCAGCCGCACGGCGGAGGCCGCCGACACCTTCCGCCGCAGCGCGGAGGAGACCACCGTCGCCCTCGGCGCCAGCACCACCGAGGCCGCGCAGTCGCTGCGCCGGGCATCGGCCAGCGCCACCGGCGAACTCGAAGCCCGCACCGTCGAGGCGGTGCAGATCTTCGAGAAGCGTCTCGCCGCCACCTCCGCCGACCTGGCGGCCCGGACCACCGAGGCGGCCGAACTCCTGCGCGAAGCCGCCGACGGACTTGGTGGCACGGTCGGGACCAAGGCTCAGGCGTCGATCGAGGCCCTGCGCGGGACCTTGGATGCCGTCAACGACGAGCTCGCCCGTCGCGCCGAGGAGGCAGCCGGCACGATCGCCCGCGCGGCCGACGGCCTCGGCGGCGACCTCATCGCTCGCATCCGCGACGTCGAGACCGTCTTCGGCGACCACGGCCGGACCCTCGGCGACCTCATCGCCGCCCAGGCCCAGGAGGCCCAGTCGCAGCTGGCCAATACCGGCCGCGACATCGTCCTCGCCGTGACCGCCCAGGGGGCGCGCGTCAACGACGCCCTGAATCAGACCGGCGCGAGCTTCGCCGACACCACCGAGACCCGCGTCCAGGCCATCGACCGCGTGCTCAACGACCGCCTCGCGACCCTGCAGGAGACCATCGCCCGCGGTGATATCCTCGCCGAGCGGATCTCCCGCGACACCGCCGCCCTCACCGAATCCGTGACCGGCCGCCTTGAGGAGATGGATCGCGTCATCACCATCCAGGGCAAGGTGGTGGCCGACAGCATCGCCGAGCGCACGCGCGAGGCCCAGGAAGCCGTCGAGAGCCAGCTCGGCGCCCTCGAAGAACGCTCCACCCGTCGCTCGACGGAGATCGGCGAAACCTTCGCGAATCTGGTCGCCCAGATCGACGGTCATCTCGGCAGCCGTGCCACCGCCCTGAACGAAGCCCTGATCGTCCGGACCGCCGAAATGGCGCGCGTCATGGCCGAAGGCGGCCGCGACCTCGTTCAGTCCCTCGACACCCGGGCCGACACCATGGCCCTCGACATCGCCCAGCGCGGCGCCAGCCTCGGCGACGTCCTCGGAGAACGCTCGGCCGAAATCGCCCGCCGCCTCGACGAGCAGACCCTCGAACTGTCCCGTCGCCTCGACGAGGGCGCCGGGCGCTTCGATGCCGGTGTGCTCGGCCGCCTCGAGGCGATCGGCACGGCCCTCGAGGAGCGCAGCCGCCTGATCGAAGAATCTTTCGGAGCGCAGGCCTTCGAGGCGATCCGGCTCATCGAGAGCCGCACCCGCGCGGTGGACGAGGATCTGGCCAACCGTACCCGCGAACTCGTCGACATGATCGTCGAGCGCACCGGTGGTGCCAACCAGGCCCTCGACACCCAGGCCACGGCGATCCGGGAGGCCTTCTCGCAGCGCGCCGACGAACTGGTCCGCATCATCGACGCCCGCACCGCCGCCATGGGCACGGAGCTCGACGAGAAGGGGCGCGCCGTATTCGGCGCTCTCGGCGGCCGCATCACCGAACTCGCGCGCCTGTTCGATCTCGGCAGCAACTCTCTCGGCGCGGTTCTGGAGCAGCGCGGCGAGACGATCCTGGGCCGCCTGCGCGAGATGGTCGCCGAGGCCGATCGCCAGCTCAGCGAGGGCGAGGGCCGCCTCGGAACCACCCTCGACCGCCGGACCTCCGACATCAGCTCGCTCCTCGACGAGGGCGTGCGCACGGTCCATCAGCTGCTCGACGACCGCACGGGTGAGATCCGGGCGCTGCTCGACAACCACGCCAGTTCCCTGGGCGCCAATTTCAGCGACCGTCTCGCGCCGCTGCACGACACGCTCGATGAGCGCGGCCGGACCTTCGTGGACACCATCGCGGCCAGCCTCGGCAGCGCCGCCGAGGCGGTCGAGGCCCGGACGCAGGCCCTGGCCACCTTGTTCGATGAGCGCATCGAGCACCTTGACGAAGTGGTCGACCGTCGCGGCGGCAGCCTCGCGGACTCGGTCGAAGCCCGGACCCGCGCCCTCGCGGAGACCTTCGACCAGCGGATCGGCGTCCTCGACGAACTGGTTGATACCCGGGGCAAGCGCCTCGCGGACAACCTCGGCGCCCATGCCCAGTCTCTCGTCGAGCAGTTCGAACAGCGGATCGGCACCCTCGACGAAGTCGTCGAGCGCCGGAGCGGCGAGATGGCCCAGGCCGTCGACGACCGCACCCGCGCGCTGGCCAACCTGTTCGATCACCGCATCAATATCCTCGGCCAGTTGGTCGACCATCGCGGTGCACACCTGACCGAAACCCTCGAGAGCCGCACCGAGGCCCTGGCGACCCTCCTCGATCAGCGCATCGGCGCCCTCGACGAGATCGTCGATGGCCGCGGCAACCACCTGACCCAGTCCCTCGACGCCAGGGCGCAGGGCCTGCGCAGCCTGTTCGACGAGGTGCTGAGCGCCCTGGACGGCGTGATCGACGGCCGTGCCGAGGCGCTGACCGACCGTGTCGAGACGCGGACCCGGGGCCTCACCTCCCTGTTCGACGAACGCATCGGCGCCCTGGATCGGCTCGTCGAGCACCGGACCGGAACGTTGTCCGACGAAGTCGATGCCCGCGCCCAGGCGCTGGTCTCGCTCATCGACACGCGGGTCGGCGCCCTCGACCAGGTGGTCGATGCCCGGGCCGGGGTCTTGCGTGAGCAGGCCGAGGCGGTCGCAAAGACCTTCGTCGCCCTGTTCGAGGACAGGTCCGCAGGCCTCGCCGCGCAGGCGGACGAGCGAACCAGCGCGCTCGTGGCGATCTTCGACGAGCGCCTGCGCGCCCTCGAAGCGCTGGTCGATGGACGCACCGGCACGCTCGCCGACCGCGTCGAGGAGCGTACCCGCGCCCTCGCGTCGGTCTTCGATACCCAGCTGCGGACCCTCGACGAGACGGTCGACCACCGCGCCAACGCCCTGGCCAAGCAGACCGAGGACCGCGGCAGCGCGCTGGCAGCGATGTTCGACGAGCGCCTCACCGCCCTCGGCGGCCTCGTCGAAGCCAGCGCGGCGGAGTTCGCCCGCACCATCGACACCCAGGGTCATGCGCTCACCGAGGCCGTGGACAGCCGGTCGGCAGCCTTCACGAGCCGCATCGACAACCGGATGAAGGTGTTCGCCACCCTCGTCGCCTCGCGCGGCGATGCCCTCGCCACCGCCTTCGACGACCGCCAGGACGCTTACGCGTCGCTGGTCGACGAGCGGACGGCCGCCATGCTTGCGGCCTTCGACGAGCGGGTCGATCGGCACGCGGCCCTGGCGCAGGCGCACAGCCAGGCCCTGGCGGCCGCCCTCGATCAGCGCAACGAAGCCGTGGCGGCGCTGCTCGACAGCGGCACCGGCGTCCTGACCGAGACGTTCGATCGCCGCTCCACGGCGCTCGCCGATCTCGTCGAGGCGCGCGGCCAAGCCCTCGCCCGCCGGCTGGCGGAGAGCGCCGAGACCATCACCCGCGCCATCGAGACGGGCGGTGGCGCCCTGGTCGAGACGCTGGACGGGCGCGGCAACGCGGTCGTCGCCGGCCTGACGGACCAGTCGGAGCGCCTGCGAGAAATCGTGGACGGTCCGGCGGCCCAGCTCGTCGAGGCCCTGACGCTGCGGGGCGACGCCATCGAGCGGGCACTGCAGGAGAGCGGCGCGCCGCTGGTCGCCGCCATCCGCGAGCGCACCGAGGCCCTCGCCGCCCAGTCGCGCGCTTCCGCCGAGGCGCTGCTGTCGGCCATCGACGGCGGCGCGGCGCGGGCCATCGCGTCGCTCAACGATGCGAACGACCAGATGCGCGGCGACCTCGCCACCGTTCTCCAGCGGATCGATGGGGCCAACAACGCCCTGCGCGAGCTGCTGGCCGGAACGGGCGAGAATCTCGGCAACATCGAGACGAGCCTGTCGCATCGAATCGCCGACATCCGCGACGGTCTGGCGGCGGTGGCCGGCGAGACCGAGCGCGCCAGCGCCGGCGTGTCCGAGCAGGTTCACCTCCTCCGGAGCGTGGCGGAAGGCGCCCTGCGGGACGCCAGCGAGCTAGCGATCTCGCTCGACGAGCGTGGCCGCGCCCTCGACGAACTCGGCCGCACCCATGCCGGAACCCTCCGCCAGGCCGTCGGTCACCTCGAAGGCGCCGCCGGTCAGCTGCAAGGGGCCGCCAGCCAGATCCAGGGCGCCGAGAGCCGCCTCGTGGATCGCTTAGGGGAGCGCGAGGCCGCCATCGCCAACGTGCTGTCGCGGATCGAGGAGCGCTCCGGCAACCTCGACACGCAGACCGCGCGCTTCGACGCGATGATCGGTGAGACCCTGCGCGCCGCCGAGGAGCGGGCCCGGGCCCTGGGCAACAGCCTGTCCGAGACCGCCACCGGGGCAGGGACCACCGTCGCCAAGGCTTTCGAGGGTCTGCGCGCCAGCGCCGACAGCGAGAGCGGACGTACCGCCGAGGCCGTGCGGAGCGCGATCGAGGCGGCCTCGCAGCAGATGATGGGCGTGCTCGAGACGGCATCCGGCCGCTTCGGGGAGTCCGTCTCCGGCCTGCGCGAGATGGCGGCCGAGATCCGGCGCGAGCTGGACGCCACCCGTGCCGACCTTCAGCGCGGTGTGCTGGAGATCCCGCGCGAGACGCAGGATGCCACCGGCGAGATGCGCAGGGTCGTCTCCGAGCAACTCAAGGCCCTGAACGAGCTTTCGAGCCTCGTCCAGAGCTCGGGACGGACGGTGGATGCGGCGGCCCCGAAGATCTCGGAGCCTCAGCGTCCGGCAACGCCCGCTCCGGCTCCGGCTCCGGCTCTGGCCGCTGCCGCGCCCGCTCCGGCGGTGCCGGCGAAGGCCGCGGCGGCCAAGCCTGCAGCGGCGCCGGCGGCGGCGAAGCCCGCTACTCCGGCCACGCGCCCCGGCACGTCGATGAATCTGGTCTCGGCCCCGGCGGCACGGACCGGTTCGGCCTCGCGCTCCGACGCGCGCGGCCCCGAAGGCCGCGGCTGGCTCTCCGACCTGCTGACCCGGGCTTCCATCGACGACGATGCTGAGCCGACACCGAGCGCCGCGGCACCGGCGACGAAGCAGCAGACGGAGGCGCAGAAGAACGCCGCCGAGCGCGGACGCACCGCACTCGAGACCATCTCCAACGACATCGCCAAGATGATCGATCACCAGACCGCGGTGGAGCTGTGGGAGCGTTACCGCCGGGGCGAGCCGAACCTGTTCGACCGCCGCATCTACACGGCGCAGGGCCGGCAGACCTTCGAGGAGGTTCGCCGCCGTTACGCGGCCGATGCCGACTTCCGGCGGACGGTGGATCGCTACGTCGGCGAATTCGAGCGCCTGCTCGGCGATGTCTCGAAGAACGACCGCGATTCTTCGCGGGCGGATGCCTACCTCACCTCGGAGACCGGCAAGGTCTACACCATGCTGGCCCATGCCAGCGGGCGCTTCGACGGAGCCTGAGCTCCGGGGGAGACCGACGAAACGAACGGATCCCCGCCTTCCTCTCGGACGGCGGGGATTTCTCGTCCGTGAGCGATTCGTTCAGATCAAGCCGAGGCCGGCGAGTTCGCGGCGCAGGGCCTCGGGCATCTCCGCGAGCCCGCCGGCGGTGCGGGCGTCGAGGTCGGCCGGCGCATCCTCCGGCTTCAGGTAGCGCCAGCCCTGGAACGGGCGGCACGGGCGCGGCGAGACGGCGATCACGTCGGGCCTCAGGATGAGCCGGCAGCGCCCGATCCCGTCCGTGTCGGTGAAGGGCGTGATGGCATCGATGGACTGGCGGCACAGCAGCGTGCCCTTGATCACCCAGTAGATCGAACCACGCCCGACGATGTCGGCGGCGCGGGTCGGCACCATGCGGGTGGTGTGGATCGGCGCGGGATCGCGGCCCTCGCGCAAGGCGGCATCGCGGTGACGGGCGATCCGCTCCTCCAACTCACCGATGCTGGCGGGGCCGACGCAGAGCTTGAGGAGATGCAGGGTTTGGGCGGCGGGCATGGCAGCGTTGTAGCAGCCGCGTCGTGAGCACGCGCGCCCGCGAACGGCGGCGCGACCCTGCGCCGCTCACGATTCGGAGGATCAGGAGAACAGGGCGCGCTTCTCGGCGTCGGAGAGGGCATCGATCTCGGCGAAGGCCGTCGCGATGTCGGTCTGTGCCTGCTCCGAGACCTGCAGGGTGGTTGCCGTCATCATGACCGGACGATCATCGACCGGATCGGTCTCCTCGGGCGCGTCCGCGTCGAGTCTTGTCTCGGGCTCGGGAACGCTCTGCGTCTCGGAGTCGGCGATCGTCGCAACATCGGCGAGATCCGCGTCTTCCGCCGGCATGCGTTCCGCGGCGACGGGCGCAGCGGACGGCACGTCGACGTCCAGCGCCGCGACTTCCGGCTCGACTTCTTCCGGCTCGGCTTCTTCCGGAAACTCAGCGCTCGCCTCGACAGCGACGATCCCGACGGCGTCGGTGGCTTCGAGAAAGACGATGTCGTCCTCGGCGGACGGATCGTTCGGCAAGGGGCGAAGGGTCCGGGAGAGCGGCGGCACTGGTTCCGCGGACGAGGCATCCATGTCGATGTAACGGTCGACGTCGCTCTGGCAGAGGTCGGCCGGAACCTCGGGCGTACCCGGGCCGCTACGTCCCGTCGGGACCGGGTCGAGGGCATCGCCCCAGATTGCCATCATGGCGCCGAGGCGCTCCTCAAGGTAGCGCAGGGTATGGATGATGCGCGCCGTGCGCTGGGCGGTGAGGTCCTGGAAGGAGCAGGCGGTGTAGATGGCGGTGGCGCGGCGATCGAGCTCGTCGCAGATCGCGGCATCGGAGCCGGACTCGCGCAGCGTCCAGGCGGCTTCCTGCACGCTCTCGGCAGAGCTGAGGATCTCGGAGGTGGCGCGCTCCGTCGAACGCACGATGGCGTCCAGGGCGGCGGAGGCACCGCCGAGCCGGCTCTGGTCCTGGTCGGGTGCGTTGATGGCCGCGATCTCGGCCTTGGTCCGGGCGATGGCGTGCGCCATGTCCATCACGTCGCCGCGAACCCGCCCGATCTGGCTGCTCTCACGGTCATTGGTGACCACGCCCTCCAGCCGCGCGATCGCATCGAGGAGGATCCCGGTGTCGCTCGTGCGGTTGCGGCGCAGATAGGCATCGAGGAACCAGCGGCCACGCTCGCTCTCGGTCATCGCCGCTTCGATGCGGTCGTATTCCGAGATGTCGACCGACGTCAGCGAATGGGAACTCGACATCAAGCACGTGTCCTTGGCCGTACTGGAGCCGGCATGCGGTAGCCGGGTCCGAGCTCTCGCAGGTTGACAGGATCGTTTTAACGCCGGCTTTACGCAGCTTCCGCCTGACGCGACGTTCTCACAGGCTTTCCCTCGTCCCAGTCCGGTCCTCGTGTCTGACCCACTTCCCGCCGTTCCGGAGCCGAACGCGTTTCGGCTCTCGGTTCTCTATGCCGTGGTCTTCGTCGAGATCGGCATCGCGATGCCGTTCATGCCGGTCTGGCTGAACGCCCTCGGCCTCGACGCGACCGTCATCGGTGCCCTGCTCGCCCTGCCGATCGCGATCCGCATCGTGGCCACCGCCCCCCTGGTCGGGCTCATCGATCGGGGCATCGCCGCCCGGCGCATTCTGCTCGTCGGAAGCCTCGTCCTGGCCGTGACCTACGTGCTGATGCCGACGAGCGCCGCCCTCGGTTGGCCCCTGCTCGCCCTCCTCATCGCGCTGAACGCCGTCGCGGCGGCGCCCCTCGTCCCGAGCATCGACTACCTGACGCTGAGCGCCGTGCGGCGAAGCCGGCGCCTCGACTATGCGCGCATCCGGATGGCCGGCTCCATCGGCTTCCTCCTCGCGAACTTCGCCGGCGGCGCCACCCTCGGCGCCCTGGGTGAACGGCTTGCCGTTCCCCTCCTGCTCACCGTGCTGGCGCTGATCGCCGCCGCCGTGGTTTCGATGGCCGGCGTCGACGCGCCGCCGGCCCCGCCGCGGCATCCCGAGGAGGGTCGGCCGCGCCTGCCCGCCGTCCTGTGGCTCTCGATCGCGGCGGCCGCCCTGATCCAATCGAGCCACGCGGCGATCTACGCCTTCGGCAGCATCCATTGGAGCACCCACGGGATCGCGACGTCGTGGATCGGCACGCTCTGGGCCATCGGCGTCGCCTCCGAAATCCTTCTCTTCGCACTCATCGGCCGCCTGCCCGCTCGCTGGCGAAACCCGTTCGTGCTGCTCGGCCTCGGCGGAGGCGCCGCGCTCCTGCGTGCCGTCGGAATGGCCTCTTTGGGAGACCGCCTCGCGCCGGTGATCGCCTTGCAGGTGCTGCACGGCCTCACCTTCGGGGCGACGCAGCTCGGCGCGATGGCGGCGGTGTCGCGCTTCGCGCCCGACGGCGCGCGCGGCCGGGCTCAGGGTACCGTCAGCTCGGCGGGCGCCCTCGCCTCGGCCAGCGCAACGCTGATGACGGGCGCCGCCTATTCGGCCGGCGGCGGACCCCTCGCCTTCGTGCTGATGGCCCCGCTGGCCGCTCTCGGCCTGTGCCTCGTGGCACGCGCCGCGCAGGCCGCCCGCGCTTTCAGCCTTCACAGCACCACGATTGTGGGTCAGGGGGCGGGACAACCCGATTAACCTTGACCGTCCGGTAACGGAGATCGGTGTTATGTGATCGCGGCATGGAGTGCGGCGTCATTGGCTAGAGCCGAGATCAGGACCAACCGGGAAGCTGCCGACGCCGCGATCCTCGAAGGCGGCCGCGTCGGCCTGTCCGGACGCTGGACCGCCGACCAGGGCGCGTCGGTGGAGATCGCCGCCGCGCGCATCGCCGACAGCGCGGCGGGCACGCCCCTCCTCGTCGATCTGAGCCGGATCGCCCGCCTGGACACCCTCGGCGCCTGGGTGCTGGAGCGGACCCGCGCCGAGATCGAGGCCGCGGGCGGCCGACTGGCCTATGCGGGCGCGACGCCCGAGCACCGCATCCTCCTGAGCGAGGTGAAGCTGCGCGCTGCCGAACCGCCACCGCCGCGGCGCGGACGCCTCTTCGGCTTCCTCGACGATCTCGGCCGGAGGGTCGTGGGCGCCAAGTCAGACCTCGTCACGGGCCTCGCCTTCTTCGGAGAGGTGGTGACCGCCTGCATCCGCGTCGCGGCCCGGCCCGGGACCTTCAGGGGCACGGCCCTCGTCAATCAGATCGAACAGGTCGCCTTCCGGGGCGTCCCGATCATCGTTCTGATCTCGTTCCTCGTGGGCGGAATCGTCGCCCAGCAGGGAATCTTCCAGCTCCAGCGCTTCGGCGCCCAGAGCTTCGTCGTGAATCTCATCGGGCTTCTCATCCTGCGCGAGCTCGGCGTGCTGCTCACCTCGATCATGGTGGCGGGTCGCTCGGGCTCTGCCTTCACCGCCGAGATCGGCTCGATGCGGATGCGCGAGGAGGTCGACGCCCTGCGGGTCATGGGCCTCGATCCGATCGAGATCCTGATCGTTCCGCGCATCCTCGCCCTGGTGATCGGCCTGCCGATCCTGACCTTCCTCGCCTCGCTGGCGGCCCTGGCCGGCGGCGCACTCACCGCCTCGCTCTACGGTGGCATGACGGTCGACGCGTTCCTGGCCCGCCTTCAGGCCGCAGTCTCGCTGCACCACGTGGCGGTCGGTTTGATCAAGGCGCCGTTCATGGCGCTGATCATCGGCATCATCGCGACGATCGAGGGCTTCGCCGTGGAGGGCTCGGCCGAGTCCCTGGGCCGCCACGTCACGGCCTCAGTCGTCAAGTCTATCTTCATGGTGATCGTCCTCGACGGATTGTTCGCCGTCTTCTTCGCCGCGATCGACTTCTGAGGATCGCCAGACCGTGTCCGTCCCGAACCTTCAGACGCGATTCGAACAATCGGCGCCCTCCGCCGCCCCGGAGGCGATCATCCGCGTGCGCGACCTGGTGGTCGGCTTCGGAAGCAAGGTCGTGATGAAGGGGCTGAACCTCGACATCCGGCGCGGCGAGATCCTCGGCTTCGTCGGCCCCTCCGGCCAGGGCAAATCGGTGCTGACCCGGACGATCCTCGGTCTCGTTCCGAAGCGGGCCGGCACCATCGAAGTGTTCGGCGAGGACGTGGACGGCCTCACCGTGACCCGGCGGCGCCAGATCGAACAGCGCTGGGGCGTTCTCTTCCAGCAGGGCGCGCTGTTCTCGGCTCTCACCGTGAAGCAGAACATTCAGATGCCGATGCGCGAGCATCTCGATCTCTCCGAGCGCCTGCTCGACGAGTTCGCCCGCCTGAAGATCGAGATGGTCGGCCTGAAGCCGGATGCGGCCGACAAGCTGCCCTCCGAACTGTCGGGCGGCATGATCAAGCGCGCTGCGCTGGCCCGCTCCCTCGCCCTCGATCCCGAGATCCTGTTCCTCGACGAGCCGACCTCGGGCCTCGACCCGATCGGCGCCGGTGAGTTCGACGAACTCGTCGCCACCCTGAAGCAGACGCTCGGGCTCACCGTCTTCATGGTCACGCACGACCTCGACAGCCTCTACACCGCCTGCGACCGCATCGCGGCGCTGGGCGACGGGCAGATCATCGCGCAAGGGACGATCGAGGAGATGCTGGAGAGCGACCATCCCTGGCTACGCTCCTACTTCCACGGCAAGCGGGGACGCGCCGTGGTCCCGCAGGGGACCCGTCATGCGCCGGCCTGACGTCTTCCGCCCATTGCGTGCGGCCCCGCACCGCGCGCGCCCCATTCCGTCAAGGTACTGCTGATCCGATGGAGACTCGCGCGAACTACGCCCTGATCGGCGCCTTCACCCTCGCAGTCGTGGTGGCGGCCTTCGGCTTCGTGTTCTGGCTCCAAGGCGGTTCCCGCAGCCAGGTCCGGCAGGCCGTGCGCATCGTGTTTTCGGGCACCGTCGGCGGCCTCGCAAAGGGGTCGACCGTGGCCTTCAACGGCATCAAGGTCGGCGAGGTCATGGACGTTCGCCTGTTGCCGCAGGACCCGCGCCGCGTCGTCGCTATCGTGGAGGTCGAGCGGACCACGCCTTTGCGCGCCGATACCCGCGCCCGCCTCGATTCGGCGATGCTGACCGGCGTCTCGACGATCTCGCTGTCGGGCGGCAACGCCGATGCCCCCGCCCTGACGCCGGGCTCGGGCGACCAGATGCCGACGATCTTCGCCGACAGCTCCGACATCCAGGACATGATGGCGGCGGCCAAGCAGATCGCGCAGCGGGCCGATGACGTGCTCCAGCGCCTCGACAAGGTGGTGGCCGGCAACGAGGGCGCGATCACCCGCACCCTGGCCAATGTGGAATCCTTCTCGAAGACGCTCGCGGAGGCCGGGCCGGCGGTGAGCGGGCTCGTGAGAGCGATCGACGGCGAGAAGCTGAACCGCGTCATCGACAACGCCGAGAAGTTCTCGGGCGCCCTCGCGACCGGGAGCCCTGACATCGAGGGCGCCCTCAAGGACGCACGATCCCTCGCTGCCAAGCTCAACGCGTCGGCGGACCGCGTCGACGCGGTGCTGAAGGGCGCCGAGGGCTTCCTCGGCTCGGCCTCGGGCTCGGCCGGCACCAGCACCTTCGCCGAAGTCCGGGAGGCGGCGATCTCGGTGCGCGACGCCGGACGGGCCTTCCGGACCCTCTCGGAGAATCTCGACAAGCGCACCTCGAACATCGCCACCAGCTTCAACCGCCTGAGCGGCACCGGACGGCGGGAAGTCGAAGCGCTGTCGACCGATGGCCAGCGGACGCTGAACACCCTGAACCGCACGGTGAAGAGCCTGGAGCGCGACCCTTCGCAGGTGATCTTCGGCGGCAAACCATCGTTGCCGGAATACAACGGTGCTCGCTGAAGCGACCGCTGTTCGGGCCAGGGTGCCGCGGCGCACGGCAACGATCCGGACTTGCGTTAGTTTACCGCCACGCTGCGCGTCAGTGCGGCGACGGTTTTCCGGAATGCGTATGACTCTTCACCAGACGGCCCCCGCGCTCGTCGCGATGCTCCTCGCCACCAGCCTCGGCGGCTGTGGCGGCGGCGCGGTGCCCCTCACCTTCGATCTCGCGGCTCTGCCGCCCACAGGGCGGGCCGTCGGCGCGGCGCGCTCATTCACCGTGGCCGAACCGGTGGGCATCCAGCCCTTCGAGGCCGACCGCATCATCGTGCGCGAGCCGGGAGGCGCCCTGTCGTTTCTCGGCGGTGGCCAGTGGGCCGACCGCCTGCCGCGCCTGATCCAGACGCGGCTGATCCAGAGTCTCGAGAATTCGGGCCGCCTGAAGTCGGTGAGCCGACCCGGGGACAAGATCGCTTCGGACTACCAGCTGATCAGCGAGATCCGGGCCTTCGACATCGCGGCCGGATCCGGCGAGGCGGTGGTCGACATCTCCGTCAAGATCATCACCGAGGGCACCGGAAAGATCGTCGCCGCGCGGATCTTCACCGCGCGCGTGCCGGTGCCGAAGGTCGATGCCGGCAGCGCCGCCGTGGGGCTCGACGCCGCACTGGCGCGGGTGCTCGGCGAAATGGTCGCCTGGGTGAATTCCGGCCGCTGAGGCACCCGGACCTCGAGCCCGTCGCCCGCTTCATTCCATCACGGCGGCCTTCATGATCACCACCATGATGGCCTTGGCCGGCTCGGGCCCGATGCAGCGGACCGTGTGCGGCCGGTCGCAGCGGTAGCGCAGGGTCTCGCCGGCGCGCGCCCTCTGGACGGTGCCCGCCACCTCCACCTCGAGCAGACCGGATGTGACGGTGAGCGACTCCACGGAGCCGCGCTGATGCGGATCGGAGTCGAGCAGGCCGCCGGCATCGGCGGTCAGGTCGTACCATTGCAGCCACTCGACCGTCTTGATCCAGCCGATGATGGCGAGGCGAACCTTCCCGTCGTCCGAGACCAGGATCGGCGTATCCGCGCGCGACGTCTTCTCGATGAAGGGCTCTTCGTCGCTGGTGGCGAGCACCCGCTCGATCGAGACGTCGAGGGCCTGGCTCAGGCGCCAGATCGTCGCCAAGGTCGGGTTCGTCTCGTTGCGCTCGATCTGGCTGATGATCGACTTGGCCACCCCCGACTGCTCGGCGAGTTCCGACAGCGAGAGGTTGTAGGCCTTGCGCAGGCGCTGGATCGTCTTGCCGAGCTGCCCGGAAAGCACCTGCGCCCCGGTGAGTATGTCCCGCTGCCGCCCGCGATCGGGCGTCGTCAACTGGTCGTCCATCTGATCCGACATCCACGCGTCCGTTCCATTAACCGGACGCTTGTGCGTTACTTCAAACGCAAACGACGGATGGGCGCAAGGCGCGGTCAGACCCAGAGCGCATGAAAATGGTGCACCGGGCCATGCCCGTGCCCGACCGCGAGGCCGTCGGCGCCCGCGATCGCGGCGGAGACGTAGCGCTTGGCCCGCGCCACCGCCTCGACCATCGGCAGACCGCTGGCGAGGCCTGCCGCCACCGCCGACGAGAGGGTGCAGCCGGTGCCGTGGGTGTTGCGCGTGCGGGTGCGCGGGGCGGCGAAGCGCCGGAGTGTGCCGTCGCTGCCCATCAGGTGGTCGACGCTCTCCTCGCCCTCGCCGTGTCCGCCCTTCACCAGAACGGCCCTTGCGCCGATGGCCAGGAGGCGTCGCCCCTGCGCCACGGCGGCATTCTCCGTCTCGGCGGTGGGTTCGCGGATGAGCGTCGCGGTCTCGGGCAGGTTGGGCGTGACGAGGTCGGCGAGCGGCAGGAGGCGGCGACGCAAGGCGTCCACGGCCGCCTCCGAGATCAGCCGATCGCCCGACGTCGCGACCATCACCGGATCGAGCACGATGGGAATCCTGCCCGCGTGGCGCGCCAGACCCGCCGCCACCGCCTCGATGGTGGCGACCTGCGACAGCATCCCGATCTTCACCGCCCCGACGGCGAGATCGGAGAACACGCTGTCGATCTGCGCCGCCACGAAGTCGGCGGGTACGTCGTGGATGGCCTGGACGCCGCGGGTGTTCTGCGCGGTCAGGGCGGTGATGACGCTCGCCCCGTAGACCCGCAGCGCCGCGAACGTCTTCAGGTCGGCCTGGATGCCGGCCCCGCCGCTCGAATCGGATCCCGCGATGGTGACGGCGATGGGAGTCATGGCGTGGCGGTCCTGTCGCTTCCTCGGGCTTGGGGGAAGCTTAGGCCGCGACACCCCGCGCGGCGAGGGCGGAATCGACGCGGAAGCGCAGGTCGCGGGCGCGGCCCTCCACCGACTCGCCGGCGAACAGCGACGAGATCACCGCGATTCCATCCGCCCCGCCCGCGATCACGGCCGCCGCGTTGCTGGCGTCGATGCCCGCGATCGCCCCGAGGGGGAAGGCGGCGCCGCGGGCGAGGCGTCCGCGGAAGATGATGCGCGCGAGGCCGTCGAGGCCGACCGGCGGGTCGGGATTGTCCTTGCTGGTCGTCGAGAACACGCCGCCGATACAGGCGTAATCGACCGGCAGGCGGTAGAGCTCGTCGGCCTGGGTGCCGGTCTTGAGGGTAAGGCCGATGATCGCTTCGCGGCCGAGAAGACGGCGCGCGTCGGCGGGGTGGAGGTCGCTCTGGCCGAGATGCACGCCCTCGACGCCGGCTGCGAGGGCCAGATCGACCCGATCGTTGATCAGGAGCGGCACGCCCGTGCCGGCGAGCGCGGCCTGGATCGCCCGGATCCGGGCCAGGGCCGCGCGGGCATCCGCGATGGACTTTTCCCGGTATTGCAAGAGCGTGCACCCGCCCCGCACCGCCTCCGCCGCCATCGCGGCGAGGCGTCCGCCATCGAAGCCGGACACGCCGGTGTCGAGAAGGCCGTAGAGGCGCAGGTCGACGGACCGCCCCCGGCCGATGGCTTCGTCCCGTCCGATCACCCTGCGTTTCCCCCGGTTCGTTGACTTCAGCCCCAGTGTAGGACCGCGCTCCCGTCATCGAAAGGCCCGACGCAGCGGGTGGAGCCTTCGAAGGTACCCTCGCGTTCATCCCCGGATCCGAATCCTCACAGGCAGGAGCCCCACGTCGCATGGACCTGACGCAGAACATGGACCTGACGCAGAAGCAGAAGATGCTCGCCGGCGCGATCTACGATCCCGACGATCCGGAGCTTCACGCCGACAGCCATGCCTGCAAGGCCTGGATGCAGCGCTACAACGCGGCTCTGGCCGAGACGCCGGCGGTCCGGCGTGAATTTCTGCGCGAGCGCCTGGCCGCCGTCGGTGAGGGCGCGGTGATCCGACCGCCGTTCCATTGTGACTACGGTCTGCACATCAGCCTCGGCGCCCACGTCTTCCTCAACTTCGGCTGCATCATCCTCGACTGCGCTCCGGTGAGCATCGGGGACCGCACGCAGATCGGGCCTGGCGTCCAGATCCTCACCCCAGACCATCCGCGCGAGGCGGGCCCGCGCGAGGCCGGGCTGGAATTCGCCCGGGAAATCCGGATCGGCCGCAACGTCTGGATCGGCGGCGGGGCGATCCTTCTGCCCGGCGTCACCGTGGGCGATCACGCCATCATCGGGGCCGGCAGCGTCGTCACCCGCGATGTCGCGGACGGCACCACGGTCGTGGGCAATCCGGCGCGCGCCCTGCCCCGAACCCAGGTTTGACGCCTCGGCCGACGCCGGATGTGGGACGAATCCGCCGCGGCGGTTTTTCCGCGTTCATCACACCGTCGCGATGTGCCATGAGCAGGTGGCGATCGAACCGGATGAAACGGGTAGCGGGCGGGGGTCGGGGCGCGTGACCACGGCGGAGGAGATCCAGCGGGGAGCGGAGGATGCGCTCTCCAATCCGTCCGCCGTCGGACTCGTGGCCGTGATCATCGCGGCCACCGACGGCGAGCCGCGGGCACTGACCGTCCAGGTCGGGGGCCAGGCCAGGGGCCGCACGGACGGCCTCCCGGCGGGTCCCCTGGTGCCCGAGCATCCGACCCTGGAGCGCGGGCTGCGGGCCTGGGTGGAACGCCAGACCCACCAGCGCCTGGGCTATGTCGAGCAACTCTACACCTTCGGCGACCGCGATCGGCAGGGCGACGATGCCGGCGGCCTGCATTCCCTTTCGGTGGCCTATCTCGCCCTGGTGCGCGAGGTGCGCCCGGGCGGGCTCGCGGAAGCCTCCTGGCGCAACTGGTACCGCTACCTTCCCTGGGAGGATTGGCGGGAGGGCCGGCCCGAGTCGCTCGGCGAGATCGAGCCGAAGCTCCTGGCCTGGGCCGAGCAGGCAACCGATCCGAAGCTGCGCCGCCGGCGCGAGGACCGCCTCGGCCTCACCTTCGGGCTGTGCGGCGGCCCCTGGAACGAGGAGCGGGTGCTCGAGCGGTACGAACTGCTGTTCGAGGCCGGGCTGATACCGGAGGCGCAGGGCCAGCCCGGCGAGGCCCGCGAGTCGGATCTCGCGATCACGGGCCAACCCATGGCCCTCGACCACCGCCGGGTTCTGGCCACCGCCATCGGTCGCCTGCGTGGCAAGATCAAGTACCGCCCCGTCGTCTTCGAACTGATGCCCCCGACCTTCACGCTGTTCCAGCTCCAGCGCACGGTGGAGGCCCTGGCCGGCACCAACCTGCACAAGCAGAATTTCCGCCGCCTCGTGGCGCAGCAGGGGTTGGTGGAGGAAACCGACGACGTCACCAGCGGGGCGACCGGCCGCCCCGCACGCCTCGTTCGTTTCCGGCGCGAGGTGCTGCTGGAGCGTCCGGCCCCCGGCTTCCGCCTGCGTCCCGCCCGCCGACCGGCCTGAAGCGAGCGTGCGACTGACGTTTGCGCCGCAGCGTCATTTTCGCAGCGCAAAAACGTTATGCTCAAACCCTGCATATCTGGACAAGGTGATCCGGGCCGCCTACGTTAGTCGGCACAATGCTCAGATTGAGCATAAGTGAGGACGCGTCAATGGCGGCGACCAGTCTCCCGATCGGCCCGGCTTCCCGGGGGCTTCCCGCGGGCTTTCCCCTGCCCGAGATCTACGAGCGCGTGAGCCGTCACGTGCCGGCGATCGAGTGGCCGGCCCTGGCGGAGGATGTCGCCGCCATCCTCGCGCTGAAGAAGACGCGCAATGCCGTGATCCTGGCTCACAACTATCAGGCGCCGGAGATCTTCCACACGGTGGCCGACATCGTCGGCGACAGCCTGGCGCTGGCGCGCGAAGCCGTGACGGTCGATGCCGACGTGATCGTGCTCGCCGGCGTCCACTTCATGGCAGAGACCGCCAAGCTCCTGAACCCCGGCAAGACCGTGCTGATCCCGGACAGCCGGGCCGGCTGCTCGCTCGCCGATTCGATCACCGCGGCGGACGTGCGCGGCCTGCGGGAGAAGTATCCCGGCGTTCCGATCGTGACCTACGTCAACACCTCCGCGGCGGTGAAGGCGGAATCGGACCTGTGCTGCACCTCCGGCAATGCGGTCGAGGTCGTGCGCTCGCTGAATGCGCCGCGCGTGCTGATGATCCCGGACGAGTTCCTGGCTCAGAACGTCCAGGCGATGGTGCCGGAGATCGAGATCCTGACCTGGGCCGGCCACTGCGAGGTCCACGAGCAGTTCACGCCCGCCGACATTCGCGAAGTCCGGGAGAGCTACCCGGGCGTCACCGTCATCACCCACCCGGAATGCCCGCCTGAGGTCGTCGCCGAGGCCGATTTCTCGGGTTCGACCGCGATGATGATGAACTTCGTCCTGGAGAAGCGGCCCAAGCAGGTGGTGCTCGTGACCGAGTGCTCCATGGGCGACAACATCGCGGCGGCCAACCCCGACATCGAGTTCATCAAGCCCTGCAACCTGTGCCCGCACATGAAGCGCATGAGCCTGAAGAACATCCGTCACGCCCTGGAGACCATGACCGAGGAAGTCACGGTGGAGCCGGAACTCGCCGAGCGCGCCCGGATGGCGGTGGAACGCATGCTCGCGGTGCGCGCCCGATGAACGCGCACGCCCCGTTCTCCTTCGCGCTTCCGGGCTCGGACCGGATCATCGTGATCGGTGCCGGCATCGCCGGCCTCGCCACGGCCCTGCGCCTCGCGCCGCGTCCCGTCACCCTGGTCACGGCCTCCCCCCTCGGGGTCGGCACGGCGACCGGCTGGGCGCAAGGGGGCATCGCCGCCGCCATGGCACACGACGACGCCCCGGCCCTGCACGCCGCCGACACGGTGGCGGCCGGCGCGGGCCTGACCGAGGCCGACGTCGCCCTGCGCGTCGCCGAGGCCGGACCTGGCCTGATCGACTGGCTCGTCGGACTCGCGGCCCCCTTCGACCGGGATGCCACCGGTACGCTCGCCCTCGGCCTCGAGGCGGCCCACTCGCGCCGCCGCATCGTCCGGGCCGGGGGGGATTCCACCGGGCGCATGGTGCTCGACACCCTGGTGCGGGTCGTGGAGCGGACACCCTCCGTCACGATCCTCGTCGCGTCGGCCCGCGATCTCATGCGGGACTCCCGCGGCGCCGTGGCCGGCGTGGTCTGCGAGGTCGACGGTGCCCGCTTCGCCCTGCCGGGCCGGGCGGTGGTGCTCGCCACCGGCGGGGTCGGCGCGCTCTATGCCTCGACCACCAATCCGCGCGGGGCGACCGGGCGCGGGCTCGCCCTGGCGGCCCGGGCCGGCGCGGTGCTGCGCGACATGGAATTCGTGCAGTTCCACCCCACCGCCATCGCCACCGGCGCCGACCCGATGCCCCTGGCCACAGAGGCCTTGCGCGGCGAGGGAGCGCGGCTGATCGACGAGACCGGTGCCCCGGTGATGGCCGGGATCGCCGGTGGCGACCTCGCCCCTCGGGACGTGGTGGCACGCGGCATCTTCCAGGCGCAGGCGCGCGGCGCTCGGGTGTTCCTCGATTGCCGGGGCGAACTCGGAGCCCGCATGGCCACGCGGTTTCCGACCGTGGCCGGTCTCTGCGCCGGCGGTGGTATCGACCCGAGAACCCAGGCGATCCCGGTCCGGCCGGCGGCGCATTATCACATGGGGGGCGTCAAGGTGGACGGGACCGGCGCCAGCACGGTGCCGGGTCTGTTCGCCTGCGGCGAGGTCGCCTCGACCGGGTTGCACGGCGCCAATCGACTCGCCAGCAACTCGCTTCTGGAGGCCATGGCCTTCGCGCCGTGGATCGCCGAGGCCATCTCCGCGGTGCCGGCTCCGGGTCATGTCCGTGTCGAGGCCGCTTCGTGCCGCATCGACGCCGACCGTGAGGCTCTGCGTGCCGTGATGGAACGGCAGGTCGGCGTGGTCCGCGAGGCTGACGGCCTCGCGGAGGCGGTGCGCCAGCTCGCTCCGGCGGCGCGGGCCGGCTGCGACGCGGCCCTCACCGGCCTCGCCATCGCGGCCTCGGCGCTGTCGCGGCGGGAGAGCCGCGGCGCGCACTGGCGCAGCGACCATCCCGCCCAGGTGGCGCCCGCACACACCGAAATGGCTTTGTCCGACCTCTGGGCGATGACCGAGGCGGTCGAACCCGACCGGGCCGTCGCCGCCGCCTGAGCCCCGCATATCCGGTCCCGCCCGAGGGCGGCACCGGCTCCTCGTCCTTCGTACCGGAAGCTGGACCATGCCCGATCCCTCAGAGCTGCCTCCCCTGCCCCGTCTGATGGTGGAACCGATCGTCCGCGCGGCGCTGCTCGAGGATCTCGGCCGGGCCGGCGACATCACCACCGACGCCATCGTGCCGGCCAGCGCCCGCCTGGAGGGCGTCATCGCCGCCCGTCAGGACGGGGTGATCTCCGGCGTCGACACGGCGGTGATCGCCTTCGGGCTGATCGACCCGAACATCGCCGTGACGGTGGAGCGCGGCGACGGCACGCGCGTGAAGCCGGGCGATGTGGTGATCCGCCTCGCCGGGCCGGCGCGGGCCATCCTCACCGCCGAACGCGTCGCCCTCAATCTCCTGTGCCGCATGTCCGGCGTCGCCACCGCGACCGCTTCCCTGGTCGAGGCGGCCCGTCCCCACGGCAAGGCCCGCATCGTCTGCACGCGCAAGACGACCCCGGGCCTGCGCGCCCTGGAGAAGCACGCGGTGCGCGCCGGAGGCGGCTCGAACCACCGCTACGGCCTCGACGACGCCGTGCTGATCAAGGACAACCACGTCGCCGTGGCCGGCGGCATCGTGCCGGCGATCGAACGGGCACGGGCCTATGCCGGCCACCTCGTGAAGATCGAGGTGGAGGTCGACACCCTGGCGCAGCTCGAGCAGGCGCTCTCGGTGAACGCCGACGCCGTGCTCCTCGACAACATGTCCCCCCAGCAGCTCGCCGAGGCGGTGGCGATGATCGACGGACGGGCCATCGCGGAGGCTTCGGGCCGGATCAACCGCGAAACCGTGGGCGCCGTGGCGGCCTCCGGCGTCGACCTGATCTCGTGCGGCTGGATCACCCACAGCGCACCCATCATCGACCTCGGCCTCGACGCGGTCTGAGAGGCGCCCGAACGGTCAAGGTGCCACGGTGTTGCCATGAAATCACGACGCTGCGGCAAGCGTCGTTGCGGTGCGAATTCAGCTTGGCTTTGAAGCGTGAGCGTTTACGTCTTGGGCACACTTCGCACCGTAACGTGCGTCAAGTTTTCCAAGCCGTTTCCACAGAATACGTTCGCCTTTGAGAGGCTCCGATGCGCCGTTTCGCCCCCGCCCTGACCGGGCTCGTCTGCGCGCTTGGCACGTGGGCTTCGCCCGCCGCTGCCTACGAGATCGACCCGCTGACCCGTCAGCCGCTCGATAACGCCCTGGTCATCCGGGTGCGGCCGCAGAACGAGCCGGTCGCACTCCCCACCGCCAACGCTTCCCTGCCCGCCGCCGACCCGATGGCCCCGTCCTCGGCCGTGCCGCAGATGTCGGCGATCCAACGCGAGGAAGTCGCCTACACGGGCAGCTACGCTCCGGGCACCATCGTGGTCTCCACCGGCGAACGGCGCCTCTACTACGTGCTCGGCGACGGCAAGGCCCTGCGCTACGGCGTCGGCGTCGGCCGGCCGGGCTTCACCTGGGGTGGCGTGCAGACCATCACCATGAAGCGCGAGTGGCCCGATTGGCGTCCGCCGGCCGAGATGCTGCGCCGCCGTCCCGACCTGCCGCGCTTCATGAAGGGCGGCATCGAGAACCCGCTCGGCGCCCGCGCCATGTACCTCGGCAACTCGATCTACCGCATCCACGGCTCGAACGAGCCGGAGACGATCGGCACCGCCGTGTCCTCGGGCTGCATCCGCATGACCAACGACGACGTGGCGGACCTCTACACCCGCGCCAAGGTCGGTGCGAAGGTCATCGTCCAGCGCTGATCGTCGATCATCCCTTCCAGACGTTTCGGGGGCCGGTGGAAACACCGGCCCCTTTTCGTTGATGGCGTCGAAACCCCGTTACTTCGACACCGCGAAGAAGCGCGACAGGAGCCAGAGCGGCACCACCACGACAGCGCCGGCCAGGATCCAGCGGCCGAAATCGTGGAAGGTGGCGAGGCCGAGGTCGATCAGGGTCCGCACCGCGTCGTAGGCGTGCCAGAACAGCAGTCCGGGCGTGACGCCGAGGGTCGCCATCACGGCACCGACGAGCACCGACAGGAACAGCAGTTTCACGAACACGGTGGCGGGCGAACCGCCGAGGAAGCGACGCAGGGCCGAGCGCCGCCCCTGGTCGGGGAACGGTGCGCCGGCATAGGGCTGGCCCCCATAGGGCGGCGGGCGGCGCGGGTCGTGGTCGAGCGTCATGGGGGTGTCCCGGGGCGTATCGTGAGGTCGTGCGATACTCGCCTCTCAACCCCGTGAACCCGGCGGAACCGTGACGCAAGCGACACAGTTTGCACGAAAGCCGACACATGCGGGAGCGTTAGGCGTTTTCGCCCAGCGGACGGATGGCCCCGTTGCTTGGACCGGCCCATCTTAGGGAGGTGATCCCCTCCCCGGATCGACTCCCGCCCCGCAGACTGACCTGTTGATGAAACGAACCGTTCCATGATCGACCACGCCCTGTTCGATCCGGCGATGATCGATCCCGACACCAAGCGCCTGAACGCCGAGATCGTGGCCGCGCACGCTGCGCAGGTCGACCCGTGGTCGATCCCGATGACCGAGGTTCGCGCGCGTCGGCGCCAGGGCACGCAGGCCTCGCCGGCCATGCCACGCAGCGCCCGCGCCGAAACCATCACGATCGACGGCCCCGCCGGTGCCCTGCAGTTGCGCGTCATCCGGCCCGACGCACGGAAATGGGCCAAGCTACGCGGCGCCTACCTGCATATCCATCGCGGTGGCTGGGTCTGGGGATCGGCCGACGAGCAGGACCCGTGGCTCGAGCGGATCGCCGATGCCTGCGGCTTCGTCTGCCTGTCGGTCGAGTACCGCCTGGCCCCCGAGCATCCCTACCCGGCCGCCCTCGAGGATTGCGAGGCCGCCGCCCTCTGGCTCGCCGGTCCCGGCCGGGCGGAGTTCGGTATCTCGGCCCTGACCATCGGCGGCGAATCGGCCGGTGCGCAGCTCGCCGTGATGGTGCTTCTCCGACTGCGCGACAGGCATGGCCTGCCCCGCGCCTTCCGGGGCGCCAATCTGAACGCGGGGTTCTTCGACCTCGGCCTGACTCCGAGCGTGCGCAACTGGGGCACCGACCGCCTCGTGGTGAACACCCAGGATCTGACCAACTTCGCCAACGTCTATGTCCGCGACGGCATCGACCGCCGCCGGCCCGACGTCTCGCCGGTCTATGCCGACCTCAAGGGGCTGCCCCCGGCCCTGTTCACGGTCGGCACCCACGATCCGCTCCTCGACGACACGCTCTACATGTCGGCCCGCTGGGCGGCGGCCGGAAACGGCGGACACACGGCGATCTATCCGGGCGGCTGCCACATCTTCGTGCGCTACCCCGGGGCGATGTCCGAGCGGGCGCTGGAGCTCATCGACCGCTTCCTGATGGCCCTGGCCTGAGCAAGCGCCCCACGGCATCGCCGCTGCCCGAGCGCTTCGCCGCGTGGTTCTCCGCGCGCGGCTGGGTACCCCGACCCCACCAGCTCGACCTTCTCGAGATCGTCGGACAGGGCCGCTCGGCCCTCCTCGTGGCGCCCACGGGCGCCGGCAAGACGCTGGCGGGCTTCCTGCCGAGCCTGACCGCCCTGGCGGCACGACCGGCCTCGGCGAAGCCGCGCGGGTTGCACACGCTCTACGTCTCGCCCCTGAAGGCGCTCGCCGTCGACATCGCCCGCAACCTCGACGCGCCCATCGCCGAGATGGGCCTCAGCGTGCGCGTCGAGACCCGCACCGGCGACACGCCCTCGCACAAGCGCACCCGGCAGATCGCGCGCCCGCCCGACATCCTGCTGATCACACCGGAACAGCTCGCCCTGCTCATCGCCCATCGCGAGGCGGCAGACCTCTTCGCCGACCTGTCCTGCGTCGTCCTCGACGAGTTGCATGCCCTGGTGACGTCGAAGCGCGGTGACCTCCTTTCCCTGGCACTGGCACGCCTGCACCGCCTCAGCCCCGGCCTCACCGCGATTGGCCTCTCCGCCACCGTACGCGAACCGGACGAGCTGCGCCGGTATCTGGTGCCGCAGAACCCTCCCCCCTCTGCGGGTGAGGATGTCTGCGCAGCAGGCGAGAGAGGGGGCGACCTCTCCACAGATGGCGCTCCCGTCTTGCGGGACTTCGTCCCGGCCCGACCCGCGCCAACGCGCGGGCCGCCCTCCCCCGCAGACGGGAGAAAGTTTCATCCGGCGCTCGCCGAACTCGTCGTCGTGAAGGGCGGCGCGGCGCCCGACCTCCACATGCTGGATACCGGGCTCACCCTGCCGCTCGCCGGCCACACCGCCTGGCAGGCGATGCCGGCGATCTACGACCTCATCGGGCAGCACCGCACGGTGCTGGTCTTCGTCAACACACGCCTCCAGGCGGAGTACACCTTCCAGGAACTCTGGCGGATCAACGACGCCAACTATCCCATCGCCCTGCATCACGGCTCCCTCGACGCCACGCAGCGCCGGCGCGTGGAGGCCGCGATGGCGGCGGGCCAGCTGCGGGCGATCGTCTGCACCGCCACCCTGGACCTCGGCATCGACTGGGGCGACGTCGACCTCGTCGTCAATATCGGGGCACCGAAGGGGGCGAGCCGGATCATGCAGCGCATCGGCCGCGCCAACCACCGCATGGACGAGCCGTCGAAGGCCTACCTGGTGCCGGCCAACCGGTTCGAGATGCTCGAGTGCCAAGCGGCTCTCGACGCCGTCGAGGCCGCCGCTCAGGACACGCCCGATGCCCGCCTCGGCGCCCCCGACGTGCTCGCCCAGCACGTCCTTGGCATGGCCTGCGCCGACGCCTTCGATCCGGTTCGGCTCTACGAGGAGATCGTTTCGGCAGCGCCCTATGCAGGGCTGTCCTGGGAGGATTTCGAGGCGGTGGTCGATTACGTCGCCACCGGTGGCTATGCGCTGCGCGCCTACGAACGCTTCGCCAAGATTCTTCGCGGACCGGACGGCCTGTGGCGGGTGCGCGACGCCCGCATCGCCCAGCAATACCGGATGAATGTCGGCACCATCGTGGAATCCGCGAAGGTGAAGGTCCGCCTCGCCCGCGGCGTGCGCGGCAAGCCCGGTGCGATCCTGCCGAAGGGCGGTCGGGTGCTGGGGGAGATCGAGGAGGATTTCGCCGATACCCTGACGCCGGGCGACACCTTCCTGTTCGCCGGCGAGGTCCTGCGTTTCGAAGGCCTGTCCGAGGACGAGGCCCTGGCGACCCGGGCCGGCTCCGGCACGGACCCGGCGATCCCCTCCTACGCAGGCGCGAAGTTCCCGCTCTCGACCTTCCTCGCCGCGCGGGTCCGTGCGCTGATCGCCGATCCGTTCGAATGGGACCGGTTGCCGAAGCAGATCTCGGACTACCTCCTGCAGCAGCGCACCCGGTCGGTCCTGCCAGGTCCGACGGGACTGCTCGTCGAGACCTTTCCGCGCGCCGGGCGCTACTACCTGACGGCCTTCCCCTTCGAGGGGCGGCTCGCGCATCAGACCCTCGGCATGCTGCTCACCCGTCGTCTCGAACGGGCCCGGATGCGGCCCCTGGGCTTCGCCGCCAACGATTACGGCATCGCCATCTGGCTCAACCGGGATGTCGGCGAGCGGATCGGCGGCGAGCCGGACTTTCTCGAGACGCTGTTCGCCGAGGACATGCTCGGCGACGACCTCGAGGCCTGGCTCGACGAATCCGCCATGATGAAGCGCACCTTCCGGCAATGCGCGGTGATCGCCGGTCTGATCGAGCGACGCTATCCCGGGCAGGCCAAGACCGGGCGGCAGGTCACGATCTCGACCGATCTGGTCTACGACGTGCTGCGCAAGCATCAGCCCGACCATCTTCTCCTGAAGGCGGCGCGCCAGGATGCGGCAACCGGACTCCTCGACGTGAAGCGCCTCGGTATGATGTTGAGACGCATCCAGGGGCGAATCATCCACAAGGCGCTCGATCGCGTCTCGCCGCTCTCCGTTTCCGTCATGCTCGAGATCGGGCGCGAACGGGTCTACGGCGAGGGCGCCGACGAGATTCTGGCCGAAGCCGAGGCCCAGCTGCTCGAAGAAGCGCTGGGTTGACAGTGCGGTGAAGCACCCCTTCACGGAAACAGAGGATGCGGTTTTGGCGCTCGGCCAGAGACTTGAGAAAACCATCCGGGCTCCCGGCCTGACCCTTGCCGGCGAAATCCTCGCCCTCGACCTCTGCGGTGGCCTCTGGCTCAGCGCCCACCGCACCCTGATCGTGTCCGACCTCCACCTGGAGAAGGGCTCCGCCTATGCGGCCCGGTCCGGCCAGTTCCTGCCACCCTACGACACCCGCGAGACCCTGGCCTGCCTGCACGAGGTGATCGCCCGTCTGGACCCGGCCTGCGTGGTCGCGCTGGGCGATTCGTTCCACGATTCGCGCGGCCCGGAGCGAATGGAGCCCGGTGACCGCGCCATGGTGGCTGCCCTGCAGGAGGGGCGCGACTGGGTCTGGATCGCCGGCAACCACGACCACGGGGTGAGCGAGGGCGTCGGCGGACGCTACGCCGAGACCCTGATGGTCGGTGGCCTGACCCTGAGGCACGAGCCGACCGTCGACGCCCCCGTGGGCGAGGTCGCCGGGCACCTGCATCCCTGCGGCAAGGTCGCCATGCGGGGCCGCACGGTGCGACGGCGCTGCTTCGTCACTGACGGGCGCCGCCTGATCATGCCGGCCTTCGGCGCCTATGCGGGGGGGCTCAACGTCCGCGACGCCGCCTTCGAGCCGCTGTTTCCGGCCGGCTTCACGGCACATCTCCTCGGGGACGGCCGCGTCTTCGCCATCGGAAAGACGATGCTGAGCAAGGATTGAGGCGAAGGCCGGTTCAGGCCGCGATCAGCAGCGAGGCCCCCGCGACCCCGGACAGGGCCAACCTCAGGCGGCCGAGCCAGACCGGGACGAGCCCGCGGCGCGCCAAGTCCTGGTCGACGAGGCCCCAGGCGAGCACGAGAATGCCGAGGATGCGTAGGTCCCACGGCATCGGCGCGGCGAGCGCCGCCCAGGCGATCAGAGAGGGCAGGATCGCGATGGCGTAGTCGGCGCCGCCCGAGTTGCGGGCGGCGGCGGCACCCCAGCGGATTCCGCCGAGGAACGACGCGATCACGGCACCGTAGGTCGAGAGCATGAGGCGTGGGCTGAGACCGATCGTGCCGAGTCCGCCGTCGGAGCCGCTATAGGCGAGCAGGGCGAAGCCCAGGAACGGGATCAGACCGGCGATACCCAGGATCAGGGCGACCGGTGGTACCGTCGTCACGCGCACCATCGGCTCTCCGCTCATCCGGGACTCCCTGCGAAAAGGGGGCCTTGCGCTTGGGAATGGGTCGTCCGGGCCGTACGATCCGGAAACCAACATCCGGACAACGCCGAGGCGCCGGGTTCGCTGCACCGCGGAACGGCGGCAGAAGCTCGCATCCCCGAAGCGCGAGTCCGTCAGATCCGCCGCGCCGGTGGCACGTTGCCGGAGGGCGCCGGCGCCCCGAGCAGGCTCATGGTGTTCTCGGTCGGAAGTGGCGCCGGGATCTCGTTGGATGCCGGCTCCGGGACCTTCGGCTTGAAGGCCGCGACCTGGGCCCGCGCGGCGGCCAGAGCCTTCGCATCGAGCTTGGCGGCCACGTCGTCGCGCTTCTTGGCTGCGTCCTCGTCGCCCTGCGTCGCGGCGGCGGAGAACCAGAGGAAGGATTGCGCGAGATCCTGCTGGACGCCCATGCCGCGGGCGTAGAGCACCGCGAGATTGTACTGGCTGTCGCGAAGACCAAATTCGGCTGCGCGCTTGAACCAGAGCGAGGCGGCGGCGAAATCGGGCTTGCCGCCGGCAGCCGGATTTTCGGCGTAGATCACCGCGAGGTTGTGCATGGCCCGGGCGTTGCCGAGCTCGGCGGCGCGCCCGTACCAGAGCTTGGCCTGGTTCAGGTCTCGGGCGACGCCGACGCCCTTCTCGTAGAGGCTGCCGAGCTTGTACTGCGCCGGCGCGAAGCCGCTCGCCGCGATCTGCTCGAAGATCTTCACCGCCAGCGCGGGATCACGTCCCATTCCGCGGCCTTCGGCGGCCCGCATGCCGAGATCGTAGGCGGCCGCACCGTCGCCGTCGAGGGCGGCCTGGCGCAGCTTGACCAGGGCGGGCGGCACCACCGCGAGGTCGGCGGAGATGCCGGCCATCGTGGGCACCCGCGGTACCGCGGAGCGGGACGCGGCGGACCCTGCCCCCTTGGCGGGCGTGCTCTCGGCGAGGCTCTGCGTCGTCTGCGGATCGGCGACGGACGGACCCGTGGCCTTGCCGTCCTGTGACTTCGCCTCCCTGGATTTGCCTTCCTGGGACTTGTTCGGCGCATCGGTCCCGGCGGCGACCGGGCCGGTGGGGGTCGAGACGGCGGCGACCGGCTCGGCGGCCGGCGGCTCGGTGCCGGCGGTCCGCCGGGCGTTCAGGGCCTGCAGCGCGCCGAGGAGGAGGACCACCGCAGCGAGGCCGAGGAGGAGCGGCTTCCGGCGACGGTCGACGCCGCTGCGGAAGCGCGCGAGGCGACCTGCGCGCTGGCTGGCATCGGCGCCGTCGCGGTTGCCCTCGACGTCGGAGGCGCCGGTCTGGCCCGCGGCCTCGGCCTGGGCGGCCTGGGCCGCGCGCCGGGCGGCAGCGATGAAGCTGGTCTTAATGTCGCTGTCGGCAGCGCCGGCGTCGCTCGCCTCGATCCGACCCGCGGCCCGATCCCGGCCCGGTCGTCCGGCGCCCGGCTCCAGAGGCAGGTCGGGACCCGTGACCTGGGGGCGCTCGGCCCGCAGCGCATCCGGACGGCGGGACGGGGCTGTTCCAGCGGGATGTTCCGCGCCCGGATCCTTGGACAGCTCCCGGACCAGGTCCTTGGCGACATCCCGTTGCATGCGGGGCGTGAGGGCGAGCGGAGCATCCGGATCGGTCGGGCCGACGCGTCCGACCAGACGCTCGAGGGCGGAATAGACGCCCGTCAGCGTCGACTGCATCCGCTGCTCGGAGGCGACCTGATGGGCGCGCAGATCCGCAAGGCTCGCCCGAAGGAGCGCGACTTCGCCCGTCTCGGCGGCCGCACCGATGGTCTCCGCGACCGCGTTGCGGGCTGCGCGCTCGACGGCGGCCTCCATCGGCGCCTCCGCCCGCAGGGCCGAGACCTGGTCGAGGAGGTCGGTCATCGTGCGCTCGAGACCGGCCAGCGCCGGGTCGGCATCACGGGTGTCGATGCGCTCGGCCAGGGCGAGCACCTGCTGCTCCAGGGCGTCGAGGCCTTCGTCGCGCGGACCCTCGCCCGTGCCGATCCAGTCGAGCTTGACCGTCAACTCGTGCAGCATGCCGTGAATCGAGGCGAGATTCTCGTCCGGCTGCACCGGCCGACGCAGGGTCGCCCCGATGTCCTCGAGGCGTCCGATCAGGTCTCCGACGGGATTGATGCTGACCCGGTCGACCTTCTCGGACAGGGCATCGATCCGGTGGAGAATGACGTCCGAATCCTGGTGGGCGGCCATCGGTCCCACCCCGCGAAGGGCGTCGAGCTTGGCGTCCATCTGCTGGATCTGCTCGCCGATGGCGGCGTCGGTGCTCGACCGCAATCCGATCCGGATCTCCTCCAGCAAGGGGCGCAGCTCCGCCATGCCCTCGCCGGGCATGCCGGTCTGGATCTGCGAGACCTGGTTGCTGATGGCCTGGATGCCGGCGGCGAGGCTCTGGATCCGCTCCGGTCCGGCGAGCGCACCGATCAGGCGACGGATCTCGTCGAGCTCCCGGAACAGCCCGGCCACGACGTCCTGCTCGGCGAGACCGGTGGAAACGCCCTGGAGCGTTCCGTTCATCCTGGCGGCGAGGCGCTCGACATCGGCGGCGACGCGGGCGTGCACGTTCTCGGCGACATCCTCGGCCAGACGCTCCACCTGGGCGCGGATCGCCTCGATAGGGGCGGCGATGACCGCGAGGTCGGCCGGGGCTTCCGCCTTCCGAACGCCCGCCGCGAGCGTCTGCATCGCATTCTCGAGTGCGCCGACGTCTCGGCCGCTGGCGAGGCTTCCAATCGATTCGCGCAGGCGAGCCGTCTCGCTCTGAAGTTCGGCGATGGCGGGGGCATCGACGAGGGGCGCAGGCGGGGCGGCCCGGGCCGTTGCGGAAGCCGCCGGAACGCCGGCCAGCTCTCGCTGGCGCTGGCGGATCTCGGTGACCGCGTCGCGGATCTCGGTGACGGCGGGCCGGCCGCGGCGGCCGAGGAGACGCGGCGTCGCGAGCTGCTCGCCGATCTCCGTCATGCGGCGCTCGATCTCGGCGAGGCGATGCGCCATCTCGGAGGCCGATTCGGCCTGCGGGAGCATGGGCGGCACCGGAGCGGGCGCCTCGGACCCGATGCGCTGGTCGATGCCGTCGAGGCGGCGCATCATCTCGGTGAGGGCGGCGTTCTTGCCGGGGCGGATGCCCGCGGGTGGCGTGCTGGACGAGATCTCGACCGGGCTCGATGGCGCGACGGTCTGGGACGGCTCGGCCGCCGGCTTCTTCGAGGGCTCCGTCGTGGTCGGGGCCTTGTTTCCGCGGACGTCGGGTTCGACGATCGACGCGATCCAGGTCTCGACCGGAATGCCGGCGCGGCGCGCCATGTCCCGCGCCGCCTCGAGCACGTCGGGATCGAAGCCTTCGAGGTCGAGGGTCGCGTTGCGTGTCATCGTCAAACCTGACTCGGCGAAGTCCATGGCTCGATCCGCGAGTGTCCCCCGCCACGCAAGAACGAGGAAGGGATTAACGGCAGATCCGCGCTCCCCGACATTTGGTAGTCTTGGTAAACAGGCGGTTAAGGCGTGGCCGATTGGTGTCTCGGGCACCATTCTCGCGGCGCGCGCTGCGACCCCCTTTCGCCCCTCGCGAATTAGTTTATATGTGAACGATCAGGTGCGCCGGCGGTCGGAGAACCGTCCAGGAACGCAGCCGTTTCCGGGAGATGATGCGCGATGCCAAGCTACAAGGCACCGGTCGAGGACGTCCTGTTCCTGCTGAACGACGTGCTCGGGTTCCACCGCCACGATAACCTCCGCGGATTCTCGGATGCGTCGCCGGACGTGATGGAGGCGGTTCTCAACGAGGGCGCCAAGCTCGCCGAGACCGTGCTCGCGCCGCTCAACCCGGTCGGCGACCGGGAGGGCTGCATCCGGCATCCCGATGGCAGCGTCACGACCCCGAAAGGCTTCAAGGCCGCCTACGACGCCTACGCGGGGGGCGGCTGGATGGGGCTTTCGATGCCCGAGGAATATGGCGGCCAGGCCCTGCCACACACCCTGAACACGGCGATCCAGGAATTCGCCTCCGGTGCCAACCTCGCGCTCGGCATGTATCCAGGCCTGACCCAGGGGGCGATGGCGGCCCTCGTGGTGCACGGGTCGGACGAGCAGAAAGCCCTTTACCTTCCGAAAATGGTGGAAGGTGCCTGGACCGGCACCATGAACCTCACCGAGCCGCATTGCGGCACGGATCTCGGCCTCCTCAAGACCAAGGCCGTGCCGAACGGCGACGGCTCCTACAGCCTCACCGGCACCAAGATCTTCATCTCGGCCGGCGAGCACGACCTGTCGGAGAACATCATCCATCTGGTGATCGCCCGCATCGAGGGCGCGCCGGCCGGGACCAAGGGCATCTCGCTCTTCGTGGTGCCGAAGTTCCTCGTGAACGCGGACGGCTCGGTCGGCGAGCGCAACCCGGTCTCCTGCGGCTCGCTCGAGCACAAGATGGGCATCCACGGCAACTCGACCTGCGTCATGAACTACGACGGGGCGAAGGGCTGGCTCGTCGGACAGGAGAATCGCGGACTGAACGCGATGTTCGTGATGATGAACGAAGCCCGTCTCGCGGTCGGCGTTCAGGGTCTCGGTCAGTCCGAGGTCGCCTACCAGAACGCCGTCGCCTACGCGCGTGACCGGCTCCAGGGCCGCGCCCTCACCGGCGCCAAGGCGCCCGAGAAGGCTGCCGATCCGATCATCGTCCATCCCGACGTGCGCCGGACCCTGATGGGCATCCGCGCCTTCAACGAGGCCGCCCGCGCCCTCGTGCTCTGGACCGCGCTCCAGGCCGATATCGGTCACCGGTCCGACGATGCGGCCGAACGTCGGAGTGCCGAGGACCACATGGGCCTGATGACCCCGGTGGTGAAGGGCGTGTTGACCGACCGGGGTTTCGCGAACGCGGTCGAGGCCCAGCAGATGTTCGGCGGCCACGGCTACATCGAGGAATGGGGCATGTCGCAGTTCGTGCGCGATGCCCGCATCGCGATGATCTACGAGGGCGCCAACGGCATCCAAGCCATGGACCTCATCGGCCGAAAGCTGCCGAAGGACGGCGGGCGGGCGATGATGAGCTTCCTCGGCGAGGTGCAGACCTTCATCAAGGACCACGGCGAGGACGAGGCGATGAAGCCCTACGTCGCGCCCCTCCAGGCCGGCCTCAACGACCTTCAGGGCGCCACCATGTGGTTCATGCAGAACGCCTTCACCAAGCCCGACAATGCGGGCGCCGGTGCCACCGACTACATGCACCTGCTCGGACTCGTCGCCATGGGCTACATGTGGGCGCGCATCGCCAAGGCCGCCCTGGCGCGGCAGGCGGAAAGCCCGTCCGAGACGATGGCCGCCAAGCTGGTGGTGGGCCGCTTCTACATGGAGCGCCTCCTGCCCGAGACCGCGAGCCGGCTGGTGCGGATCAAGGCCGGCGCCGACACGACGATGGCGCTTGCCGCCGAGGCGTTTTAGATCGTCGCGACCGTTGCGCCCCTCTCGCGGCGGGGTGACGCCCACGCCGCCAGGGTCAAGAGAACGAGGACACGCATGCCCGAGGCCTTCATCTACGACCATGTCCGCACCCCGCGGGGCCGCGGCAAGCCCGATGGCTCGCTCCACGAGGTGACGGCCCTGCGCCTCGCCGAGGTGGCGCTCCGCGCCCTCAAGGAGCGCAACGACCTCGACACGCGCCGCATCGACGACGTGGTGCTGGGCTGCGTCGATCCGGTGGGCGAGGCCGGCGGCGACATCGCCCGTGCCGCGGCCCTGGTCGCCGATTACGGCACCCACGTGCCGGGCGTGCAGATCAACCGCTTCTGCGCCTCGGGCCTCGACGCGGTGAACTTCGCCGCCGCGCAGGTGATGGCCGGACAGCATGACATGACGGTGGGCGGTGGCGTCGAGTCGATGAGCCGCGTCGGCCTCGGCGCCTCGGGTGGGGCCTGGCCCGTGGATCCGGCCATCGCGATCAAGTCCTGGTTCATGCCCCAGGGCGTGTCGGCCGACCTGATCGCCTCGAAGTACGGCTTCAGCCGCGACGATTGCGACGCCTATGCGGTCGAGTCGCAGAAGCGCTCGGCCGCCTCCTGGGCCGAGGGCCGCTTCGCCAACGCGGTCGTGCCGGTGCGCGACATCAACGGCATCACGCTGCTGGCCAATGACGAGCACATGCGGCCGTCCACCGACATGCAGTCGCTCGGCCAGCTCAAGGCCTCCTTCGTCCAGATGGGCCAGATGGGCGGCTTCGACGCGGTGGCGATCGATGCGCATCCGGACGTCGAGACCGTCAACCACGTGCACCACGCCGGCAATTCGTCGGGCATCGTCGATGGAGCCGCCGCGGTGCTGATCGGCTCGGCCGAGGCCGGCAGCGCCGCGGGTCTCAAGCCCCGCGCCCGCATCCGCGCCTTCGCCAATATCGGTTCGGACCCGGCCCTCATGCTCACCGGCCCGGTGGACGTGACGAAGAAGGTCCTGGCCCGCGCCGGCATGAGCCTGTCCGATATCGACCTGTTCGAGGTCAACGAGGCCTTCGCCGCGGTGGTGCTCCGCTTTCAGCAGGCCTTCGACGTCGATCCGGCCAAGATCAACGTCTGCGGCGGCGCCATTGCCATGGGCCATCCGCTGGGCGCCACCGGCGCGATGATCCTCGGCACGGTGCTCGACGAGCTGGAGCGCACCGGCAAGGAGCGCGCTCTGGTGACCCTCTGCATCGGTGCCGGCATGGGCACCGCCACCATCATCGAGCGGGTGTGAGCCCGCGCCGCCTCCCAAACCCCGCGCAAGTGGGGTAGAGGGCGGCGCCCGCCGCCGCCCGGCGCCGGGCTCACGACAAGAATCTCCGAGGACACGCCACGATGACGCGCCTGCTCGCCACCCTCTGCCTGACCACCGCCCTCTGCCTGCCCATCGCCGCCCGCGCCGACGATGCCGCCGAACGCATCGCGGTCGCCAAGGACCTGGTGCAGAAGACCACGATCAAGAATCTGGAGGTCGGCTTCACGGGCGCTCTCGAGAAGACCGTGGCGCCGATGAAGGAGGACAAGGCCGAGGCCGTGCGCAAGGAGATCCGCGCCGAGTTCGACAAGCAGCGCGAGACCATGCTCGACGGCCTGTCGAAGGCCTATGCTGAGAAGTTCAGCCTCGACGAATTGAAGCACCTCTCCGAAATCTACGGCGACAAGACCTACCAGAAGTTCCAGGCGGTCAATGCCGACCCGGCCTCCACCGTGACGACGATCTCGCAGGCCTCGGTGACCAAGCTCCTGAACATGCTGGCCATCGCATCGGCCGGCGACTCGGCGGCCAACGCGGCCCCGGGCGCACCCGGCGCCCCGATGCCGCTGCCGGCGCGCTGAGGCGAACCGGCGGGGATCCCGATGGCCGGCTCAAGCCACATGCGCGCGGGCATACCCGCCCGCCGGAGAGCCGGCCACCGGGAAGCCGTTCACGTGGGGCAGCGCTTCGAGGTGGGGCTTGGCGAAGTGGTAGCCCTGGAAGAGGGTGGCGCCGAGGCTGCGCAGGGTCTCGAGCTCCGAGGCCGTCTCGACGCCCTCGGCGATCACCGCGATGCCGAGGGGTTGGGCGATGCCGATGATGCCCGCCACGATGATCTGACGGCGCCGGTCGGTATCGATGCCGCGCAGCAGGTCCATGTCGATCTTGATCAGGTCGGGCTGGAAGTTCGCGAGCAGGCTCAGACCGGCGAAGCCCGCGCCGAAATCGTCGAGGGCGGTCAGGAAGCCCTGGCGCCGGTACTCGGCGACGATGCGCGAGACGTGGGCGGTGTCGCGGAACTTCTCGTTCTCGGTGAACTCGAACATGATCCGGTCATGGGCGAAGCCGGCCTTGCGGGCCGCCTCCAGGGACGAGCGGATGCAGGCCGCCGGCTCGTAGACGGCGTTCGGCATGAAGTTGATCGACAGGCGGGTCGCATCGTCCGTCGGGAACAGGCGTCCGGCGAGTTCGATCGCCTTCACCCGCGCGGCCTGGTCGAAGCGGTAGACTGTTTCCGGCGTCACGCGGCCAAGGATCGAGGCGGCCGATTCGCCGCCCGTGCCGCGCACAAGCGCCTCGTAGCCCCAGACGCGGTTCGCCGCGAAGTCGAGAATCGGCTGGAACGCCATGGTGAAGGTGAAGTCGAGTTCGGCTCCATCGCGGCAACCCTGGCAGCCGGTCCGTGCGGTCATAGTCGTGTCCTGTCGCAGCAAGGTGCCCCCCGGCATACCCTGATGCATTCTCAAGGTTTGAGATTGGCTTAAGCACGCCAGCCGAAGCCGCCCACCCGCCGCCTATTCGAGGATCAGCGATGAATCTCACCAATTTCCGACTCGAGACCGACGCCGACGGCATCGCGCTGGCGACCTGGGACATGCCCGGCCGCTCGATGAACGTCTTCACCAATGCGGTGATGGACGAACTGAGCCAGGTGGTCGACGCCGTGGTGGCGGACCCCGCGATCAAGGGCTGCGTCATCGTCTCGGGCAAGGACAACTTCTCGGGCGGCGCCGACCTGACCATGCTCCAGGGTCTCGGCCGCGAGTTCGAAGCCCTCAAGGCCGAGCGCGGCGAGGAGGAGGCGATGCGCCACTTCTTCGAGGAGTCGCGCAAGCTCAGCCTCGTCTTTCGCAAGCTCGAGACCTGCGGAAAGCCCTTCGCGGCGGCGGTGAACGGCATCTGCCTCGGGGGCGCCTTCGAACTCGCCCTCTCCTGTCACTACCGCGTGCTCTCCGACGATCCGAAGACCCGCGTCGGCCTGCCCGAAATCAAGGTCGGCCTGTTTCCGGGCGGTGGTGGCACGCAGCGCGTCGCACGCTTGATGCAGACCGGCGACGCCCTGCAGATGCTGTTCAAGGGCGAGCAGATCCGTCCGCTGATGGCCAGGAACATGGGGCTCGCCCACGAGGTGGCGGCCAAGGACGAGATCGTCGCCAAGGCCAAGGCCTGGATCGCGGGCGGCGGCTCGGCCGTGGCGCCCTGGGACCAGCCGAAGTTCAAGGCGCCGTCCGGCAAGGTCTACTCGCCGGCCGGCATGATGATCTGGCCCCCGGCCAACGCGATCTACCGGCGCGAGACGCACGACAACTACCCGGCTGCCAAGGCGATTCTGGCCTCCGTCTACGAGGGCCTGCAGCTGCCGATGGATCAGGGTCTGCGCGTCGAGAGCCGGTACTTCGCCCACATCCTGCGGAGCAAGGAGGCGGCGGCGATGATCCGCACGCTGTTCCTCTCCATGGGCGAACTCAACAAGGGCGCGCGCCGCCCGAAGGACGTGCCGGCCACCAAGGTCCGGCGGGTCGGCGTCATCGGCGCGGGCTTCATGGGCGCGGGCGTCGCCTACGTCACGGCCAATGCGGGCATGGAGGTCGTGCTCGTCGACCAGTCGGTCAAGGCGGCCGAGAAGGGCAAGGCCTACGCCCACAAGCTCGTCACCGACCAGATCAACAAGGGTCGCGCCAAGACTGCCGATCGCGACGCCCTCCTGGCCCGCATCAGCGCGAGCGCCGACTATTCCGACCTCGCCACCTGCGACCTCGTGATCGAGGCGGTGTTCGAGGACCCGAAGGTGAAGGCCGAGGTCATAGCCAAGGTCGAGGCCGTCATCCGGCCGGAGACGATCTTCGCCTCCAACACCTCCACCCTGCCGATCACGGGCCTCGCCAAGACCTCGGCCCGGCCGGAGCAGTTCGTCGGCATCCACTTCTTCTCGCCGGTCGAAAAGATGATGCTCGTCGAGATCATCAAGGGCGACCAGACCGGCGACGCGGCGCTGGCCACCGCCCTCGACTACGTCCGGGCGATCAAGAAGACCCCGATCGTCGTCAACGATGCGCGCGGGTTCTTCGCCAACCGCTGTGTCGGCGCCTACCTGCTCGAGGGCCACAAGATGCTCAACGAGGGCATTCCGGCGGCGATGATCGAGAATGCCGGCCGCCAGACGGGCATGCCGGTCGGTCCCCTTTCGCTGACCGACGAGGTGGCCGTCGATCTCGCCCTGAAGATCGTCAAGGCGACGGAGGCGCAGCTCGGGGCCGAGAGCATCGACCCGGCCCAGAAGGCGCTGCTGTCCACCCTCGTCGAGGGCGAGGGCCGGCTCGGCCGCAAGAACCGGCGCGGCTTCTACGACTATCCCGAGGGTGCGCCCAAGCGCCTGTGGCCCGGCCTCGCCGGCCTCCAGGCGACCAAGGTCGATCCGGACGACGTGGACTTCGCCGAGCTGAAGCAGCGCCTCCTGGTGGTGCAGGCGCTGGAAGCCGCGCGGACCGTCGGCGAGGGCGTCGTCACCGACCCACGCGAGGCGGACGTCGGCTCGATTCTCGGCTTCGGCTTCGCGCCGTTCACCGGAGGCGCTCTGTCCTACATCGACTTCATGGGCGCCCAGGCGTTCGTGACGCTGGCGCAGGGCCTGGAAGCCAAGCACGGCCCGCGCTTCGCCGCACCGCCGAACCTCCTGGACATGGCCGCCCGCGGCGGCACGTTCTACGGCGACGCGGCGGTGAAGAAGGCAGCGTAAGGCTTTCCCCGGGTGGATCTTACGACGGGTGAGGCGGCGACCGCCTCACCCCACCGAGACCGCCGTCATCCGGACGCGCAGGATCTCGACATCGTCGTGGTTGCTCGACAGCAGGTCGGTGATGTCGCCGGCAAGCAGCGCCTTCACGTGGCGGCACCGGGTGCCGTAGCGGCCGGCCATGCAGGTGCAGCGCAGGTGCGGGCCGCCGGTGCGATCCTCCAGGGTCACGGCATAGCGGTTGCCGCTGCTGCCGCGCACCGCGAAATGCAGGCCCGCCGAAGACGTTGAGCGCGCGCCTGCGGCGAGACGGGCACGCTCCGTCAAGGAGCCGGGCCGGCTGCGCGGAGGCATGGCGAGGTCGGGACCGGCCGGGGCCGTGGTGATCGGCAGGTGAAGCGCCCGCGACAGGGCCGGCACGTCCGGCGCACCGGTCTCCCGCACGGCGGCGAGAGCGATCTCCGCGCAGGCATAGGCATCCTCGCCCGCGTCGTGATGCTCGAAGCGGATCCCGAGCCGCGCCGCGACCTTGCCGAGGCCGCAGCCCTCCTCCGCCGGAAACACCCGCCGGGCGATCTGCAGCGTGCAGAGATAGGAGAAGGCCGGGGGTCGAACCCCGTGCGCGGCCAGGGAGGCGCGCAGCACGCCGAGGTCGAAGCCGGCGTTGTGGGCGAGGATCAGCCCGGAGGCGAGCTCGGGCAGGAACTCCGCCATGACGGTGGGGAAGGCCGGCTGGTTGCGCACGTCCGCTGGGAGGATGCCGTGGACCCGGATGTTGCCCGGCGAGAAGCGCAGCTCCGGCGGCCGGATCAGCCGGGATTCCCGCCGGACCACTCGGCCGCCGGCGATCCAGGCGAGCCCGACGGCACAGGCGCTGTCGCGCCGCTCGTTGGCGGTCTCGAAGTCCAGGGCGATCACGGTCATGCGGGAATGATGGCGCTTTGTCCCGGCCGGACGCGGCCAAGCTCCTGCGGGTGCAGACGCCGAACTCTAGGCGTCCGCGAATCCCGGCTCAAGCGCTGGCGACGAGCGCCAGCCATGCCTCCTCGCTGATGACCTCGACGCCGTGCTTCTGCGCGTCCTTCAGCTTCGAGCCCGCACCCGGACCGGCCACGACGAGGTCGGTCTTGGCCGAGACCGAGCCGGAGACCTTGGCGCCCAGGCGCTCGGCCGTCGCCTTGGCCTCGGACCGGGTCATCTGTTCGAGGCTGCCGGTGAACACCACGGTCTTTCCGGCGAAGGCCGTGGCGGAGGCCGGCGCCGCCATCGGCTCGGTCTTCACTTCGGCGAGCAGCGCCCGGACCGCCGCGTCGTTGTGCGGCTCGGCGAAGAAGGCGATCAGCGAGTCGGTCGCCACGGGGCCGATCTCGCCGTCATCGGCGAAGTGGCGATAGGCGTCGCCCGGCCGCTGCTCGGCCGCCCGCGCGAGACCCGCCGCGATGGCGTCCGCGTCGCCGTAATGGCCGAGCAGGCTGGCGCGCTGGGGCGCCGACAGGCGCGCCCGCCCCTGCGGATGGGTCTCGGCCTCCTCGTCCTCGCCGGCCTCCGGCTCGCCGCCCGCGCGGGGATAACCGACCTCCAGCAGACGGTCGCGGGTGGTCGGACCGATGCGGGACAGCGCGGAGAGTTCGATCCAGTCCGGCCCGGCCTGGTCGCGGGCCGCGGCGGCGACGGCCTCCATCAGGTCGGGGATGTCGGCGAAGCGCTTGGCCAGCGCCTTGGCCGTGGACTCCCCGATCTCCGGGATGCCGAGGGCGAAGAGGAAGCGGTTCAGCGGCAGGCTGCGACGATCCTCCACCGAGGCGAGGAGGTTCTTGATCGCCTTGTCCTCCTCCTCGCCCTTCTTCTTCGTCGGCTTCTTCGGAGCGGGCACGCCCTCGGCCCGCCGCTCGGCGGAGAGCGCCTCGCGCCGCGCCACGATGGCGGCCTTCAGGGGCTCGAACGCGAGCCGGAACAGGTCGGCGGGCTGGCGGACAAGGCCGGCCTCGAACAGCACCTCGATGTATGTCTGGCCGAAGCCCTCGAGGTCGAAGCCGTTGCGCGAGACGAAGTGCTTCAGGCGCTCGACTCCCTGCGCCGGGCAGATCAGGCCGCCGGTGCAGCGGCGCACGGCGTCGGGCTTGCCCGTGCGGGGATTGATCTCGCGCACGGCGCGGCTGCCACAGGCGGGGCAGTGGGTCGGAAACGCGTAGGGCTTCGCGTCGGCCGGGCGCTTCTCCAGCACCACGTCCATCACCTTCGGGATGACGTCGCCGGCCCGCTGCACCACGACGGTGTCGCCGATCCGGATGTCGCGCCCGTCGCGGATCGGTTCGCCATCGGCGCCGAGACCCTGGACGTAGCCCTCGTTGTGCAGGGTGGCGTTCGACACCACGACGCCGCCGACCGTGACCGGACGGAGCCTGGCCAGCGGATTCAGTGAACCGGTGCGCCCGACATTGATCTCGATGTCCTCGACGACCGTCAGCGCCTTCTGGGCCGCGAACTTGTGGGCCAGCGCCCAGCGCGGCGAGCGCGAGACGAAGCCGAGGCGGCGCTGCAGCGCCAAGTCGTCGACCTTGTAGACGACGCCGTCGATGTCGTAGCCGAGATCCGCGCGCTCGGCCTCGATGCTTCGATAGTGCGCGATCATCGCCTCGGCGTCGGCGCAGAGCCGGGTGCGGTCGTTGACCGGAAGGCCCCACTCGGAAAACCGCTGCAGCACGCCGTGCTGCGTCCCTTCGAAGGCCGGCACCACCTCGCCCCAGGCATAGGCGAAGAACTTGAGCGGCCGTGAGCGGGTGATTTCGGGGTCGAGCTGGCGCAGGGAACCGGCCGCCGCGTTGCGGGGATTGGCGAACAGCGCCTTGCCGGCCGCCGCCTGGCGGGCGTTGATCGCGGCGAAATCCGCGTGGCTGAGGTAGACCTCGCCGCGGATCTCGCAGACCCGGGGCACGTCCGTCCCGGAAAGCTGCTGGGGGATGTCGGAGACGGTGCGGGCATTGGCGGTGACGTCCTCGCCGACCTCGCCGTCGCCGCGGGTCGCCGCCGTGACGAGGCGCCCATCCTCGTAGCGCAGGGCCAGGGAAAGACCGTCGATCTTCGGCTCGGCGGTGAAGGCCAGGGGCTCGGCTTCGGGTCGGTTCAGGAAGCGCCGGACTCGGGCCACGAATTCCGCCACCTCTTCGTCCGCGAAGGCATTACCCAGCGAGAGCATCGGCACCGCGTGGCGGACCTTGGCGAACTTCTCGGACGGTTTGGCCCCCACCGAGGCGCTGGCGGCCCCCGTCCCGGCAAGGTCCGGAAACCGCGCCTCGATCTGCTCCAGGCGCCGGCGCAGGGAATCGTAGGCCGCATCCGTGATTTCGGGCGCGTCCTCCTGGTGATAGAGCCGGTCGGCCTCGGCGATCCGTTCGGAGAGGTCCGCGTGCTCGGCCCGCGCCGTCTCGGCGTTCATCGTCTCGAGGCTGTCGGCGGTCTCTTCGGGCATGAGGATGCTTCGTGATCGGGGGCGGGCGCGGCGTCGGCTTATAGCAATCGAGAACCGTTGCGGCACCGGCCAAGGTTCCGGGCCGGCGATCGCTCTGCACAGACGTGTAACCCGGGCACCGACCCGGCGAATACGCCCCGACACCACGACGCCGCGACGGTCCCGCGACTCCATCTGCGACCCCGCGCCGCCTCACGGATCCTTCCCGGCCCCTATCTTTCGCGACAATCGTCCCACGATCCCGGATCGCCATGCTAGCCCTCCCCGCCTTCTCCGCGCCCTGGCGCGACCGCGCCGGACGCGTCTCCGGCCTGAAGCTCGCGACCTTCCTGTTCGCCCTCGCCCCGGGCCTCTGGCTCGCCGGGGCCTACGCCGCCGATGCCCTCGGGGCGAAGCCGATCACGGCGCTGCTGCACGGCACCGGCGAATGGGCGGTGCGATTCCTGATGCTATCCCTGGCGGTGACGCCCCTGCGCCGGGTCGCCCATGCGCCGAAGCTCATCCTGGTGCGGCGCATGCTCGGCCTGACGGTGCTGGCCTACGGGCTGATCCACCTGATGCTCTACGTCGTCGACCAGAATTTCGTGCTGACCAAGGTGGTCACCGAGATCGTGTCCCGGATCTATCTCACCATCGGCTTCGTGGCGCTGCTCGGCCTCGCGGTCCTCGGCGTCACCTCCACGGACGGGATGATCCGGCGCCTCGGCAAGGCCTGGCCGCGCCTGCACAAGACCGTCTACGTCATCGCGATCCTGGGCCTGATCCACTATTACCTGCAGGCCAAGATCGACGTGTCCGACCCGGTGTTCTGGACCGGAGCCTTCCTGCTGCTGATGGGCCACCGCGCGATGCAGCGATTCGGCTGGCCGACCAACCCGTTCACCCTGCTGGGCCTCGCGGTCGCCGCCACTCTCCTGACCGCACTGCTGGAAGCGGCCTGGTATGGCGTCGCGAGCGGCATTCCGGCGAGCCTCGTCCTGTCGGCCAACCTCGACTTTCCGGACACGATCCGGCCGGCCTGGTGGGTGCTGGCCCTCGGCCTCGCCGTTCCGGTGCTCAACGCCGTCCGCGCCCGGAAGGACAGGAGCGGGCGCGGCAAACCGAAGGCCGCGCCGGTGCCGCGCCCCGCTCCGGCGGCGGCGCGCGAGGCCGTGGCGGCGCGCTGAGGTCCGGCGCATGCGGGACTTGCTCAGGGTCGCCGTCACGCGCATGAAGCGGCCGGCGTCACGGAGGGGAGAGCCCGCATGCGGACACGGATCTTACGGGTGGCAGCCCTCGGCCTCGGCATCCTGGTTTCGGCCGGCGCGGCGCGCGCCGCCTGCACGTCGCCCGAGCCACCCCCGGCCGCGTCCCGTCCGGCCAAACCGCCGCTCCCGGCCAAGCCGGCCTGCCTCGACGCCAAGGGCGGCTGCCCGGGCTGGGAGGCCTACAGCTACAACGACGCCATCAAGGCCTACAACGAAAAGGCCGCCGCGTTCCGTCCCCTGGCGGAAGCCTACGTCAAGGCGCTGAACGCCTACGTGAAGGCGAGCAGCGACTTCGCGCAGTGCGAAGTGAAGACGCTGCAATAGGCGCGGGTGCCGGCCGGGTTCGCTTGACCCCTGCCGGGAGCGATGCCACAGCCCGGCGCAGTTTTCCCCCACATCGCCAGACTGGACGGCCCGATGCCCGAATCCCTCGACCTCCTCGTTCTCGGCAACGCCATCGTCGACCTCATCGCCCGCACGGAGGAGGAATTCCTGGCGGCGCAGGGTGTGCCGAAGGGGGCGATGCAGCTGATCGACGCGGCGCGGGCCGAGTCGCTCTTCGCCGCCATGGGTCCGGCCACCATCGTGTCGGGCGGCTCCGGCGCCAACACGGCGGTGGGCGCGGCGATGCTCGGAGCGAAGACCGGCTTCGTCGGCAAGGTCCGCGACGACGAGCTCGGCGGTCTCTTCGCCCACGACCTCAAGGCCACCGGCGTCCGCTTCCCGGTCGCCGCCGCGGTCGATGGACCCGCGACCGCCCGCTGCTTCATCCTGGTGACGCCGGACGGCGAGCGCACCATGAACACCTATCTCGGCGCCTGCCAGGGCCTCTCCCCGGCCGATGTCGACGCGGCCACCGTGGCGAGCGCCCGCGTGGTCTACCTCGAAGGCTACCTCTGGGATCCGCCGGCCGCCAAGGACGCGTTCCGCAAGGCCGTGACGATCGCCCACGAGGCCGGCAACGCCGCGGCACTGACCCTGTCGGACGCGTTCTGCGTCGGGCGCTACCGGGACGAATTCCTCGGCCTGATCCGCGACGGCAGCATCGACATCCTGTTCGCCAACATGGCCGAGCTGCAGAGCCTCTACGAGACGGACGATGCCGAGGCCGCCGTCACGGCGCTGCGCGCCGAGAGCGTGTCCCGCGGCAAGGACCTCCTGGCGCTCGTCACCCGCTCGGCGGAGGGCGCCCTCGTGATCCAGGGCGGCGACGTGCAGGCCGTGGCTGCCTCCCCGGTTCACGAACTCGTCGACACCACGGGAGCGGGCGACCTCTTCGCGGCCGGTTTCCTGGCCGGACATGCCCGCGGCCTCGACCACACGGCCAGCGCCCGCCTGGGCGCTCTCGCCGCCGCCGAGGTGATCCAGCACATCGGCGCCCGGCCGCAGCACGACCTCGTGGCCCTCGCCAAGGCGCAGGGCCTGCTCTGACGCCGTCGCCCTGGGCGAGAGCCGTCGCGTGGCGGATCCCGGATTTCCCCGGGATCCGCCACGCGAACGGACCGGCGATCACGGGCGGAGCAGCACCTTTCCGACGGCCTCGCGCCGCTTGAGGATGCCGAGCGCGGCCTCGTAGTCGGCGAGTGGGTACACGCCGTGGACCTTGGCGGTCAGGCGGCCCTCCGCCACCCAGGCGAGAAGCTGCTCCTGGTTGGTCCGGTGCGCCTCCGGCTCGCGCTCCACGAAGACGCCCCAGTGCACGCCCTGAATGTCGATGCCCTTCAGCAGCGCCAGGTTGAGCGGGATGCGCGGAATATCGCCGGCCGCGAAACCGATGACGAGGTAGCGGCCCTTCCAGCCCAGCGACCGAAGGGCCGGCTCGGCGTAGTCGCCGCCGATCGGATCGTAGATCACGTCGACGCCTTCGCCCTCGGTGAGCGTGCGCAGGGCCTCGCGCAGGGTCTCGGCGGTATAGTCCACCGCCATCGTCGCCCCGTGGGCGCGCGCCGTCGCCAGCTTCTCGGGGGAGGACGCGCAGGCGATCACGCGGGCGCCCATGATCGCGCCGAGTTCCACCGCCGCGAGGCCGACGCCGCCGGAGGCGCCGAGCACCGCAAGGGTCTCGCCGGGCTGCAGCCGGGCCCGGTCGCGCAGGGCGTGGAGCGAGGTGCCGTAGGTGATGGTGAGTCCGGCGGCCTGCTCGTCAGAGACGCCCTCCGGCACGCGGGTCAGGTGCCGGGTGGCGACGGCGATGCGCGCGCGGCAGGTGCCGAACTTCTGGTGGACGATGACGCGGTCTCCGACCGCGAAGCCCTCGGTCCCCTCGCCCAGGGCCTCGACCACGCCGCAGGCCTCGCCGCCCGGCGAGAACGGCAGCTCGGGCTTCACCTGGTAGCGGCCGGCGATGATCAGGGTGTCGAAGAAGTTGAGCGCCGCGAGCGTGACGCGGATCAGGGCCTCGCCCGGTCCGGGCACGGGATCGGGCAGATCCGCGAGTTCCAGATCCTCCGGTCCCCCGAGCCGGGTACACAGCAGCGCCTTCATGCCCAAACCTTTCGCGTGATCCTCGTATCGGCGCTTGCACCGGCCCGGGCGTCCGCGCAAGCGGGCAGGCGTCAGGGGCGCGCGTAGAGACCGGCGAGACAACCCTTGGCGAGCACGTGGCCGGCCATCGCCTCCAACAGCGCGCCCCGTCCGGGATGCTCGGGCAGCTCCAGCGCCCGGCCGAGGGCATAGGCCTGGAACAGGTAGGTGTGCGATCCGTGGCCGGTCGGCGGGTCGGGCGGCAGCCAGCCCGGCTTGAGGAAGCTGTTCTTGCCGAGGTCGAGTCCCGATCCGGCCTGGCTCGCCGCCCCTTCGGACAGCGGTGCGCCGGGATCGAGATTCCAGGCGATCAGGTGGACGAGAGGGCTCGGCGTCGGGCTGCCCGCATCCTCGCAAAGGATCACGACCCGCGCCGTGCCGGGCGGCAGGCCGGTCCAGCCCAGGGGCGGCGAGGCGCCGGTCCCGTCGGCCGTGAAGCGCGCCGGCATGGATGTGCCGTCGGTGAAGGCGAGGCTGGTGAGCGACAGGCCCTCGGGCACCTCGGCGAAGGTGGTCTCGTAGGCCGTCTTGTCGAGTCCGGCCTTCAGGCCGGACAGGGCGGCGCCAACGGCGTGCGGAATCTTTTCGAGCAAGGTCGGTCTCCCACGGGGTACGCCGACCAACAGCGGACGACCGCGAAGGTTCAGGCCGGCGGCACGGCGCCGACCGGGCGCTGCGCCGTGATCATGTAATTCACCGCGGTGTCGCGGCTCGCTCGCCAGGAACCGTCGAGGGGGTTGAGCACCACCCCGGTCGTGTCGGTGACGGTGAGGCCCCCGGCACTCACCGCGCGGCCGAGTTCATCGGGCCGCACGAACTTCTCCCAATCGTGGGTGCCCTTGGGCAGCCAGCCGAGGACGTATTCGGCCCCGACGATCGCGAGCGCGAAGGAGCGCAGCGTCCGGTTGAGGGTGGCGGCGAAGAAGAGGCCGCCGGGCTTCACCGCCCGCGCCGCCTGGGCGACGAAGGCCGGCATGTCGACCACGTGCTCCACCACCTCCATGGCGAGCACGATGTCGAAGCGCTCGCCGGCGGCCACGACGTCCTCGATGGTGCGGGCGCGGTAATCGACCGGCACGCCCCCGGCATCGGCATGGGCCTGGGCCACCTTGACGTTGGTGGGCGCCGGGTCGAGCCCGGTCACCCGGGCGCCGAGGCGCGCCAGCGGCTCGGACAGGACGCCGCCGCCGCAGCCGATATCCACCAGGGTCAGGCCGTCCAGGGCGAAGGGCGCGCGGGCGTCCCGCCCGAAATGCCGGCAGGCCGTGTCGCGGATATAGGCGAGGCGGACCGGATTGAACCGGTGCAGCACGCGCATCGGCCCGGCCTCGTCCCACCACGTCGCCGCGATGGCCTCGAAGCGGGCGACCTCGTCGCGGTCGATGGAGGCGCCTGTGGGTGCGGTCATCGTCTCGGCATGTCTCGTGCGAAGTGGGCGCGCCCCATTGTTGACACGCCCGGGCGGCCCTTGTACCCGCCGAAGCCCTGTCCGGTACAGCAGCCAAGCGACGCGGACGGCCGTGCGGGCGGAGGAAGTCCGTCCGCGGCCCGCCGCATCCCTGGCAAACGCGATGTGTCGCGGACGCGACAGGCTCCGTCTGGTGAGAACATGCCCCGTCTGGTGATGAAGTTTGGCGGTACGTCCGTCGCCAATGTCGAGCGCATCCGCAACGTGGCGGCCCACGTGGCGCGCGAGGTCGCGGCCGGCTACGACGTGGCCGTCGTGGTCTCGGCCATGTCCGGCAAGACCAACGAGCTCGTCGCCTGGGTCAAGGATGCGAACCCGATCTACGACGAGGCCGAGTACGACGCGGTGGTCGCGTCGGGGGAACTCGTCACCGCCGGGCTGCTGGCCATCGCGCTCCGGAAGAACGGCATCAAGGCCCGCTCCTGGCAGGGTTGGCAGATCCCGATCCTGACCTCGGACGCCCACGGCTCCGCCCGCATCGAGGGCATCGACGGTGCCCGCCTCGACGAGGGCTTCCGGCGCGGCGAGGTCGCGGTCATCGCCGGGTTCCAGGGCATGCACGAGGCCACCGGCCGGGTCACCACCCTGGGCCGCGGCGGCTCGGACACCAGCGCCGTGGCGATCGCGGCCGCCATCGGGGCCGAGCGCTGCGACATCTACACCGACGTCGACGGCGTCTACACCACCGATCCGCGCGTGGTTCAGAAGGCCAAGCGCATGGAGCGCGTGACCTTCGAGGAAATGCTGGAGATGGCGTCCCTGGGCGCCAAGGTCCTGCAGGTCCGCTCGGTCGAGCTCGCCATGGTCCATCGCGTGCCGACCACGGTGCGCTCCTCCTTCGATCCGCCGGACAATGCCCGGCCCGGCACCCTCATCTGCGACGAGGACGACATCGTGGAACAGCAGATCATCACCGGGATCGCCTTCTCCCGGGACGAGGCGCAGATCACGCTTCGTCGCGTGAAGGACAGCCCCGGCATCGCCGCCGCCATCTTCGGCCCGCTGGCGGACGCCAACATCAACGTCGACATGATCATCCAGACCGTGTCGGGCGACCAGTCGACCACCGACATGACCTTCACGGTCCCGTCGGCGGATTACGACCGGGCGCGCAAGATCCTCGACGCGCAGAGCGGCGCGATCGAGTTCGCCCAGATCGAGGGCGCCACCGACGTGGTCAAGGTCTCGGCCATCGGCGTCGGCATGCGCAGCCACGCGGGCGTCGCCGCCAAGGCCTTCCGGGCGCTGGCGCAGAAGGGCATCAACATCCGCGCCATCACCACTTCGGAGATCAAGTTCTCCGTCCTGATCGATGCCGCCTACACGGAGCTTGCCGTTCGCACGCTCCACTCGCTATACGGCCTCGACCAGGCCTGAAGACCCGGAGCGCGCGAACGCCTGCGCGCGAACCGGACACGAGGCCGAAGCCGGATCGAGGAGACCATGCCCGCTGCGCCCGGAGGCCCGCGCCTGCTTCTGCGCCGCCTCCGCGAAGCGATGGCGGAGCCGGTCAGCCCACAGGCCCGTCTCGACCGCATCGTCACGTTGATCGCCGCCAACGTGATCGCGGAGGTGTGCTCGGTCTACGTCCTCAGCGATGACAACATCCTCGAACTGTTTGCAACCGAGGGTCTGAACCGCGAGGCCGTCCACCTGACGCGTCTGCGGGCGGACGAGGGCCTGGTCGGCCTCATCGCCAAGACCGCCGAGCCGCTGTCCCTTTCCGACGCCCAGTCCCACCCGGCCTTCTCCTATCGCCCGGAGACGGGCGAAGAGGCCTATCACGCCTTCCTGGGCGTGCCGCTCCTGCGCGCCGGCAACACCCTCGGCGTGCTCGTCGTCCAGAACAAGACCTACCGGGTCTATTCCGAGGAGGAGATCGAGGCGCTCCAGACCACCGCCATGGTGCTGTCCGAGATGATCGCCTCGGGCGAGTTGCAGGCCCTGGCGCCGGGCGCCGGCTCCGCCGCGCGCCGTCCGGTCAGCCAGCGCGGCGTGGCGCTGGCCGATGGCATCGGCCTCGGGCACGTGGTGCTGCACGAGCCGCGCATCGTCATCAAGCAGCTGATCGCCGAGAACGTCGACCGCGAGGTCGAACGCCTCGAGCTGGCCATCGGCGAGGTCCGCTCGGCCATCGACGACCTCGTCGAGCGCGGCGACAGCATCGGTACGGGCGAATCCCGCGAGGTGCTGGAGACCGTGCGCATGTTCGCGCACGACAAGGGCTGGCTGCGCCGGATGCGGGAGGCCGTGCATTCGGGCCTGACCGCCGAGGCCGCCGTCGAGCGCGTCCAGTCGGACAATCGCGCCCGGATGATGCGCCAGAGCGATCCGTATCTGCGCGACCGCCTGCACGATCTCGACGACCTGGCGAATCGCCTTCTGCGAACCCTGATCGGTGCCGAGGGCAACGGCGCGCAGCGCGTCCTGCCCGAGAACGCGATCCTGGTCGCGCGCTCCATGGGCCCGGCCGCCCTCCTCGATTACGACCGCACGGCGCTCCGCGGCGTCGTGCTGGAGGAAGGCGGGCCGACGAGCCACATCGCCATCGTGGCCCGCGCGCTGGGCATCCCGGCGGTGGGCGAGATCGCCAACGCGACCGCGCTCTGCGACGCCGGGGACGCGATCATCGTCGACGGCGCCACCGGCGAGATCCAGGTCCGGCCCGGCCCGGAGATCGAGGCGGCCTATGCCGAGATGGTGCGCCTGCGCGCCCGGCGGCAGGAGCAGTACCGGGCGCTGCGCGACGTGCCCGCCGTCACCCTCGACGGCACGCCGATCGGCCTCCAGCTCAACGCCGGCCTCCTGATCGACCTGACCCACCTGCACGAGACCGGGGCGGACGGCATCGGCCTGTTCCGCACCGAGCTGCAGTTCATGGTGGCCCAGCGCATGCCCTCGGCCGCCGAGCAGCAGGCCCTGTACGAGGCGGTGTTCGCGGCCACCGGCGACCTGCCCGTCACGATCCGCACCCTCGACATCGGCGGCGACAAGATCCTGCCCTACATGCCGGCCCTCGAGGAGGAGAACCCGGCCCTGGGCTGGCGCGCGATCCGCATCGGCCTCGACCGTCCGGCCCTCCTGCGGGTGCAGCTGCGCGCCCTGCTGAAGGCGGCCGGCGGGCGCGCCCTGAAGATCATGTTCCCGATGGTGGCGACGGTGGACGAGTTCACCCGCGCCAAGGCCATCGTCGAGCGCGAGAAGGCGCATCTGCGCCGGCACGGCCACGCCCTGCCGAGCGACTGCAGGCTCGGCGTGATGGTGGAGGTGCCCTCGCTCCTGTTCCAGATCGACGAGATCGCCCGGGCCGCCGACTTCCTGTCGGTGGGCTCCAACGACCTGATGCAGTTCCTGTTCGCCGTCGACCGCGAGAACCGCCGGGTGGCGGACCGCTTCGACACCCTGAGCGTGCCCGCCCTGCGCGCCTTCCGCGTCATCGCCGAGCGCGCGGCGGCTGCCGGCTGCCCCGCCACCGTCTGCGGCGAGATCGGCGGCCGGCCCCTCGAAGCCATGGCGCTGATCGGCCTCGGGTTCCGTCACCTCTCGATGTCGCCGGCCGCCATCGGCCCCGTGAAGGCCATGGTGCTGGGCCTCGACGTCACTGCGGTGGCGGCCTTGCTCGACACCGAACTGGCCCGCGCCGGGGACGGCGCCAGCCTCCGTCCGGCCCTCGCGGCCTTCGCGAAGGCGCAGGGCGTGCCCATCTAGCCTCGGCGTACCTATCTCACCGGGTCGTGCCGCGGCCCCGTCGTCGACGAAGGCCTCCGGCCCGACGAGCCCTTGTTCTGATGAGAGTTTTTCACGGGCGATGACCCCTATTCCTGCAGACCGTCTCGACGCGATCCTGACGCGCCACGACATCGTCACCGCGACGCTGAGCGCCGGCTCGGCCGATTCCGACACCTTCGTGCAGCTGTCGCGCGAATTGTCGGAGCTGGAGGGGGTCGTCGCCGCGATCCACGCCTACCGCGCGGCGGCGCAGAACCTCGCCGACATCGAGGCGCTGATCGACGAACCGGGGAGTGATTCCGAGATGCGGGCGCTCGCCGCCGACGAGAAGCCGGAGGCCGAGGCCGGCCTGGAGGCGGCCCACCGCGCGCTCCAGCTGATCCTGCTGCCGAAGGATTCCGCCGACGAGAAGAGCGCCATCCTGGAAATCCGCGCCGGCACCGGCGGCGACGAGGCCGCCCTGTTCGCGGGCGACCTCTTCCGCATGTACGGCCGGTACGCCGACGCCAAAGGCTGGAAGGTCGAGGTGATCTCCGAGAGCGAGGGCACCGTCGGCGGCTACCGCGAGGTCATCGCGGAGGTGAAGGGCAAGGGCGTATTCGCCCGCCTCAAGTTCGAGAGCGGCGCCCATCGCGTCCAGCGCGTGCCGGACACCGAGACCCAGGGACGCATCCACACCTCCGCCGCCACCGTGGCGGTGCTGCCGGAGGCGGAGGAGGTCGACATCGTCATCAACGACGCCGACCTGAAGATCGACACCATGCGCTCGCAGGGCGCAGGCGGACAGCACGTCAACAAGACGGAATCGGCGATCCGCATCACCCACATGCCGAGCGGCATCGTGATCTTCGTCCAGGAAGAACGCTCGCAGCACAAGAACCGCGCCCGGGCGATGTCGCTGCTGCGCTCGAAGCTCTACGACGCCGAGCGCACCGCCAAGGACGCGGTCCGGGCCGCCGACCGCAAGTCGCAGGTCGGCTCCGGCGACCGCTCGGAACGCATCCGCACCTACAACTTCCCCCAGGCGCGGGTCACCGACCACCGCATCAACCTGACCCTCTACAAGCTCGAGGAAGTCCTGGCCGGCGAGGCTCTGGACGAGCTCGTCGACGCCCTCGTCACCGAGCACCAGGCCGAATTGCTGGCGGCCGAGGGCATGGCCTGAGCCGGATGGACGCGCCGGCGCCGATGCGTCTCGACCCGGGGCTCAGCCGCACCGACGCCCTGCGGCGCATGGGGGAGGCGCTGGCCGCCCACGGAGTGCCGACGCGCGACGCCCGGTTCCTCCTGCTCGACCTCCTCGGAATCAGCGCCACCGACCTGATCCTGCAGGGCGCCCTGCCCCTGGGGCTGGAGGGCGCCGCCACGCTCGAACGGGCCGTGGCGCGACGCATCACCGGCGAACCCGTCGCCCGGATCGTCGGCGCCTGGGAATTCTGGGGCCTGCCCTTCGGGCTCGCGCCCGAAACCCTCGTCCCGCGCGCCGATACCGAGACCCTGGTGGAAGCCGCCCTCGCCCTCCGTCCCGACCGAAGGCGACCGCTGCGGGTGCTCGATCTCGGCACCGGCTCCGGCTGCATCCTCGTGGCGCTGCTGACCGAATTGCCGAACGGCTTCGGCATCGGCCTGGACCGCTCGCACGGCGCCCTCGTCCAGGCGCGCGCCAACGCGTCGCGCAACGGCGTCGGGCCACGGTCGGCCTTCGTCTGTGCGGACTGGACCGCGGGTCTCTCCGGGCGCTTCGACCTCGTCGTCTCGAACCCACCCTACATCGCCAGCGCTACGATCCCGGGTCTCGACGTCGAGGTGCGGGATCATGACCCGCTGGCGGCCCTCGACGGCGGCTCGGACGGGCTCGATGCCTATCGGCGGATCGCCGGGGCCCTGGCGGACGGGTCCGTCGGCCTCGCGCCGGGCGGCGCCCTCGCCTTCGAGGTCGGCTTCGATCAGGCCGAGGCCGTGGCGCAGCTCGGGTCACGGTCCGGTCTCGGCCCAGCCTCCATCCACCGCGACCTCACCGGCCATGCCCGTGTCGTGCGCTTCGGCCCGCTCTGAGAGCGGCCGAACGCCAAAATCTCCCGGGAAACCCGAAAAACAGCGCGCGTCAGATGCAGGCGAACAAAAAAGCGCTTGTTGCCCCCTCGGCGAACCGCTACTGTCGCAGGCAGATCGCGAACGATCCATTAAGCGGGATCGTGGTAAGACGGGTTGCGGCTTTGGTCCGCGACGCTCTTAGACGATCTCCCCACGATCAGGCTGGCGCGCGCGGGCAGAGGCGCAGGAGCTTGGTCAACTTCGTGCCTGAAAACCGAAGGACGCCTGGACGCTCAGAGCGCGCCTTGGTCAACGGACAGAGACGACAAGCACGGCGAAATCGATCACGGACACACCGGACCCGGATCACGCGGCGCCAGCGACGAGCCTGACTTGAGGCTGCGTCGTGGCCGCCTGGAACCCGCCGCATCATCAGACGCTCCGAGACGAACGAGGGTCAATCGAGACCGATGAGACCAAACCAGAATAGACGGATGCGCGGTCGCAACCGCCCCAAAGGTCCTAATCCGCTCACGCGTTCCTACGAATCCAACGGGCCGGACGTCAAGATTCGCGGCACCGCTCAGCACATCGCCGACAAGTATGCCCAGCTCGCGCGCGATGCGCAGGCCAGTGGCGACCCGGTCGCGGCCGAGAACTACTTTCAGCACGGCGAGCATTATTTCCGGATCATCTCCGGCGCCCAGGAACAGAACCGTCAGCAGGTCGGCGGCTACGCCCGCGGCTTCGACGACGAGGGTGATGACGACGGCGACGAGGGTCAGAACGCGCCGCAGGGCTACGCCGCCTCGAGCTACGGCGCGAATTCCTACAACGAGGATTACGGTGATCCGGGCCAGCTGCCCCAGCCACCGGCCTACGAGCCCCGGCAGGACGCGCGCCCGGAAGGTCGTCCTGATGGATACCGCCAGGATTACAATCGCCAGGACTCGAACCGGCAGGACTCGAACCGGCAAGACGCCAACCGGCAGGATTCGGGCTCCGACAACAACCGGCAGAACCGCCGCGACCGCTTCGCCAATCGCGGTGACCGCCCGCAGCGCTTCGACAACCCGCGCGACGGCAATCGCCCCGACTACAACAACCGTCCGGAGAACCGTCGCGACGACTTCGGCCGCCAGGACGGCAATCGGCAGGACGCACCGCGCCAGGACTTCAATCGGCCGGATGCGAACCGGCAAGATTCGAACCGGCCGGACGGCAACCGCCAGGACTTCCGGGCGGATCAGAATCGCCAAGACAGCCCGCGGCAGGACAATCCGCGTCAGGACGGTCCCCGTCAGGACTACAGCCGCCAGGATCAGCCCCGGCAGGATTTCCGTCCGGCTCAGGTCCGTTCCGACGCTCCCCGTTACGAGAACGGACGCGCGGAAAGTCCGGCCAACGAGTCACCGCGGCCCGAGTTCGGCGGTCAGGAAGCCGGTCGCCAGGATGCACCCCGGTCCGTCCGCGGAAACGATGCGGCGCCCCGGCGCAGCCGTCGCCGTGACGAGCGGGAGGCCGCCCCGGCCGAAGACGTGGCCGCTCTGCCGGCGTTCCTGATGACGCCGCCGCGCCCGGTCCCGGCCCCCGAGCCGGCCGTTCCGTCGGAGCCTCGGGACGAGACGACGTCCGCGTCCCAGGACGATGTACCGGCGCCCAAGCCCCGCCGCCGCCGCCGCGCCCGGTTCGAGGGTCCGGAAGGTGCCGTCGGCGCCGATGATCCGACGCCCGTCACCGAGTGAGTTCGGATCCTCGTCGCGAGTTTTCCGGAAGCCGCCCCCAAAGGGCGGCTTCTCGGCGTTTCAGGGTCCGCGCCAGTCCAGGAAGGCCTCGACGCGGTGAACGAGCCGGCGATGGCGCGCGGCCTCGCCGAAGGGCGCCAGGTCCCAGGTCCAGCACCGGTCGGGCCGCCCGAGGCGGACCCCGTGCAGGAGGTCGAGCCGATCGGTCACCTGCCCGCTCCGATCCTCCTCGACCTGCTCCACGTCGGTGAGGAGACAGACGCGGGCGCGAAGGCGCGCGAGGCCGTCGAGATGGGCCTGCACGATCCGGCTTCCGAGATCCGGCGGCACGAAGCCGGGCCGGTCGAGGGGCAGGATGGGCAGTTGCGACAGGAGGTTGGCCGAGACCACGAAGTCGACGTCCTCTCCGCCGCACAGAGTGGAGAGCGGATCGTGCCGGTCCGTCACGGCCGAGAGGTCGGCGGTGATCAGCCGGACGTTGGGATGCGCCCGGGCCTCGAGGCGGGCCGGCCAGAGGTGCACCGCGTCCACGAGATGAACCGCTTCGAAGCGCGCCGCGAGGTCTGCGAGCGGGACGTCCCTGAGGAGCCCGGAGCCGAGGACGACCGCGACGCGCCGTCGCTCCAGCCCCTCGCAGGCGGCCAGGATCGCGGCGCGGGCGGCCGCGAGATGCGGCGCCCAGGCGGCGCGGCAGCGCCGTCCCCGGGACATCAGCAGCACGCTCTCGCGCAGGTGGCCGCGGCGGCGATGCGCGAACGGGATCGGCGTGACGAGGAGGTGCAGGAGTTCGACGAGCATGCGCGCTTCGGAATCAACGTCCGGGCGGATTCGACCCAGCCCCCGGCTGCGCCGACAGGCGCACCACCCGCTGCGCCGTGGTGACGGACAGAGCCTGGAAGGCGTTCTGGATGCCGGCCCACGCCTCCGGCAGGCGCGCGGGTCCGGGTCTCGTCTCCAGGAAGAGCTTCAGGGTTCCGAAGCCGAAGCGGATCGCACGCAGCAGGAACAGGAGCGGATCGTGATCCGCGGCCGCGTAGGCGCGCCGGGCGACCTCCGGCGCCACCTCCGCGAGGCGCGCGACCTCGATGAGCGCCGCATCGACCGCGCCGGTTCTGATCAGGCCTTCGATCCGGCGCTCGTCATCCTCGGTCGGGCGCGGCAGACCGCTCGCGCGCGTCGGAGAGGCCACGGCGGCGGAGGTCTTCCCCGCGCGCGCTGCGAGCATGACCCGCAGCACCGCATCGACCCGCGCCCGCTCGGCGAGGGCGGCGTAGCCGAGGCCGGAGAAGGCTGCCCCGGCATTGCCGGCGACGACCTGCACCGTCTCCGTGTCGCCGCGCGCCACCAGCACGTCGGTGACGCGCTCGCTCAACGACGGGCGCCGGGCGACCACCCTGAGATGGCCCTGCCCGCGCGACTGCGCGACGGTGACGAGATCGGATTCCGCGAGGCGCGGAGAGCGCTGCAGGACCGGGCGCGCCACGGCGATGTCCGCATCGAGGGCCAGATCCCGCACCACGGCGCGCGGCGCGTTGCCCAGGTCTGCGAGGCCGTCCGACAGGGCGGCCCGCGAAGCGGCGGCGGCCGAACGCGCGAGCGGAAGCATCACGGCGTCGAAGGCCTCGACATGCACCTCTTGCAGTCCTCCGGCGCGCTCGGCGAACAGCATCGAGAGGCGCTGGAGCATGCGGGCGCGCGGCCCGGACGCGTCGCCCTGCGCCACCTGCTCGATCTCGCGAACGAGAGTTTCGATCATCCGCGAGGGGTCCTGCACGAAGCGGCCTGCATCGACGCCGCCGGGTACTCTGGGGAGGCAGAGTTTAAGAAAAAGCAATCCGCCGGCCAAACGCCGGGAACTCGACCGCGGCGATCCCGTTGCGGTTTGGCCGTTGCGACCGCAACCCCGCGACCGCAATCTGCCCGGAGCCGCCGTGTCGAACCTCGTCCGCATCATCCTCGCGATCTTCCTGCCGCCGATCGCGGTGCTCCTGACCACCGGAATCGGGTTGCAGTTCTTCCTCAACATCCTGCTGACCCTGCTGGGCGTGCTGCCGGGCACCATCCACGCCCTCTGGCTGGTGCTGCGCGATCGCTGAGGGGATGGTAGCCTGCCCCGCGGACCGGTCGTTCATCGCATGATCGCCGCGAGCGGACGGACGGGCACGAGGGCACGATGAGCACACGCGGTTTCACGGGGCGCAAGCCGCCAGAGGCGACGCGCGAGCGCCTGCCCCCGGGCCAGTACCTCACCGAGGACTTTCCCGTCCTCCAGATCGGCCCGAACCCGCGGGTCGACCTCGCGACGTGGTCCTTCACCCTGCGGGAGGGCTCGCGCCCCCTCAAGAGCTGGACCTGGGACGCCTTCGAGGCCCTGCCGCGCACCCGCTGGGGCGGGGACATCCACTGCGTGACGAAGTGGTCGAAGTTCGACACGGCCTGGGAGGGCGTCAGCTTCGACGACCTGCTCGCCGATGCCGGCCTCGCGGCGCCGACGGCTTTCCTCCTCGCCGAGGGTTACGACGACTACACGACCAACGTGCCCGTCGCGGATCTGGCCGGCGGCAAGGGCATGGTCGCGACCCGCTACGACGGCAAGCCGATCCCACCGGACCATGGCGGCCCGGCCCGGCTCCTGGTACCGCACCTGTATTTCTGGAAGAGCGCCAAGTGGGTGAAGGGTCTGCGCTTCACCCAGCGCGACGAGGGCGGATTCTGGGAGCTGCGGGGCTATCACATGTACGGCGACCCCTGGCGCGAGCAGCGCTTCACCGGTGATTGATCCGGCCGCACGGCCCCTCTCCTGGCAGACGGCCACCCTCACGGCGATCCGCCCGGTGACGAGCCGGGTCAAGAGCTACCGCTTCCGGGTCGGCTTCGACCGCCCCGTCCTGGCCGGGCAGCACGTCGACGTCCGGCTCACCGCGCCCGACGGGTATCAGGCGCAGCGCAGCTACTCCATCGCCTCCGCCCCGGACGGCGACGGCACCATCGAGCTGATGATCGAGGGCCTGCCGGACGGGGAGGTCTCGGGCTTCTTCGACGGCGTCGCGGAGGTCGGCGACACGATCGAACTGCGCGGCCCCATCGGCGGCGCCTTCGTCTGGCGCCCCGAGGATGGCGGCCCCCTGCTCCTGGCCGGCGGCGGCTCGGGCGTGGTGCCCCTCCTGGCGATGCTGCGTCACCGCGCGGCGGCGGCGCCGGCGGTGCCGGCCCTCCTCCTCTACTCGGTGCGCGATCCGAGCGAGACCATCGCCACCGAGGAACTGGCCGTGCGCGCCCGCGACGAGCCGAACTTTCAGCTGATGCTGAACTTCACCCGCGCCGGCGGTCGCCGGGTCGACGCGACGATGGTCGCGGAGGCGCTGGATCGCCTCGGGCCGCCCCGCCACGCCTATCTGTGCGGCGGCAACCCCTTCGTCGGGGCGGTGGCGGATCTGCTGCTCGATGCCGGGCTCGATCCCGCCCGCATCCACACGGAGCGCTTCGGCGGCTGAGCCGTCCGTCATTGTCCCGCCATCGGGGCCGGGCATCGCTTGCCCGTGCCATCGGAGGTCGAGAGCCATGGAAACGGGGTCCAACCCACATTCCGGACAGTGCCATTGCGGCGGCGTCCGGTTCCGGGCGACGCTCGTCGACGGCCTCGGCACGGTACGCCGCTGCACCTGCTCCTATTGCCGGATGCGCGGCGCCGTCGTCGTCTCGGCCGTGACGGGCGGCGTCGAGATCCTGCAGGGCGCGGACCTGTTGACCAGCTATCGCTTCAATACCGGCGTGGCGCGGCACTTCTTCTGCGCGCGCTGCGGGATCTACACCCATCACACGCGCCGCTCGAACCCGAACCAGTACGGCGTCAACGTCGCCTGCCTCGACGGCCTCAGCCCGTTCGATTTCGCCGAGGTTCCGGTGGTCGACGGCGTCAACCATCCGAACGATACGGGCGGATCGAGCCGGCGCGCCGGTACCCTGCGCTTCGTCGCCGAAGGCTAGGAGCCGCCGCGATATTCAGGGTCCGACGAGGCGGTCGGCGACATCCTCGGCAAGGGACAGGCTCGAGGTCAGGCCCGGGCTCTCGATCCCGAAGAGATGGATCAGGCCGGAAAGCCCGTGCTCGGCCGGGCCGTCGATCCGGAAGTCGGCGGCGGGCTCGCCCGGTCCCGTCAGCTTCGGACGGATGCCGGCATAATCCGGCGTCAACACGCCGTCGGGCAGGCCCGGCCAGTAACGGCGGATCGCGCGGGCGAAAGGCTCGGCGCGGGCGGGATCGACCCGATAGTCCAGGGTATCGACCCATTCGACGTCCGGTCCGAAGCGCATCCGGCCGGCGAGATCGAGGGTGAGGTGGATGCCGAGGCCGCCCTCGACCGGCGCCGGATAGATCAGGCGCGAGAAGGCCGGCCGTCCGGTGCAGCCGAAATAGCTGCCCTTGGCCAGGACCTGGCGCGGAATGCGCGCGGCGGGATAGCCCTCCACGGCGGCGGCGATGGCCTGGGCTCCGAGGCCGGCGGCGTTGACCACGGCGTCGAAGGGCAGGACTTCGCCGTTGACCGTGACGCTCCAGCCCTGCCCGGCCCGCGCGACGTCCGTGATCCGGCTGTCGAAGGCGACGGCGCCGCCGGCATCCTCCAGGTCGCCTTGGAGGGCCAGCATCAGGCCGTGGCTGTCGACGATGCCGGTGCCGGGCGCGTGCAGGGCCGCGACGCAGGCGAGATTGGGCTCGAGGGCGCGGGCTTGGGCTCCATCGAGGAGCGTCAGGCCCGGAACGCCGTTGGCGTCGCCGCGTGCGCGGAGCGCCGCGATGGCGTCGCGCTCGGATTCGTCGGTGGCGACGATGAGCTTGCCGCAGCGGCGATAGGCGACGCCGTGGCTGTCGCAGAACGCGGCGAGCATCGCCGCTCCGGCGACGCAGTGCCGGGCGCGCAGGGAGCCGGCGGGGTAATACATCCCGCCATGGATCACCTCGGAATTGCGCGCCGAGATTCCCGTCCCGATGGCGTTCTCGGCCTCGGCCACGATGACCGCGTGGCCGCGGCGCGCGAGCGCCCTGGCCACCGCGAGACCGACGATTCCGGCACCGACGACGAGGATATCCATCACGGGCTGAAGATCAGCACGAGATAGACGAAGAAGACAACCAGGTGGACGGCGCCCTCGAGCACGGTCGTCCGCTGGCCCGAGAAGGTCAGGGTGCTGAGGATCAGCGTGACGACGAGGAGCGTCATCTCGGTCGGAGCGAGGCCGAGCACGACGGTCTGCCCCGAGATCAGCCCGACGGCGAGCACGGCCGGCACCGTGAGGCCGATGGTCGAGGTGGCCGCGCCGAGGCAGAGGTTGATGGCGCGCTGCAATTCGTTGCGGGCGATGGCCTTCAGGGCGCTGATGCCCTCGGGCGTGAACACGATGGCGGCGATCAGGACGCCGCCCAGCGCGCTCGGCGCGCCCAGGGCCTCGATGCCATGATCGAGGATCGACGCGAGGCTCTTCGACAGGAGCACGATCGGCAGGATGTTGGCGAGGAGGAGGCCGATATGCTTGAGCACCGTGAGGCCGTGCACGCCTCCCGTGGCCCCAGCCTCGGGTCCGGTGGGAACGTCGGCGTTCGACCGCGCCATCTGGCCGCCGTCGTGGATGAAGAAGCTGCGGTGCCGGCCCGTCTGGATCATCAGGAAGATGCCGTAGAGCGCCACCGTGAACACCGAGAACGCCACGGCCTGGAGGGTGGTCAGCGTGCCGCCGGTGGTCGAGGTGGTGAAGTTCGGGATGATCAGCGCGATGGTGGCCAGGGGGATGATCACCGACAGGAAGGCCGAGGTGCCCTGCAGGTTGTAGGATTGCTGGTGGTGTCGCAGCCCACCGATCAGCAGGCCGAGGCCCACGATTCCGTTGAGGACGATCATCAGGACGGCGAACATCGTGTCGCGCCCGAGGGTCGGCACCGATTTCGGCGAGAGCATCACGGCCGAGACCAGGGCGACCTCAATGAGGACGATCGACAGGGTCAGCACCAGCGTGCCCAGCGGTTCGCCGAGCCTGTGCGCCAGTTCCTCGGCCTCGTGGACCACGCCGAAGGCCGCCCAGAGGATGACGGAGAACAGCCACAGGAACAGGGCGGTGGCCCAGAGCGGCGAATCGAGACTTCCGAGCCAGGACGGACCATGGACGGCGAAGGCGGCGACGCTCGCCCAGGCCACCACAAGACGTAAGATCGCCGCCATCGTTCACACGGGGTTCCGGCCCGGGGGGCAGAGCCTCGGGCATCTTCGCCCCTAAGTGGCACAGCCCGTCCGCCTGCACAGTCCAGGCGTGGAACTTAGCTGTGGGAGCCGGCGATATCGGCGCCGGGCGCCCATGGGTGGACGGGCATGCATCCGCAGTCATGGCGCTGCGCCGCAGTTCCGGCTACAAGCGATGCCATCCGTAACCGTTCGAGGCCGGAATCACGTCGGTTTGGAGTTCGTCGCGTCCCGCGCGACACCCTCCCCGGCGGCTCTTCCGCCTGCTTGCCCGCTAAGGCTTCCGTCACAGTGTCCTTCCCCACCCTGCCGGCCCCGCTCGCCCGAGCGCTGACCGCGCGCGACTACGAAGACCCGACGCCCGTCCAGACCGCCGTCATCGAGGCGGCCGCCCAGGGCCGCGACCTGCTCGTCTCGGCCCAGACCGGCTCGGGCAAGACCGTGGCCTACGGCCTCGCCTTCGCCGAGACCCTGCTCGGCGACGCCGAGCGCTTCGGCCCCGCCGGCGCGCCGCTGGCCCTCGTCATCGCCCCGACGCGCGAGCTCGCGTTGCAGGTCGAGCGCGAACTGACCTGGCTCTACGCCGAGACCGGCGCCCGCGTGATCTCCTGCGTCGGCGGCATGGACCCGCGCCGCGAGAGCCGCCAGCTCAACGACGGTGCCCACATCGTCGTCGGAACTCCGGGCCGCCTGCGCGACCACCTGGAGCGGCGCAACCTCGCCACCCAGGACCTTCGGGCCGTCGTCCTCGACGAGGCCGACGAGATGCTCGATCTCGGCTTCCGGGACGACCTCGAATTCATCCTGTCGGTGACTCCGAAGGAGCGGCGCACGCTCCTGTTCTCCGCGACCCTGCCGAAGGCGATCGCGACGCTGGCCGAGCGTTACCAGAGCGATGCCCTGCGCATCGCCGTGAAGGGCCAGGAGCGCGGCCACGCCGACATCACCTACAAGGCCATCCGCGTCGTGCCGCGTGAATTGGAGCACGTGGTGGTCAACACCCTGCGCTTCATGGATGCGCCGACGGCGATCATCTTCTGCAACACCCGCAACGCGGTGCGTCACCTCCAGGCGGTGCTCACCGAACGCGGCTTCTCGGCCGTGGCGCTCTCGGGCGAGCTCGGCCAGGGCGAGCGCAACGCCGCCCTCCAGGCGCTCCGCGACGGCCGGGCCAAGGTCTGCGTGGCCACCGACGTCGCCGCGCGCGGCATCGATCTGCCGACGGTCAGCCTCGTCATCCACGCCGATCTGCCGCACGATGCCGAGGTGCTGCAGCACCGCTCCGGCCGCACCGGCCGCGCCGGGCGCAAGGGCACCAGCCTCCTGCTGATCCCCGCCTCGAAGCGGCGCCGGGCCGAGCAGATGCTGATGATCGCCAAGGTCTCGTTCGAGTGGGCCGGCCCGCCCACCGCCGACGAGATCCGCCGCCTCGACGGTGAGCGCATGTGGCAGGACCCGATCTTCACCGAGGAGCCGGCCGAGGAAGACGTGGCCATGGCCGAGACCCTGATGGCGCAGCGGACGCCCCAGGAACTCGCCGCGGCCCTGGCCCGGATCTACCGCTCCCGCCTGCCCGCGCCCGAGGACGTCACCGATCCGGGCGCCGGTCCCGAGCGCAAGACGCGCCCGGTCTACGATCCCGCCGACACGGATCGGATCGACGCCCAGGGGCCGGCCGTGTGGTTCCGGCTCAATCTCGGCCGGCGCGACAACGCCGACCCGCGCCGCCTGCTGCCGATGCTGACCCGGCGCGGCAATATCGGCCGGCAGGAGATCGGCGCGATCCGCATCTTCGATCGCGAGACCAAGTTCGAGGTCCGCAGCGGCGCGGCCTCGCGCTTTGCCCAGACCTTCGCCAAGAACGGCTCGCCCGAGATCCAGGTGGAGCCGATCCTCGACGGCGATGCGGCGCAGGAGGAGAAGGGGCCGAAGGGCCTCAAGAGCCCGCGCGGCGCGCGCCACGAGCGCGAGGTCGCCAAGAAGCCGCGCGCCAGCCGGGCGCGCTGACCCAGGGGGGGGCGCCCGAAGCGGGCGCTCCTCTCTCAGAAGCGGTCAGGCAGGCTCTTCACCGCGTTGCCGAACGCCTCGACGCTCTCCGCGATCTTGCGCCCGGCCGGTGCGAAGGACGGCACCTTCACACCCAGGAACTCGGTCTGCTCCGGCTCGGGCTCGGCCTGCGCGACCTGCGCAGCCGGCGCGGGCTTGGCTGCCGGTTTGGCCGCGACCGGCTTGGCATGGGCCGCAGCGGCCACGGGCTTGCGCTTCTCGGGCTCGCGCTCCGGCGTCAAGGCGGTAAAGGTGCCGGCGGTGGCGGTAGCGGTGACCCGCGACCGGGTGGTCTCGTTGGGCAGAGGCGCGATCAGCGCCGCGGTCCGCGTCGCCGGTATCAGCGAGGCCGGACGGGCAGGCGGCAGCACGGCGGCGTTCTCGATCTGCGGCAGGCGCGGCGGCTTCGGCGCAGCCGCCAGGACAGCGGGTTTCTCGGCGGCTTTTTCGGCGGGTTTCGCCTCGGGCAGCTTCACGGCGATCGGCCTCGCGTCGGCCACCCGAGCCAATGGCTGGGCGATCGCGGCCGGCTGCGGCTCCACCTGTGCGGGGGCGGCCGGCAGCGCCTGCGCTGCGGCAGCTTCGGGCGCCGCCGCGACGGGCTTCGGAGCCGTGGGTGCCAGGGACGGAACGCCGTCGCGCAGGTCCGGCCAGTCGGAGGCGCTGTGCCCGAGGCCGGCGCTGGCGGCCGTGGCCTTGGCCAGGGTCGGCCGGGTGAATTGGGGTCCTGCGAGGCCGCCGAGGGTCGTGGAGGCCACGGCGGCGAAGGCGGCGAGCGACAGCACGCCGAGGCCGGAGAGCAGCACGACCCGGAGATTCACCCGCGACGGGCGCGGAGCCGGCGTCGCCGGGCGCCGGGTCTCGGAGGGATCGATCGTCACGGACATCATGGTCTCAGACATCTCGCACGCTTTAGGAGGTTCGAATTGACCGTTGCCGGTCGATCACGCGGCGCCGGCGGGGCACGACCGGCGCAGCGACGCCGGAGCGGCGACACCTGCGTGTAACGACAAAGGCGCCGCATTGGGGCATGAAGATGTCCTCGATCCAGGCCCTGAACAGGTTCGGATCAGACGCGGCGCGAAACTGAATAAACCCGGCAGGTTTAACGAGGGGTGTCTGGAGACGACTTCGGACTGTCCTGATTCGCCTCCGCCTCGGCCTGAAGCTGTACGACCCGGCCGATCCCGCGCGTGAACCGGGTCGCCCCCTTCGGCGAAAGCGGCGCCCCCGCGACGCACTGCGCCTTGAGCCGGGCGAGAGCCGGGTCGCCCCAGCGGGCGAGCACGGCCTGGAAGGCGGCGTGCGCCGCGGAATCGAAGGGGCGGGCGCGGCCCGCACGATCCCGGCAGGGATGGGGCGGCACGAACTGCGCCACGGGGACGAGCCCGCGCGGGATCGGAGCGGTGGCGGCATGGGTGCGGCCGAGGGCGAGGATCTTCGGATCGAGGAAGGCGCGCGGACCACTCGGTTCGGTTCCCGTTCCCGCAAGGACCTCGATGCGGCCGAGCGGCGTGGTCACGACCACGTCGGCGACGCCGAGCAGGTCGAGGACGCCGACCGGATCGTCGGTCCAGGCGTGGCCGACCAGCCTCGCGAGGCGCGCCAGCGTATCCGGATCGGTCGAGCGCAGGAGCATCCGGCCCTGCGGCAGGGCCAGTCCTAAGTCGAACCACTTATCCCCAAGATTTCGCGCATGAAGGGCCGCTGCGTCACGGCCAGCCGCGCGGATCGATCCGGTTTCGAATCGCGGGCAGCGCGCCGTCGGCAGGCACAGGGCGACGGCGTGGCTCCAGCCTCCGGCGAAGGCCGTCTCGTAGGCGAGAGGGACCGTCTCGGCCGGATCGAGGGCGATCCCGCCGCGCGGCGTGACCAGCCCGAGGCGCCCGTCCGCCGGAGCGCCCGCCGCCTCGTCAGGATGCCGGTCGAAACGCGCGAGTGCCCCGAACCCGCCCATCGTCCAGGCGGTCTCCGGGTCGGCCAGGGCCGTGGCGATCAAACCCGTCGCCGTATCGGAAAGCTGCCATCCGGCCCCGGGTCCGCTACACACGGGGCGACGACCGCTCACCATGTCCCCGACGGGCCTCTCCCCAAACGCCATGCCTCACGACGCCGCCTCCGCTTCCGGCCTCCGGTCGGACCCGCCTGCCCGGACGGGAGCCCACCCGGCTCCGTCCGGGCGGGCCGGCCGCTGGCCGCGCTGGGCCTCGTGGTCGACGCGGACCCGGATGATCGTCCTGGTCCTCGCCATCGACCTCCTGGCCGCCCTGGTCTCCTGCGCCGTCATCGTGCTGAACGCCCGCTCCGCCGTCGAGGTCGAGATGCAGGCGGCGATGACGAATGTCGAGCTTCTGGTCTCCGACACCATCGACCTCGCCCAGTCCGGCCCGCCCGCGGGCATTCTCCAGACCCTGAACCTGCGCATCCACGACCTGCGCCACGTCCGCGTCACCGTGCTCGACGCCGGCGGCAAGGTCGTCACCGGAGGCCTCGGCCGGGTCCGGCGGGACCAGCACGCGGCGCCGGCCTGGTTCGCGGCGCTGATCGCTCCACCGATCCGGGAGCACGACCTGCCCATCGTGGCCCAGGGCCTGCGCATCGGCACCGCCCGCATCACCACCCAGCCCAACGACGAGATCGACGAGGTCTGGGGCTATGCCCTGTCGCTGTCCCTCGCGAGCCTCTGCCTCAGCCTCGGCCTCCTCGCCGCGCTGACGCTGGCCTTCGGCCGGGTGCTGGCGCCCCTGACGCAGCTCTCCGACGGCCTGATCCAGCTGGAGCAGCAGGACTACACGGTGCGCCTCGAACCGCCGGCCTCGCGGGAGCTCGCCGCCATCGCCGCCCGCTTCAACCGGGTGGCGGAGGCCCTCTCGGAGACCCGCGCGGCCAACGGGCGCCTGAATCGCCAGCTCCTCTCGGCCCAGGACGACGAGCGTCGGCGCACGGCCCTGGAGCTTCACGACGAGTTCGGTCCCTGCCTCTTCGCCCTGGAGGCGACCGCCGCCTCGGTCGTCCGCATGGCCGAGGCCGAGGCGGCGCCCGACCGGGCCCGCCTGAAGCAGCGCGCCCAGGACATCGCCAGCATCGTCGGGCAGGTCCAGACCCAGAACCGCGACCTCCTCAACCGCCTGCGCCCGCACGCCCTCGGGCAGGTGCCGCTGCCGGACTGCCTCGACCTGCTGCTGCGCGACTTCCGCCGGCGCCATGCCGGCACGCGCTTCGCCGGCAGCTTCGACGGGCTGGCCCGCGGCTACGGCGACGTCACCGACCTCACGGTCTTCCGCTGCATCCAGGAGAGCATGACCAATGCGGTGCGCCACGGCCGCGCCTCGAACGTCACCGTGCGGGCCCTCGATGCGGCGGCCGGCGTTCCGGGCGGCCGGGCGCTTCACCTCACCATCCGCGACGACGGCAGCGGCATCACGCCCGAACATGGCCTCGGGCTCGGCCTGTCGGGGATGCGCGAGCGCGTGGAGGCCCTCGGCGGCACGTTCCGGCTTGACAATGCCCAGCCCGGCGCGGTTGTCCGGATCTTGATTCCGCTCGATGATGAGCGCGACGCCGAAACGAGTCCGATTCCCAGCGCATGACCGCGATCGCCACCGCCACCGAGGCCCAGACCCTCGTCATCGACGATCATCCGATCGTGCTCCAGGGGTGCCGGCGGGTGCTGGAGGACGCGGGGATCGAGCGGATCCTCGAGGCCACCAGCGTGGCCGCGGGCTATCGCCGCTTCCTGCGCCGGCGTCCCGCCACGGTGATCTGCGACCTCACCTTCCAGGGCAGCGGCCTGGCCGGCCTCGAATTGATCCGGCGGATGCGCAGGGCCAGCCCGGCGGTCCGCATCCTCGTCTTCAGCATGCACAACGATCCGGTCATCGTCTCGCGGGCGCTGGAGGCCGGCGCCCTCGGTTACGTGCTCAAGGACCACGCCTCGGGCGAGCTGTTCGAGGCCTTCGATCGGGTCCGGTCCGGCCGGCCCTACCTCGATCCGCGGCTGGCCACCGAGGTCGCGATGCTGCGCGCCGATCCGAGGCGCACGCCCGAGACCCAGCTCACACCACGCGAATTGCAGATCCTGCAGCGCCTGGCGCAGGGCAAATCCTACGGCGCCATCGCGAGCGATCTCTCGGTCAGCTACAAGACGATCACCAATGCCTGCTCGATGATGCGTCAGAAGCTCGGGCTGCGCACCCTGGCGGAACTGATCCACGTGGCGGTGACGCAGGCGCAGCGCCAGGGCTGAGCCCCGCCGGGGTTCAGCCGAGTCCGCCCATCTCGCACACCACCGCCCACTCCGCCTCGGTGACCGGCTGGACCGAGAGGCGCGAGTTGTTGGCGAGCACCATGACGGCGAGCCGCGGCTCAGCCTTGATCGCCTCGAGGGTCACGGGGCGCGGCAGCGTCTCCACGGCGCGCAGGTCGACCATGCCGAAGCGGCCGGTCTCGTCGGAATCGTCCGGATAGTAGGGCCGGATCACCTCGACGATCCCCACCACCGCCTTGCCCTCGTTCGAGTGGTAGAAGAATCCGCGCTCGCCCACCTCCATGGCCATGAGGTGCTTCTTCGCGACGTGGTTGCGCACGCCGTTCCAGTGCGTGCCGGCGGCCCCCGCGGCGACCTGCTGCTCCCAGGACCAGGTCGAGGGCTCGGACTTGTAGAGCCAGTAGGCCATGCGCTTCTCCAGAGACGCCGGCTCCATAGCACCGGCCGAGCGTGGCCGTCAGACCCTTCGGAGCGCGGCGTCCCAGTAGCGGAGGCTCGTGGCGTTGACCGGCGCGCCGGCCTTCCCGTTGCGGGCGGTCACGAAGGCGTGGAACTCGGCCGCCGCCTCGGACCCGAGGAGATCCGAGACCGCCGAGAGGATCCGTGTGATGCGCAGGTGATTGTGGTCGTGCGTGCGCAGCCAGCCCTCGGTCTCGGCATAGAACCGGGTCATCCGCCCGAGCGCGGCGCGCAGGCCCGAAAGGGCGGCCGGATCGTTGCGGATCGCCTCGGCCTCGGCCCGGCTCAGCACCGGCGTGCCCGGCACGGCCAGGCTGGCCTCGTGCAGGGGAAAGCACCACTGGATGAAGTCGTGAACGCCCTCGATATGGGCGTCGTCGAAGGCGAGGACGTCTGCGAGGTGCCGGCCGGCCCCGTCGCGGCCGTCGCCGGCCAGGAAGGCGCGGACGGGATGCTGGCTCACTCGGCTTCTCCGCGCAGCGGCCGCGCCAGCAGGGCGGCGATGACGCCGTCGACGCTGGCGCCGCCCGAGACGATGGCGGCGACCGCCTCGGCCACCGGCATCTCGATGCCCCGGGCGCGCGCGAGGTCGACGAGGGCCGCGGCCGTGAAGGCGCCTTCCGCGAGCTTGCCGCCGGCGGCCGCCTCGGGCGAGGCCCCGGCGCCGAGGCGCTCGCCGAAGGCGAAGTTGCGCGATTGCGGCGAGGAGGCGGTGAGCACGAGGTCGCCGAGGCCGGAAAGGCCCATCAGGGTCTCGGGCCGGCCGCCATAGGCGCGGGCGAAGCGCATGAGCTCGGCGAAGGCCCGGGCGATCAGGGCCGCCCGGGCGCTCTCGCCGAGGCCGCGACCGGCGACGATGCCCGACGCGATGGCGAGGACGTTCTTGCCGGCCCCGCCGATCTCGACGCCGCGCACGTCGTCGGTGTGGTAGACCCGGAGCGTCGGCCCCGAGAGCGTGCCGGCGAGGCGTGCGGCGAGCGCCGCGTCCGCCGCCGCGAGCGTCACCGCGGTGGGCAGGTTGCGGGCGACGTCCGCGGCGAAGCTCGGGCCGGACAGGACCGCCACCGGGGCCGGGCCGCCCAGCTGCTCGGCCGCCACTTCGCTCATGAAGGCGTCGGTGCCGCGCTCGATTCCCTTGGCGCAGAGCACGATGGCCGCCTCCGGGCCGAGCGCGGGCGCCAGGTCGGCGAGCACCCCCCGCAGGGTCTGCGCCGGCGTGACCATCAGGACGGTCCCGGCCGCGGCCAGCGCCGACGAACCGGCCGTGACCGCGATGCGCGCATGGAGGGGCACGCCCGGCAGGTAACGGGCGTTCTCGCGGGTGTCCTCCAGCCGCGCGGCCGCTTCCGGATCGCGCAGCCACAGGGTGACGTCGTGCCCGGCCGCCGCGGCCGCGTTGGCCAGCGCCGTTCCCCAGGCGCCGCCGCCGACGACTCCGATCCGTGTCATGCGCACGTCCCCTGCACCCGGTCCTTCACTTGATCCTGCACCTGATCCCGCACTTGGAATTGCGCGTGAGATTCGAATGCGCCCGCCTGCAGACGATACAGGAGATGCGGGCGCAGAGGATGCCCCGGCGGCAGGGCCGGATGGGGGAAGCCTCCTGCGGGACGCATGCCCAGGCGCTCCATCACCCGGCGCGAGGGCGTGTTCGCCTCCGCGGTGAAGGCGACGATCTCCTGGAGGCCGCAGCGGCCGAACAGGTCGGCGAGGGCGAGGCGGGCGCCGCGCGTGGCGATGCCGAGTCCCCAGGCGCTCCGCGCGAGGCGCCAGCCGATCTCGACGGTCCGCCCGGGCCTGTCGCCGCCGGGAAAGGGCATCGGGCGCAGGAGGCGCGCGCCGCCGATCATCCCGACGAAACCGCGGCCCTCCACTTCGACGGCCCAGGGACCGAAGCCGTCCACCGCGAAGCGCCGGGCACAGGTCCGCGCCTCGGTTCGGCTCGCGGCCGCGTCCTTCGGCGCGGGGAAGTGGCGCATGACCTCGGGATCGGCATTGAGGGCGGCGAAGGGCGCCTCGTCGTCCGCCCGCCAGGGACGCAGCAGGAGGTCACCGTCGCGAAGGCTTTTCGGCGGCGTCGCGCCCTCCGCGTTCTGCAGCTTGCCGCGCAGGGCCAGGGAGCGCCGGTTCAAGGCGAAGAGGTCGGCGCGGCCGGTCAGGACGGCCTCGCCGAGTTCTGTGGCCGCCGCGAGCTGGTCCAGGGGCAGGTTCGCCCAGGCGGGGGCCGGCACGCTCTCGCGCCAGGGGCCGCCGCAGGTGTTGTCGAGAAGGATGCGCGCGAAGCAATGATCGCGCTGCACGGGCCAGTCGGGGCCGGCGGCCTCGGGCAGGCGCCGTTCCACCAGGGCGCGCCAGCGCAGCCGCGCGGCCTCAGGCAACCGCCTTCGGCTCCGCGAAGGGCCAGCGGGCGCGGGCCGGCGCGGTGAGATCGTCCACGAGACCGAGGCGCAGGCGCTCGATCCCGGCCCAGGCGATCATCGCGCCGTTGTCGCCACAGAGGGCGAGCGGCGGGGCCACGAAGGCGAGGCCCGCCTCGCCGGCCTGGGTGGTGAGCGCCCGCCGGATCGCGCCGTTCGCCGCGACCCCGCCGGCCGCCACCAGGGCGGTGGGATGGCCGGCGACGGCCGCGAAGTCGCGCATCGCCACCCGCAGGCGGTCGACCACCACGTCGACCACCGCCGCCTGGAAGCTGGCGCAGAGGTCGGCGACGTCGACGGAAGAGAGCGGCGCCAGCTTCTCGGCCTCGATCCGCAGGGCGGTCTTCAGGCCGGACAGGGAGAAATTGGCTTCGCGCCGGCCGAGCATCGGCCTGGGCAGGGCGAAGCGCTCGGGATCGCCGGTCTCGGCCATGCGCTCGACCTCGGGGCCGCCCGGGTAGCCGAGGCCGAGGAGCTTGGCGACCTTGTCGAAGGCCTCGCCGATGGCGTCGTCGATGGTGGTGCCGAGGCGCACGTAGTCGCCCACCCCCTTCACCGCCACGAGCTGGGTGTGCCCGCCGGAGGCGAGGAGGAGGAGGTAGGGGAAGCCGATTCCGTCGGTGAGCCGCGCCGTCAGCGCGTGCGCCTCCAGGTGGTTGACCGCGATGAGGGGCTTGCGTGCCACCAGCGCCAGGGTCTTGGCGGTGACGAGGCCGATCAGGACGCCGCCGATCAGGCCGGGCCCGGCCGCCACCGCGATGCCGTCGACCTGGGCCAAGGTCAGGCCGGCACTGCTCAGCGCCCGCTCGATCAGCCGGTCGAGCACCTCGACATGGGCGCGGGCCGCGATCTCCGGGACGACGCCGCCATAGGCCGCGTGCTCGGCGATCTGGCTCAGCACCTCGTTGGAGAGGATGCGCCCGCGCCCGTTCTCGCCGGGGGCGACCACGGAGGCGGCGGTCTCGTCGCAGGTCGTTTCGATGCCGAGGACGTTCATGGACGGCGGATCATCTCGAAGGATGGCGGGGTGGCCCGTGGGATGCGCGGCACCCTATCGTCCGCCTCCCCCGGCGGCAACGACGGGTTGCCACGGGCGGCGGGACGGGCATGGATGGGAGCCGGGTTCGGGGAGTGCGGAACGGAATGCGGATCTGGGTCGCACGGCCGGAACCGGGAGCGACGCGCACGGGCGCGCGCCTGGCCGCCCTCGGGCATCGCCCCCTCGTCGCCCCCGTCCTGACCGTGCACCCCACCGGCGCGCGCCTGCCGCAGGACGCCTTCGCCGGACTGATCCTCACCAGCGCCAACGCGGTGACGGCGCTGGGACCGGAAGACTGCGCGCGCTTGCGGACCATTCCGACCTTCACGGTCGGGAGCCGCACGGCCGCCCTGGCACACGCGGCCGGCTTCGCGGACGTCCGCGAGGCCGCGGGCGAAGCGACGTCCCTGGCGCGGCTGGTCGGGGCTTCGCTGGCCCGGGGCGCCCGCCTGCTCCACGCCGCCGGGGCCGAGCGCAAGGCCGAGCCCGCCGCCGCCCTGGTCGCGGCCGGTTTCCGGCTCACGGTTCAGGACGTCTACGCCGCACGGGCTGTGGAGCGCCTGCCCGGCGCCGTGGCCGAAGGTCTCGGAGGTGGCGAACTCGAGGCGGCGCTGCACTACTCACGGCGCAGCGCTCGGATCGCACACGATCTCGCCAACGCGGAAGGGCTCGGCGGAGCCTTCGCGGCACTGACGCATTACTGCTTGTCGGCCGATGTCGCCGTGCCCCTGGTCGCCGCCGGGGTCGCGGTCCATTTCGTGGCCGAACGCCCCGGGGAGGATGCGCTCCTCGCGGGATTGCCGGCCCCCGGGCCAACAGGATTACGATAAGGGCCTCGCTCCGGCGGCGGCCCTGGTGCTAGGACGAACGCAAGAAGCTGCGCCGCCAGCCACGACCCACCGGGCGCCGGATGCGCCGAACGGGTCGGGCTGCGGGAGACGGGAAGGGAGCCTTGAACCGTGAAACCACCCAACAGCGACGCCAACCGCCCGGACTCTCCCACGGGTGGCCGGCCGGCCGAGCCCGGCAAGCCCGCCACGCCGGGCGGCGCCGTTCCGCCGAAGGTCGAGGCATCGGCGAAGCCGGGGCAGCCCGGCGGGACGCCCGCTACGGGTGAGCCGGTCAAGGAAGGCACGAAGACGGACGCCGTGAAGACGGAAGCCGCCAAGGCCGCGATCCTCACGCCCGATGCCGCCAAACCCGACACCATCAAGTCCGACGCGGTGAAGCCGGAGGCCTCCAAGCCGGATCTGGCCAAGCCGGACCTGGCCAAGCCGGACCTGGCCAAGCCGGACCTGGCCAAGCCCGATCCGCTGGCCGCCGGGTCCGCGAAGACCGATGCGATCAAGGCCGACGCGCCGAAGCCGGATGCCCTCAAGCCCGATCCGCTGAAGTCCGACGCACCGAAGGCCGAGCCGTACAAGGCGGATGCCGCGAAATCCGAGCCGCCCCGCTCCGGCGGTTTCGGTGGAGCGCAGCCCGGTGCTCGTCCGGGTCAGTCCGTGACCGATGGCCCGATCATCGACCTGAAGGCCAAGCGCATGCCGGACCCGGTGCCGCCTGCCGGGGCTGCCGGGGCTGCCGGGGCTGCCGGGGCTGCCGGGGCTGCCGCTGGGATGTCGGGCAAGCCGGTGGACGGCAAGACGCCGGACGGCAAGCTTCCGGACGGCAAGACGTCCGACAGCAAGAGTTCCGATCCGAGGGGCGCGGCGGAGCCCGCCAGGGCCGGTGGTCCGACGACGCCGCGCATCACCCCGGCGGCAGCGGCGGCGCCCGCCGCTTCGTCCGGGGCCGGCTTCGGCTCTCTCGTCACCGCCGGCCTCCTCGGCGGCGTGGTCGGCGCCGGGTTGCTGTTCGGGGTGGCCCGCAGCGGCCTGATGGCACCGGGCGAGGATGCGCGCATCACCGCCCTCGACCAGCGGATCGCGGCGCTCGCCCCGAAGGACGCGCTGGCGGGACTCGACAAGCGCGTCGCCGCCAACGAGGCCGCCGTGAAGGCCGTGCCCGAGGCGGTCTCGACCGCGCGTCAGGCCCTCGAGAAGGCGAATGCGGCCCAGGGCGGCGCCCCGGCCCCCGCCGAGGGCGCGCCGGCCAATGCGGCGGCATCCGCCGTCCCGGCGGATCTCGTCGCGCGCCTCGACGCCCTCGACCAGCGCGTCTCGGCCCTGCAGGAGGAGCCCGGACGCGACCAGGGCGGCGACGCCCGCATGGCGGTGTCGCAGGCGCCCGCGCCGCAGATCGCCGCGCTCGATCAGCGCCTGAAGGCGATCGAGGGCAAGGTCGATTCCGCCCCGAAGCCCGCCGCGCAGCCCGACCTCGCCCCGAAGATCGCCGCCCTCCAGGGTGACGTCGAGGCCAGGACCAAGGCGAATGCCGAGGCGGCCCAGGCGCTGAGCCAGAAGGTGGTCGCCCTCCAGCAATCGCTGGAAGCGCGCGTCCAGGCCGCCACCGAGGCGGTCCAGACCGCGACGCAGGCGAGCGAGAAGGTCGCCGACGCGAGCAAGGTTCAGGCGACCGAGGCGGCGAAAGCCGTGGAGCGCCAGCTTCAGGCCCAGGCCGACAAGATCGCCGGCCTCGACAAGGCCGTGTCGGAGCGCGCCCAGACCTCGACGCTGCAGGCGGCCCTGCGCGTCGTCTCGGCCGACCGGATCGTCACCGCCCTCGACACCGGGGCACCCTACGCCGACGCCCTCTCGGCCCTTCGCGGGCTCGAGCCGGGCGATCCGGCACGCCTCAGCGCGGTCGCGGCCTTCGCCGACAAGGGCGCGCCGACGGCCCGGTCCCTCGCGGCCGAGTTCCGGCCCATCGCCGAGAAGATCGCCGCCAAGCGCCGGGCCGCCCAGAGCAAGGCCGTGGCCGAGACCGGGGACATCGGCACCAGGTTGATGAGCATGGCCGAATCGATCGTCCAGGTCCGCCGCGTCGAAATCCCGGCCGGCGGAGGCGGCGCCAACGCACCGGCCCCCGACACCGCGCCGAAGGTTCAGGATGCCCTGGACCGCGGTGCGATCAAGGAGGCGGCCGAGGCTTTCGCGGCTCTGCCCGAGGCGGCACGGGCCGAGGCCGGCGAGTTCGGTACCAAGCTCTCCTCGCGCGCCGCCGCCGGCGACGCGGCCCAGGGCCTGCTCGCCGAGGCCTTCAAGGGCCTGCCCGCCACCGGCGCCTCCCGTTGAGCGCGCGGCCGCGCACCCCGATCTCGGACGGGATGCGCGGCGCCCCGGATTTCGCGCGGGAGCGCCGAGTGCTTCCGCCCCCGACTCTCGGTGTCGCCGGACCGGCCGACGCCACTCCCAGGAGTTTCTGATCTCATGTGGCGCGCCCTCGCCTTCCTGGCCCTCCTCGCGGTCGCCGCCTACGGCGCGACCTGGGTCGCCGACCATCCCGGCACCGTCACCATCGTGTGGAACGGCTACGAGGTGGCCACCAGCCTCGCCATCGGGCTGATCGGCGTCCTGATCGCCGCCATTCTGATCGGCTTCGTCTGGGCCATCGTGCGGGGCTTCATCACCCTGCCGGAGACCCTGGTGCGCGGCTCGCGCGACCGGCGCCGGGCCAAGGGCTTCTCCGCCCTGTCCCGCGGGATGGTCGCGGTCGGGTCCGGCGACCCCCTCGCCGCCCGCCGCCATGCCAACGATGCCGAGCGCCTGCTCGGCGCCGAGCCGTTGACGCTGCTGCTCAAGGCCCAGGCCGCACAGATCTCCGGCGACCGCGAGGCGGCCGAGCAGGCCTTCCAGCGCATGGTCAACGACCCCGAGACCCGCGTGCTCGGCCTGCGCGGCCTGTTCGTCGAGGCCCGCCGTCGCGAGGACGACGCTTCCGCCCGCGCCTATGCGGCCGAGGCCGCCCGCCTGGCGCCGAGCGTCACCTGGGCCAACGAGGCCGTCCTCGAGGCCCAGTGCGCCGACGGCGACTGGAGCGGCGCCAACGAGACCGTGGAGCGGCGCGCCTCCCTCGGCCTCATCGACAAGTCCTTGGCCCGGCGCCAGCGCGCCGTCCTGCTCACCGCCGCCGCGCAGGAGCGCGAGGCCGGCGAGCCGGAGGCGGCCACCGAGCGCGTCCTCAAGGCCGTCAAGCTCGCGCCCGACCTCGTTCCGGCGGCGGTGCTCGCCGCGCGCCTCATGGTGCGCCGCGGCGACCTGCGGAAGGGCGCCAAGATCATCGAGGCCGCCTGGCGCGCCGGGCCGCATCCCGATCTGGCCAAGACCTACCTGAACCTGCGCACCGGCGATTCCGTGCGTGACCGCATGGCCCGGGCCGAGACCCTGGCCAAGATCTCGTCCTGGCATCCGGAGGCGCGCCTCGCCATGGCGCAGGCGGCCTACGAGGCGCGCGAGTTCGGCCAGGCCCGCGAGGCACTGGCACCGCTCCTCGCCGACCGCCCAACGGTCCGCGCCTGCCTGACCATGGCGCGCATCGAGGAGGCCGAGCACGGCGCGGGCTCGGGCCGCGCCCGCGAGTGGCTGTCGCGGGCCGCCCACGCGCCGCGTGACCCGCTCTGGGTTGCCGACGGCATCGCCTCCGAGTATTGGGCGCCGGTTTCCCCGGTGAGCGGCCGCCTCGACGCGTTCGTATGGAAGACCCCGACCGAACTCATCGCCGGTCCCGAGGAGGCCCAAGCCGAGGACGAGACGGCGCCGGAGGGTGTGCTCCCGGCCCCGATGGCACCGTCCGCACCGCCCCCCGTCGCCATGCCGAAGATGGACACGTCGACCGGGACCAAGGCCACCACGGTTCTGTTTCCGTCCGGCGGCAATGGCACAGGATCCAGGGACACGGCAATCAAGGACACGGCACTCAAGGACACGGCTCATGCGGGCACGGCTCCGGTGGCCGCCGGGATGGCCGCGGCAGCGGCGAGCCCCGTCTCGACGCCGGTCTCCGGACCGGCCGCGGCGTCCGGCCCGATGGCCGCCAATGCCCCGACCCCGGTGGTCTTCCCCCCGCCGAAAACCGGCGAGGACGCCAAGCCCCGCCGCGCGGGCTGAAGGCAGTCGGTGAAGCCATCGCGCTCGCGGTCATGATCGGCATGGCGCAAGCAGGGACGGTCCGGGCGGACCGTCCTTAAAGGTCGGTTCACGCAATTCCGCTAATCCTTGTGATCAGCGAGTTCTGCGTAACCGAAGTGCCATGTCCCCATCATTCGACGATGCGCCGGACCTCTCCGGCCTGATCGAATTGTCGCGTCTCGACAATCTCGATCTGAAACCCGTGATCCTCCGGGTGCAGACGGATCTCTTCCTCTCGGCCACGGTCCGGGACCGCAAGACCGTGGCGGCCTTCGCGTCCCTGGCCGGCGGACTGATCCCGATCGTCGACGACGAGACCGCCGAGATCGTCGCGCGCAAGCTCGCGCCCTTCCCCGACACGCCGCCCGCCCTGCTGGCCGCCCTGGTGGAACGCGGAGGCGGCGCCCGGGACGCCGTGATCGCGCAGGCGCCGATCCTCACCCAGGCCATGATCCAGGCGGCCCTCACGGAGGATTCCGAGCTCGGCCCCGCCATCGCCAGCCGGCACGATCTCAGCCGCTCCACCCTCGCGGACCTCGTCGCGCGCGAGGACGCCACCATCGACCGGTCGCTCGCCGCCAACCCCGCCGTCAACCTTCAGGGCGAGATGCTGGCGCGCCTCGTCGCCCGCGCGCGGAAGACGCCCGATCTCGCCCGCACGCTCCTCGCCCGCCAGGACCTGGCCCATTCGGATGTGGCGCCGCTCTTCCTCCTGGCCGACGAGGCCCGTCGCGAGGCCATCGGCCATGCGATGATGGCGACGGCGGCCTTGCGGCCGAGCCCGCCCGCGCCGCGCGAGGCCGGAGCGGTGCTCACCGGGTTCTCGGCCCGGGGCGATGTCGCCGGCTTCGTGGCCGCGCTGACCGAGATGCTCGGCCTGCCCAAGGGGTTCCTCGCCGCGACGCCCGATCCGTCCCTGCGCTACGAACTGCTCACCGTCGCCCTGCGCGCCGCCGCCCTGCACGAGGAGGAGGCGGTCTACATCTACCTGACCCTGAACGAGTCCGTCGCCCGCTCGGTCGACCGGGTCTTCGATCTGGTCAAGCTGTTCCGGACCCTGCCGCGGGCCGCCGCGCGCGATCTCCTGGCGGCGATTCTCGACTGGACCCCGCAGGACCGCGCCGGCGCCACGGCCCACCAGCCCTACCACGCCCCCGATGCGCAGCGTCCGCGGGCGCTGGCTTCGACGACCGAGCGCCCGCCCCTGCGGACGCCCCTGCCGAGCCGGCAGCGCCAGACCCACTGAACGCGGAATCGGCCGGCAACCGGCCGGGCTGGTCTACTCGGCGAGGTCGAGGCGATGGCGCCCGGCGCGGTCGTCGATCTCGACGATCCAGAGATCGTCGTCGAAGCGCAGTTCCTTGCCGAGGCGGATCTCCACGTCGGCGGGCGATGCCTCGCTCAGGAGGGCGACGAAGCGGCGGTCGCCGTCGCCTTCGGAATCGACGAGGGATTGCGGGGCCGGCCCATAGAGGTCGGCGCTGCCGTCGAGGCGATCCACCTTCACGAAGATCGCCCCGGCCTCGGGGGAGCCGCGCCGGCGCTGGACCGCGGCGATGCCCTCGATGTCGAGGCGGCGAAGGTAGGCGGAGACCCAGAAATCCGAGCGCAGGCGTGCCATGCGCGGGTCTATAGCACGCCGCCCTGGCGGATCAGCCCCGCGTCACCCCTGCCCGGGTCGCGAGTTCGCGGAAGGTCCGCTGCGACGGCTCGCCCTTCACCGGCAGCTTGCGGTCCCGCTCGAACTTCTCGATCGCCGCCCGGGTGCTCGCGCCCATCAGGCCATCGGCTTTCAGCGGACCGTAACCGAGCTTGACCAGGGCGCGCTGGGCCTGGGCGATCGACAATCCGCCGAGGCTCGCGACCGAGGCCGTGGTCTCGACGCCCGCCGACTCGCCGGACCGGATGATCTCGCCGATGCCGTCCCGCGGAGACTTGGCCGCGCCCTCGGGTTTCGCCGGCTCCTCCCTGGCCCCGGACTTGGTCGCCTCGGACTTGGTCGCCCCGGACTTGGTCGCCTCGGACTTGGTCGCCTCGGATTTGGCGACCTCCGACTTGGTCGCCTCTACCTTGGCGACGGCCGGCGCCGCCGCCTTCGGCCCTTCCGCCGCGCGGGCGACCGTCGCCTTCGGCGGAAGCTTCGGGAAGATCGGCGCGGGGTGTCGGCCCATCTGATAGCCGAGCGCGTTCAGGCAGATCATCGAGACGGCGCCGAGGACGGCGGCGACCCCGAGCACCTCGCCCGGATGGCGCAGGACGGCGCGGCCGGCGCCCCCCGCCAGCGCGCTCAGTCCCGCCAGGCGGCCGGGGGCCGGGCGGCGCCGGGCAACGGGCCGGGCCTCGCGGGTGCGGGTGGGAACCACGATCTCTCGCTGGTCGCGGCGTGCGTGCGGCTCGCGCATCGGATCTCCTCAGGGCTGGTCGCAACGGCGTCCGGGCCCCGCGCGATGCGAGGCCCGGACCGCCCGGTGCCGGCAGGATTCCGGCGCGCTCATCCGGCGCGCCGCAGGGGGACGTAGCTCTCGCGCACCGGCTCGGGGCTCGATTCGAACAGGCCCATCGGCCGGCGCATCGGCACCGGTCCGTCCTTGGCGGCGGCGACGAGGCTGCCGCCGGCGATCGGCGAGCGCAGGCGGGTGCGGATGGTCGCCGCCGGGATGGCACCGGTGGTGACCCGGCACTCGCGCGGGAGCGTGACGGTGATCGTGGTGCCCTCGCCGCGGGTGCTCTCGATGAGGATGGCACCGCCATGCAGGCCGACGAGGCCCTGCACCACCGAGAGACCGAGGCCGGTCCCCTCGTGGGTGCGCTCGTAGCCGCCGGCACATTGGTAGAAGGGGCTGCCGACGCGGGGCAGGTCGGCCTCGCTGATGCCGATGCCCGTATCGGCCACGATGAGGTCGAGGTGCTTGCCCGAGCCGCGCAGGCCGACCTCCACCCGCCCGCCGCGCGGGGTGAACTTCACCGCGTTCGACAGGAGGTTGATGAACATCTGCCGGCAGGCGCGCATGTCCGCGGTGATCTCCACCGGCGCGGCGCCGGCGTCGCGCACCAGGGTGATGCCGGCCTGGTCGAACTTAAGCTGCATGAGGTTGCAGCAGGTCTGGACCAGGGCCGAGAGGTCGAAGGGCTCCGGGGCGTAGTCGAAATGGCCGCTCTGGATCCGCGACATATCGAGGAGCGTGTTCACCACGTCCAGCAGGTGCTGGCCGGAATTGCGGATGATGCCGGCGTATTCGCGGGTGCGCTCGGGGTCGGCGGCGATGCCGCCCTCCCCCGACAGCACCTCGGAGAAGCCGATGATCGCGTTCAGCGGCGTGCGCAGCTCGTGGCTGACATTGGCGAGGAAGCGGCTCTTCACCTCGTCGGCGCGCTCGGCCTCGGCGCGGGCCTGCTCCAGCTCCTCCGCGTGGCGGCGGTGCTCGGTCACGTCGCGGGTCACCGCGACGACGCTCGACTGCAGGCGGCCGGGCACGGCCGTCTCCGCCGCCTGCTCGTCGATCCGGTGGATGCGCATCTCGGCGAAGATCACCCGGGCCGCGCCTTCGGCGCGGGCGGCCGCGAAGTCGAGATGCAGGCGGAACTGCACCCGCGCCGGGCGGCCATGGGCGGCGACGTCGCTCAGCGCCTGGAGGAGAAGGGGACGGTCGCCGACATGGACCCGTTCGAGCAGGCCGTGGCCGTGCAGGGCCGTCGGCTCGGCGCCGAGGAAGCGGCTGGCCGAGGCGCTGGCCTCGAGGACGCGGCCGTTGTGGTCGTGCCACGTCACGAGATCGTCGATCGCCGAGAGCAGCATGCGGTCGCGGCGCTCGTTGTCGCGCAGGCGGGCGAGCCAGCGGCCCTCGTGCCGGAAATGTTCGAGGGCCTGGGCCGCGATGTGCCCGATCGCCGTGATCGCGAAGACCGGCATCGCCAGGGCCCGCGACCATTCCGGCAGGGGCGTGCCCTCGGCGAGGGGGGGCAGCAGGGCCACGGCCAGCGCGCCCAGAGCCGCGACGACGGCGGCGGCCAGGGTGGCGCGCCGCGAGCCCGAGACCACGGCCTCCAGGGGAATCGCCACCAGCCAGATCGCGGCGGCGGAGTTGGCGCCTCCGGTCATCATCGCGAGGCAGACCACCACGCCGGTGAGGCCGGCCGAGGAGATGGCGTGGGCGAGCCAGAGAATACCGGTGCGGGAAAGGAGGACGGCGGCGAAGACCGGCAGCATCAGGCTGGCGATCGCCACGGCCTCGACGCCCGTCGGCACCCCGCGCAGAACGAGGTAGGGCGGCAGGCCCAGCATCATCATCAGGCCGGTGGCGAGGCGGGAGACCAGGAAGCGCTCGTGCCGGAAGCGCACGCCGCCATCCTCTTTCACCGACTCATGGACGAGCCCGGCGAGGCGGACGTCGATGAGGGAAGCCAGGGCACCGTAGATACGCAATACCGACACGCACAGCGCGGACTCTGACCCGAAGGCCACCCCGACGCCCCTTGGCTCGACGAACACTCGACTGAGGCGAACTTCGCAGAGCCGACTTAAGCGAGTCTTGCGCTAGACAGTCCGATTGTCTCCGCATGCTTTCCGGGACGTAACCGTGACCGGTCACCGAGACAGACCTTTTCGGGGCATGACACGAAAAAGCCTGGAAGAGCATCGCGCTAAGCTTGTGTTCACCATTCCGGCGCTTTGCGGGCGGCGGGTCAGGCGGTCTTTAACCGGTCGGCCGCGACGGTCGGCACGCCCCCGCCGGGGCGCGTCCGGGCCAGACCCATGTCATTCCTCATCCGTGCCGGCCTGGTGATCGGCGCCCTGTCCTGGCTGGCGCTCCAGCGCCAGGGCGAGACCCTGACCCCGGGTCCGGCCGGCGCCGGCGCGGCCGCGGCGGCCTGGGACGCCCTGCCCGCCGCGATGCGCGACGCGGCCTTGCGCGAGGGCGCCGCCGAGATCGGCCGGCGGGCTGGTCAGGCGGTCGCCCCCGTTTCGGTTTCCCGTGACACGCTGACGGAGAGCGACCGGAAAGTTCCCTGGCGGGGCGCGCAAAGCCACGCCGAACGCGCTAGGCTCGCCGAGCGCGGGGAACGCTCGTCCCCGTGACGCGGTAGGCGATTCGCGACGCGGACGAGGGACGTAGCGGATGTTCGGCTTCGGAATGGAATACGAGGGCGCGGCCTTCTGGCTCCCGCTCGTCTGGGCCGCGCTGCTCGCGGTCGCGGTGGCGATGTACGTCGTCATCGACGGATTCGACCTCGGCGTCGGGATCCTGTTCACGTCGGCGCGGAAGGGCAACTGGCGCGACCGCATGATGCTCTCGGTCGCCCCGATCTGGGACGGCAACGAGACCTGGCTGGTGCTGGGCGGCGGCGGCCTGTTCGCGGTGTTCAGCGTCGCCTACGCCATCCTGCTGCCGGCGCTCTACATCCCGATCATCCTGATGCTGATCGCCCTGATCTTCCGCGGCGTCGCCTTCGAGTTCCGATTCAAGGCCGACCGCTCGCAGTTCGTCTGGGACAACGCCTTCCATTACGGCTCCCTGGTGGCGACCTTCGCGCAAGGGATGGTGCTCGGGGCCTTCGTCCAGGGCTTCAAGGTCGAGGGCCGCGGCTTCGCCGGCGGCACCATGGACTGGCTCACACCCTTCAGCGTCCTGACCGGAATCGGCCTCGTCTGCGGCTACGGCCTTCTCGGCGCGACCTGGTGCGTGATGAAGACCTCGGGCGAGCTCGAGATCTGGGCCAGGCGCAAGAGCCTGCAGTTCCTGGCCGCCACCATCGTGTCGATGGCCGTGGTGAGCGCCTGGGTGCCGTTCCTCGGCCTCGACATCCAGTGGCGCTGGATCTCCTGGCCGAACATCCTCTACGTCGCGCCGGTGCCGGTGGTGACGGCCCTCGTCGCCTGGGGCATCTACCAGGGCATCCGCAACGGTCGCCACGTGGCGCCGTTCCTGCTCACCATCGCGCTGTTCCTGCTGGGCTTCCTCGGGCTGGCCATCAGCCTGTTCCCCTACATCGTGCCGCCGCACTACACGATCTGGCAGGCGGCCAACGCGGTCAGCGCCCTCCAATTCGCCCTCGTCGGCTACTCGGTGGTGATGCCCCTGACCCTCGCCTATACCGGCTACGCCTACTGGGTCTTCCGGGGTAAGGTGGCGGAGGACATCGAATCCGGGGGCTACGGGCATTGAGCGGGCGATCGTCCGGCGCCAAGGGCCGCCGGCTGCTCTGGTTCGTCGCGTTCTATGCCGCCAGCCTCGTGACCTTCACGGCGCTGGTCTACTTCCTGCGCGCCATCGTGAAGGGGTGATCGGCTCTCCGGTTGCCCGCGAAGGCGCAGCGCGGACCGCCCAGTCCAAGAGGCGTGGGATGGTGTGAGGCCTGTGACCTCACCCCCACAATTCGGGCTCGGGCGGGTAGATCAGGCTTCCCTCGAAGCGCAGGGCCGGCTCCCGGTCGCGGGCGAGCAGCAGCGGACCGTCGAGGTCGACGTACTCGGCGTGGTGGGCGAGCAGCATGGCGGGCGCCATGGCGAGGGAAGTGCCGACCATGCAGCCGATCATCAGGGAGAAGCCGCGTGCCCGCGCCTCGTGGGCCAGCATCACCGCTTCGGTCAGGCCGCCGGCCTTGTCGAGCTTGATGTTGATGGCGTCGTAGCGCCGGCTGAGGGCGTCGAGGCCGGCGCGGTCGTGGAGGCTCTCGTCGGCGCAGATCGGGATCGGCCGGCCGATCTCGGCGAGGAGCGCGTCCTCCCCGGCGGGCAGGGGCTGCTCGATCAGCCGGACGTCGGCGGCGACGCAGGCCGCGAGGTTGGCCTCGATCGTGTCCGCCGCCCAAGCCTCGTTGGCATCCACGATCAGGCGCGAATCGGGCGCGCCGCGCCGCACGGCGGCGATCCGCTCGGGGTCGCCGGCACCGCCGAGCTTCACCTTGAGCAGCGGCCGGTGGGCGGCCTTGCGCGCGGCCTCCTCCATGCTCTCCGGAGCGCCGAGGCTGAGGGTATAGGCGGTGGTGGCCATCTGCGGCGCGGACAGGCCGGCGATGGCGAAGGCGGGGCGCCCGAGCTGCTTGGCCTCCAGGTCGAACAGGGCGCAGTCGAGGGCGTTGCGCGCGGCCCCCGCCTTCATCCCGACCTGCAGGTCGGCCCGGGTCGCCCCCACGGCGATCGCCTCGGCATGATCCTGGATCAGCGCGACGACGCTCTCCACGGTCTCGCCGTAGCGGGCATAGGGCACGCACTCGCCGCGCCCGGCCCGACCCTCCGCGTCGGTGACGGTGGCGACGACCACCACCGCCTCGGTGCGGCTGCCCCGCGCGATGGTGAAGGCGCCCGCGATGGGGAAGCGCTCGACCGCGACGTCGAGGCGACGGGTCACGCGCTCGCCCCCGTGATCGCGAGGGAAGCCTCGGCGGGCGGAAATTCGGCGACGATCCGGTCGACGATCCCCGCGACGCCGAAGCGGACCGGATCGGTGGCCGGCAGGTCGTGCTCGCGGGCGAGGTCGGACAGGAGCGCCCGGGCCGCCCCCTCCTCCAGGTCCTGGGTGTTGACGGCGATGCCCACCGGACGGATGTCCGGGTTGGTCAGGCGTCCGAGCTGGACCGTGAGATCGATCACCTCCCGGATGGTCGGCAGCGGGTGCTGGACGCCGCGCATGGTCGTCCGGGTCGGCTCGTGGCAGACCACGAAGGCATCGGCCTGCGCCCCGTGCAGCAGCCCGAGGCTGACGCCGGCGAAGGAGGGGTGGAACAGCGAGCCCTGGCCCTCGAGGAGGTCCCAGTGGTCCGGCGCCGCCGCGGGCGCGATCCACTCGACGGCGCCGGAGATGAAGTCGGCCACGACCGCGTCGATGGCGACGCCGCGCCCCGAGATGAAGACGCCGGTCTGGCCGGTGGCGCGGAAATCCGCGTCGAGCCCGCGCTCGCGCATGCCGCGCTCCAGGGCGAGCACGGTGTACTTCTTGCCGACCGAGCAGTCGGTGCCGACGCTGAGCAGGCGGCGGCCGGGCCGCCGGGTGCCCTTGCCGGTGGCGAAGGTCTCGGCTGTGTGCCGCACGTCGTGCAGCTGCCGGCCGTTGCGCTCGGCGGCCTCGGCGATCGCCGGCACCGCCCCGAGGCGGGCATGCAGCCCGCTGGCGATGTCGAGTCCCGCCTCCAGCGCCGAAACGACCTCGGCGATCCAGTGCTCCGGCAGGACGCCGCCGGCATTGGCGACGCCGATCACCAGGGTGCGGCAGCCCTTCGCGACGGCCTCGGCCAGGGTGAGGTCCGGAATCCCGAGATCCGCGGCGCAGCCCGGCAGCCGCAGCTGGCCGACGCACCACTCGGGACGCCAGTCCTTGATGCCGTAGGCCGTCTTGGCGGCGAGGCGATCGGGCACGTCGCCGAGGAACATCAGGTAGGGCGTGTCGATCTGCATCGCGTCACTCATCGGCCGAGGATGGACCCCTCGCCTTCTCCTATGCGCGATGATCACGGCGCTGCCAAATCGTGCAATCCGCCGGCATTCGCCGGCAGAACGGGCTTGCGGGCCGGCGCGATGTCGGGTGTGGTCGCCGGACGATAAGAGACGGATAAGATTCCGCGAAGAGGAAACGTTGCGCGCATGAAGATGTACGGCAATTGGCGCTCGGCCGCGGCCTTCCGTGTCCGGGTCGCGCTCAATCTCAAGGGCATCGCCTACGAGGAAGTCTTCCTCGACCTCGATGCCGGCGAGCAGTTCAAGCCGGAATTCCTCGCGATCAATCCGCAGGGCGCGGTGCCGGCCTTCTTCGATGGCGAGGATCCGCCGCTGATCCAGTCGCTGGCGATCCTCGACTATCTCGAGGACGTCCATCCGGCCACGCCGCTGCTGCCGAGCCAGCCCCGCGAGCGCGCCCGCGCCCGCTCCCTGGCCCAGGTCGTGGCCTGCGACACACACCCGCTCTACGTGCCGCGGGTGCGCAACTTCCTGATGGAGACCTACGACCTGCCGCGCGAGCGCATGCTCGGCTTCGTGCGCCACTGGATGGCGACCGGTCTGCAGACCCTGGAGACCCGCCTCACCCGCGAGCCCGGCACCGGGCGCTACGCGCAAGGGGACGCCGTCAGCCACGCCGATCTCTGCCTCGTCAGCCTCTGGGTCGGCACCGGCATCTTCGGCGTCGACACCGCGCCGTTCCCGACCGTGCGCCGGATCGCCGAGGATTGCCTCGCCCAGGACGCCTTCGCCCGGGCGCATCCCCTGCGCCAGCCGGGCGCACCGGCGTAACGGGAATAGCGGTCGGTTTGTAATCCTTTTAAGCTCCAACGCGGGATGAACATGCGTCGCCCGTCGTGGGGGCACGCAGCCGCGGCACACGAGGACGTCAGAGACATGGTACCGGGCGAAACCGAGGACACCTTACACCGCATCGTGGTCGTTGGCGGCGGCGCGGCGGGCCTGCAGCTCGCCACGAAGCTGGGCGACAAGCTCGGTCGCACGCAGAAGGCCCACGTCACCCTGGTCGACCGGGCGCGGACCCACATCTGGAAGCCGCTGCTGCACGAGGTCGCCGCCGGCAGCCTCGATGTCGGGCACCACGCGGTCGACTACCTGCACCATGCCCACCGGCACCATTTCCGCTACCGAATCGGCGAGATGACCGGCCTCGACCGGTCCAAGCGCGTGATTCACCTCGCGGCCAGCCACGACACCGAGGGGCGCGAGGTCACGCCCGTGCGCGAGATCCCCTACGACACGCTGGTGATGGCGGTGGGTTCCACCACCAATGATTTCGGCACGCCCGGCGTGAAGGAGAACGCCATCGCCCTCGACACCCAGGGCCAGGCGGTGCGCTTCCACCAGCGCCTGATCAACGGCATGCTGCGCGCCCACACCCAGCCGGGTCCGGTGCGCCCGGGCCAGCTCCACGTCACGGTGATCGGCGCCGGCGCGACCGGCACCGAGCTCGCCGCCGAGCTCCACCGGACCACCCGCGACGTGGCCGCCACCGGCCTCGACCGCATCGACCCGGCGAAAGACCTCAAGATCACCCTGGTCGAGGCGGCGAGCCGCATCCTGCCGGCGGTGCCGGAGCGGATGTCCCGGGACGTCATGGTGCTGCTCGACAAGATCGGCGTCGAGGTCCGCACCGGAGCGCGGGTGACGGAGGTCCGGCCCGACGGCGTCCAGCTCGCCGACGGCGGCTTCATCCCCTCCGAACTCGTGGTCTGGGCGGCCGGCGTGAAGGCGCCGCCCTTCCTCCACGAGATCGGCGGCCTCGAGACCACGCGCAACAACCAGCTCGTGGTGACGCCGACCCTGCAGACCACCCGCGACCCGGACATCTTCGCGATGGGCGACTGCGCCTACCTGGTCGAGAAGGGCTCCGACACCCCGATCCCGCCCCGCGCCCAGGCCGCGCACCAGCAGGCCTCGCACCTCATCAAGATCATCCCCGACAAGATGGCCGGCAAGCCGTTGAAGGCCTTCAAGTACCGCGACTTCGGCTCGCTGGTCTCGTTGGGCGAATACTCCACCGTCGGCAGCCTGATGGGATTCATCAAGGGCAAGAACATGTTCATCGCCGGGCTGTTCGCGCGGATGATGTACCGTTCGCTCTACAAGATGCACGAGCAGGCGCTGCACGGCACGGTGAAGACCACCCTCGACGCGGTCGCCCGCGCGCTGACCCGGCGGACCGAGTCGCGCGTGAAGCTGCACTGAGCACAACCGGGAACCGATCGGCATGTTTCTCGACATCGTAAAGGCCGTGCAGCAGCGCAATCCGGCGCTCGGCTCCTACGTCCTCGTCCTGCGCGGCGATTCGCGGGCGCGCGACGCGGCCGATCCGAGCCGCCTCTCGCCCGAGGCCGCGGCCTGGCTCGCCGAGCATGCGCCGGGGGCCAAACTGTCGGAGGAGAAGGTCCTGCTGTCGCCCTATCCCGGCGGCATGCCGGCGGACCGGGCCGTCACCGTCCTGGCCTTCGCGGATGCCCGCCATCTGGCAGCCTTCGCCACGGCCTGGACGGCCGATCCGGAGCCGGAAGACCTTCAGCCGGAGGACCCCGCGCCGGAAGACCCCGAGTCGGGAGACCCCGAGCCGGAGGCGGCCTGAGATCCTCTCCGGCCCGGCGCAGCGTCAGGCCCGGTCCCCGGCCGTCAGCCAGCGCAGCCGTGCCGCCTCCAGGCCCCAGATCATGCCCAGCATCATGTAGACGTGGCGCCACTTCTCGATGTCGATCTGGAAGGCCTGCAGGAAGAACATCAGCAGGGCCGGGAAGACGATCTGGGCGTGCCGGCGATAGGGCGTATCGCGGCGCATCAGGCGGAAGCCGACGACGCTCGTCGTCAGGACGAGGCCGATGAAGGTGACGCCGGCGAGCCAGCCGCCATTGGCGAAGCTGCCGATGAAGGTGTTGTGCGGCTCCAGGGCGAAGATCAGGCGCCAGCGCAGGGGACCCATCCCGAAGGGCTCGTCGACCAGCATGCCGAGGCCCCGCATCTGGTTGCCGAAGCGGCCGTTCTCGCCGGTGTCGTAGTCCTGCGTGACCGCGGCGCGCTTGGAGAACATCTCCGCGGTGTCGCCGATCGACAGCAGGCCGACGATGGCGACCGCGGTGGCGACGACCGCGAGCACCGTCAGGGTGACGATGCGTCGGCGCAGGCGCGCCGAGGGCGTCGTGGCGTAGACGCTGGCGACCATCACGAAGACGGCGATCAGCGTGCCCGCCCAGGAGCCGCGCGAGAACGAGAGGAAGATGCCCGCCACGATCACCATCAGGATCGCGGAGGCGAAGATCGGCCGCCGGCTCGTGCCGAGGAGCAGGCCGTGCATGAGGTAGAGGGCGCCCAGCGTCAGGAACGAGCCGAAGACGTTCGGGTCCTGGAAGGTGCCCGAGGCGCGGCCGTACTTGTAGAACAGGTCTTCGGTGGGGATGAAGCCGAAATAGCCGAGGATGCCGAAGGCGCTCGACAGGAGGCAGCTCGCCACGAAGGTCTTGAGCGCGAGTTCCATCCGCGCCTGCGTGTCGTCGGAGAACAGCATCGCGAAGAACACGCCGGTGATCGCCAGGTAGGCGAGCTGGATCGTCCAGGTCACCGGCAGCGGCTGGTCGACATAGGGCAGCAGCGCCACCGTGATCGAACCGACGTAGAGGATCAGCAGCCAGAGCAGCGGCACCATGCCCCGGTACAGGCGCAGGCCGAGACAGAGCCAGAGCACGATGGTGGGGATCGCCACCACGTCGTAGGGCGAGGTGTCCGAGAAGGCGAAGCAGGCGAAGAAGATGAAGGCGACGAGGAGCAGCGTCGCGAAACGCCGGAGCACGTGCAGGACGGGGATCTGGGCCCAGGCGCCCGCCTGCCAGCGCGCGGCGCCGGGTGCCATCGTGAACGCCATGCACTCAACCCATCACCGCGCCGCCGACAGGGCGGGACCGCGCTACACGCCGTCGATGGGAGGCGAGAATGATTGAGAATTTGGATTGCGATTCGCGTGGCGCAGGGCGTCAGGGCAGCGCGCGCACCAGATTCCGGAATTGATCCCCACGATCCTCGAAGCTCCGGAACTGATCGTAGGAGGCGCAGGCCGGGGACAGCAGGACCACGGGCTCCTGCGCACCCGACGCGGCGGCCGCCTCGGCGGCCTTCGCGGTGGCGGCCGCGAGCGTCCCGCACGCCGTGTAGGGGACCCGGCCCTCGAGGGTGGCGGCGAAGGCCTCGCTCGCCGCGCCGATGAGGTAGGCGTGCGCCACGCGGCCGAAGAGCGGCGCCAGGGGCGCGATGCCGCCCTCCTTGGCCTTGCCGCCGAGGATCCAGTGGATGTCGTGGAAGGCGGTCAGCGCCTTCTCGGTGGAATCCGCGTTGGTGGCCTTCGAGTCGTTGACGAAGAGCACGCGCCCGCGCCGGCCGACCTCCTCCATGCGGTGAGGCAGCCCGGGGAAGCTGCGCAGGCCGGCGACGAGTTCGGCGTCGCCGATCCCCAGCGCCCGGACGCAGGCGGCGGCCACCGCCGCGTTCTGCCAGTTATGGGCGCCCCGCAGGGAGCCGATCCCGGACAGATCGACGATGGGCGTGCCGTCGACGTCGAACACCGTCCCGTCGCGGGCCGACGGGCCCTCGAAGCCCGCCTCCGGCGTCCCGACATGGATGCGCACGGTCGGCCCCGTCCGCGCGTCGGCGATGGCCCGGCTGCGTTCGTCGTCGACCCCGACGATGGCGCGGTCCGCGCCCGCCACCAGCCGTCCCTTGATCGCGGCGTAGTCGGCCAGCGTGCCGTGGCGGTCGAGGTGGTCGGGGGTGATGTTGAGGAGGATGCCGAGGCTCGGGTCGAGGCTCGGCGTCAGGTCGATCTGGAACGATGACAGCTCGATCACGTGGATCCGGCCCGGCGCGGGCGGCGCCAGGGACAGGATCGCGGTGCCGATGTTGCCGCCCATCTGCACGTCGCGGCCCGCCGAGGCCAGGATATGGGCGATCAGCGCCGTGGTGGTCGACTTCCCGTTGGTGCCCGTGATGGCGACGAAGGGCGCGCCCGGCGCCAGCGCGCGACGCTCGCGGCAGAACAGCTCGATGTCGCCGATCACCGGGATGCCGGCTTCTGCGGCCTTCTCCACGGTCCAGTGCGGGACCGGGTGCGTCAGGGGCACGCCGGGAGCGAGGACGAGGGCCGTGAACCCGGTCCAGTCGGCCTCGCGGAGGTCGAAGACGGTGATGCCCTGTTCGCGGGCGCGGCCGGTGCTCTCCGGGCTGTCGTCCCAGGCGAGCACGTCGGCGCCCCCGGCGATCAGGGCGCGGACGGTGGCGAGGCCGGAGCCGCCGAGGCCGAACAGGGCGACCTTCTGGCCGGCGAAGCTGGTGACGGGCGTCATGGGGCCGGGCGTCATGGGATCGGGCTCAGCGCAGCTTCAGGGTCGCGAGGCCGGCCAGCGCCAGGATCACGGCGATGATCCAGAAGCGGATCACGACCTGCGGCTCCTTCCAGCCCTTCTGCTCGAAATGGTGGTGGATCGGCGCCATGCGGAAGACCCGCTTGCCCGTCAGCTTGAACGAGGCGACCTGGATGATCACCGACATCATCTCCAGCACGAACAGGCCGCCGACGATCGCGAGGACGATCTCGTGCTTGGTCGCCACCGCGATGGTACCGAGGAGGCCGCCGAGGGCGAGGGACCCGGTATCGCCCATGAAGACCTGGGCGGGGGGCGCGTTGAACCAGAGGAAGCCGAGCCCCGCCCCGATCACCGCGCCGCAGACCACCGCGAGCTCGCCGGTGTCGCGGACGTAGTTCACCTGCAGGTAGCCCGCCGTGAAGACGTTGCCGACGAGGTAGGCGATGACGCCGAAGGTGCCGCAGGCGATCATCACCGGCACGATGGCGAGGCCGTCGAGCCCGTCCGTCATGTTCACCGAGTTGCCGGCGCCGACGATCACGAAGGCGGCGAACAGCACGTAGAACCAGCCGAGGTTCAGGAGCGCGTCCTTGAAGACCGGGAAGGCGAGCTGGTTCTGCAGGGTGGGCGCCGAGTAGACCGAGATCAGCACGCAGGCCGCGATGGCGATGCAGGCCTCGAGCACCAGGCGGAACTTGCCCGAGAAGCCCTTGTGCGACTGCTTCGTCACCTTGAGGTAGTCGTCGTAGAACCCGATCGCGCCGAAGCCGAGCGTCACCGCCAGGGTGACCCAGACGTAGTGGTTGCGCGGGTTGGCCCAGAGCAGGATCGCCACCACGCAGCCGGCGAGGATCATCAGCCCGCCCATGGTGGGGGTGCCGCGCTTCGTCAGCAGGTGCGATTGCGGGCCGTCCTCGCGGATCGGCTGGCCCTTGCCCTGGCGCAGGCGCAGGGACGAGATGATGAGCGGACCGAACCAGAACACGAACAGGCCCGCCGTGAACAGCGCCCCGCCGGTGCGGAAGGTGATGTAGCGGAAGACGTTGAGGGCGGAGACGGTGCCGCTCAAGTCCGACAGGAGATACAGCATCCAGCACCCGGCCGTGGTTCAGTTCGGAACTCGGCCGGAGGCTCAGGGGCGCGCGTCGCCCCTCCCCGGCCGTGATGAAGGTCGCCTCAGCGCGCGACGGCGTGCGGCGGTTCGGCTTGGGCGTTCGCGTAACGGGCTTTGAGCGCTTCGACAATCCGGCCCATGCGGATGCTGTTCGAACCCTTCACCATCACGGCGTCCCCGGGACGCAGGGCCGCCAGCACGGGTTCGAGCAGATCGGCGGAGGTCGCCGCGCACGCGCCGCGCCGGCTCACCGGCAGGGCCTCGAAGAGGCTGCGCATCAACGGCCCGGCCGTGAAGACGAGATCGACCTTGGCGGCGTCCACCGGCCCGGCGAGCGCGCGGTGGTGCGCTTCGCCCTCGGGTCCGAGCTCCAGCATGTCCCCCAGCACCGCGATGCGGCGCCCGCGCGGGCCGGTCTCGATGCCGGCCAGGGTCGCCAGGGCGGCGCGGATCGAGGCCGGGTTGGCGTTGTAGCTCTCGTCGACCAGGAAGGCCTCGCCCTCCCCGACCGCCAGGGCCGTGCGCTCGCCGCGGCCGACCGGCGGCCGCAGGGCCGCCAGCGACAGGGCCGCGCGGGCGAGGTCCGCCCCGAGGGCATGCACCACCGCCATCACGCCCAGCGAGTTCATGGCCGTGTGCCGGCCCGGCGTGCCGAGCCGGTAGGTCACCGGAATGCCCATCACCACGGAATCGACCACCGAGAGGTCGGGGCGCAGCACGATGCGCTGGGCGCGGACATCCGCCTCCGGATGCTCGCCGAAGGTGACGACACGGCCGGCGCGGGAGGCCTGGGCGTGGGCCAGCAGCCGCGCGTAGTTCGGGTTGTCGCGGTTGATGATGGCGGTGCCGCCCGCCTTCAACCCGGAGAAGATCTCGCCCTTGGCGTCGGCGATGGCCGAGAGCGAGGCGAAGTGCTCGATGTGCACGGGCTCGACGGTGGTGACCAAGGCGATGTCGGGCCGCACCATCGCGGTGAGCGGCACGATCTCGCGCGGGTGGTTCATGCCGATCTCGAACACGCCGAACTGCGTGTCGGCGGGCATGCGCGCCAGGGTCAAGGGCACGCCCCAGTGATTGTTGTAGGAGGCGATGGAGGCGTGGGTCGCTCCCTGCCCGGAGAGCACGTGGCGCAGGGCCTCCTTGGTCCCGGTCTTGCCCACGGAGCCCGTCACCGCGACGATGCCGGCCTGCGTGCGCGCCCGGGCCGCGGTGCCGAGCGCCCGCATGGCGTCGAGGACCGGGTCCTCGCCCGCGCCCGAGACGGCCAGGACCGGCCCGGCGCCCGCGAAATCCTGCGCCCGGTCGGCCGCGACGACGGCCGCGCCGGCCCCGCGCGCCAGGGCGGCGGCGACGAAGTCGTGCCCGTCCCGGGCCTCGCCGCGAATGGCGAAAAACAGGTCGCCCGGCTGCAGCGTGCGCGTGTCGATCGAGGCGCCGGTGATCGGCCCGGCCTCGCCCAGCAGGGTGCCGCCGGTGGCGGCCGCGAGGGCGTCGCCGGTCCAGAGCGGGGTGGTGCAGGGCGGGGTGTTGTCGGTCATGCTGAGCGTTCCGCGATCGCAGCCCGGAGGACGTCGTGGTCCGAGAAGGGCAGGACCTGTGACCCCACGATCTGGCCGGTTTCATGGCCCTTGCCGGCCACCACGAGCACGTCGCCGGGCTCCAGGGCCTGCACGGCGGTGCGGATCGCCTCGGCCCGGTCGCCGATCTCCACGGCGCCCGGCGCGGCGGCCAGGATCGCCGCCCGGATCGTGGCGGGATCCTCGCTGCGGGGATTGTCGTCGGTGACGATGACGGCGTCGGCTTGTCTCGCCGCGATGGCGCCCATGATCGGGCGCTTGCCCGTGTCGCGGTCGCCGCCGCAGCCGAAGACGAGGCGCAGGCGGCCGGTCGCGAAGGGGCGCAGGGCCGTCAGCACGCCGTCGAGGGCCTCCGGCTTGTGGGCGTAGTCCACGAGGCAGAGGCCGCCATTGGCCTCGCCGATGCGCTCCATGCGCCCCGGAACCCCGGTGAGGTGTTCGAGGGCGGCGATCACGCCCGGGCGGTCGGCCCGGCCCGCGGGAGTCGTCAGCACGAGGCCGGCGGCCAGGAGCGCGTTCTCGACCTGGAATCCGCCGACCAGCGGCAGGCGCACCGCGTAGTCCTGCAGCCGGCCCGATGGACCGGGCGCCTGGAGCGCGAGGTGCTGGTGGAAGCCTTCGGTCCGCGCCGAGATCAGCCGCACCGTGTCGCCCTTCGACCCCGTGGTGTGGACGTCGAGGCCGCGGGCCGAGGCCGCCGCCACGACGATGTCGGCATAGGCGCCGTCGAGGTTGACCACCGCCGGGATGCCGGGCTGCGCGAGGGTCGTGAACAGCCGCAGCTTGGCCGCCAGGTAGTCGTCCATGGTGGCGTGGTAGTCGAGGTGGTCGCGCCCGAGATTGGTGTAGCCCACCGCGGCGAGCGCCACTCCGTCGAGGCGGCGCTGCTCGATCCCGTGGGAGGAGGCCTCCATCGCCAGGTATCCGATGCCGTCCTCGGCGAGCCGCGCCAGGGTGGCGTGCAGGGTCACGGGGTCGGGGGTGGTCAGGGAGCCGTAGGTGGCGCCCCGGTTGGTGACGATGCCCACCGTTCCGAGGCTCGCCGCCTCGGCGCCGAGGCGCGCCAGGATCTGGCGCACGAAGTCGGTGACGGAGCTCTTCCCGCTCGTCCCGGTCACCGCCACGATCTGGGCCGGCTGCCGGGCCGAGAAGGCTTGCGCCGCGAGGGCGAGGCTGCGGCGCACGTCCGCGACGGCGAGGTAGGGCACGGTGGCGTCGAGCCCCGCCGGCCTGGGGCCCTCGCTCACCACCGCGACGGCGCCGGCCGCCGCGGCCTTGCCCGCGAAGCGGCGGCCGTCGGCGGCGGTGCCCGGAACGGCGACGAAGACGAAGCCCGGCGCGACGTTTCGCGAGTCCGCCGTGAGGCCCGAGACCGGCAGGCCGGCGCTTCCGGCCTCCGCCTCGGGGAAGAGCCCGCCGAGGGTCGGCCCGCTCATCGCCCGTCGACCTGCGTGGCGTGGTAGGCGCCGAGTTTCACCATCAGGGGGAAGGGCTTCACCGGCGGGTCGAATTGCGGCGGCAGGCCGAGGACGGGGGCGACGCGCTCGATCACCCGGCCGGTGACGACGCCGGAATTCCAGGCCGCGGTGGCGTAGCCGCCGGATTCCGGCAGGCCCTGGGGCTCGTCCATGATGGTGACGAAGAGGTATTTCGGGTTGTTCATGGGGGCCGCGGCCATGAAGGTCGTGAACAGGCGGTTCTTGACGTAGCGCCCGTGGATCACCTTCTCGGCGGTGCCGGTCTTGCCGCCGACGTAGTAGTACGGGATCGAGGCCTTCTTGGCCGACCCCTCGACCGCGTTGAGGCGCATGATGAAGCGCATCGCCTCGCTGGTCTCGGGCTTGAGCACGCGGGTGGCCTTGGCCATCGCCTCCTCGGCCGTGGTCTTGAGGAAGGTGGGCGTCATCAGGAAGCCGCCATTGGCGATGGCCGCCACCGCCGCCGTCGCCTGGATCGGCGCCACCGCGAGGCCGTGGCCGAACGCGATGGTGATGGTGTTGATCTCGGTCCAGCGGGCCGGGACGATGGGCTCGGCGCTCTCGGGCAGCTCCGTCCGCATCCGGTCGGTCAGGCCCATCTTCTTGAGGAAGGCCTTGTGGCCGGGCACGCCGATGCCGAGCGCCATCTTGGCCGAGCCGATGTTCGACGAGTGGGTGAACACCTCCGGCATCGTGATGACGCGGTTGGTGCCGTGGTATTCGTGGATCTTCTGCCGGCCCCAGTTCAGCACGCCGCCGCGGGTGTCGAAGGTGGAGTTGACGTTGAACTTGCCGGAATCGAGGGCCATCGCGAGGGTCATCGCCTTGAAGGTCGAGCCCATCTCGTAGACGCCGACGTTCATGCGGTTGATGCGGTCGGGGTTGAGCGCGTCGGCCGGATCGTTCGGGTCGAAGTCCGGCAGGGAGGCGAGCGCGATCACCTCGCCGGTCTGGACGTCGAGGATCATGCCGGCGGCGGCCTTGGCCTTGAAGTGGTCGAGGCCCCAGGCGAGTTCGTCCCGCACGGCGAACTGCGCCCGCAGGTCGATGGAGAGCTGGATCGGCTTCAGGTCGGTCTGCTTGGCCACGAGGCCGAAATCGTTGAGTGCCTTGTTGCCCTGGTTGTCGATGTACTTCTCGATGCCGGCGATGCCGATGTTGTCGAGGTTGGTCACGCCGAGGATGTGCGCGGCCGCGACCCCGTTGGGGTAGACGCGCTTGTGGTCGGGCAGGAATCCGACGCCGGGAATGCCGAGGCGATGGACTTCGGCCTGCTGCTTGGGCGTGATCTCGCGCTTGACCCAGACGAAGCCCTTCTTGGTGGAGAGCTTGGCGCGCAGTTCGGTGGCGTTGATCTGCGGCAGCACGGCGGTGAGGAGTTCGACCGCCTCGTCCTTGTCGTAGATGTTGCGGGGTTCGGCGAAGATCGAGACCGTGCGGATGTCGGTGGCCAGGATCTCGCCGTTGCGATCGACGATGTCCGGGCGGATCGCGGTGGTGGCGGCGGCCGCGATCCGGCGGTCGCCGTTGTCGGCCTCCGGAAAGGCGGCGCCCAGGATCAGGCGCCCGCTGATGGTGGCGAACACCATCGTGAAGGCGAGGCCCACGAGGCCGACGCGGGTATAGGAGCGCTCGATGGCGAGGTGGAACATCGCCCGGACGTTGCGGACGATCCACTGGCGCCTCGACGCCGGCGACGCGAGGCCCTCGGCCGACGGCTCCAGCCGCGTCCGCTCGACACCGATTTCCTCGGGCGTCGCGGACTCGGCGGAGACGGCCTCGTGCGGCGCGCCGGCTTCGGCGGCAGGATCGGGGGCGTGAGCCGGCTCGGCCGGAGGATTGGTCCGGGCGGACTGGATCGAGCCCTGGCCGGGCGGCGGGACTTCGGACACGGGCACTACCTCGAAGTCGTGGTCGGGGTTCTGGTCGTGGTGGTGCGCGGCGTCACGCTGCCGGTGGTGCGCGGCTCGTCGCCGCCGCGGCTCGCCGTCGGCTTCTCCTTCGGCGTCGCGGTGGCGGCCAGGAGCCGGCCGATCTCGTCGCCGCGGTCCGGGCGGGCCGGCAGGTCGGCGAGGCGCCCGAGATGGGCGGTGCCGATGGGCTCCAGGGCGAGGTAGCGCTCCACCGCCGCCTGGAGCCGGTCCGGCCGGGTCAGGAGCTGCCACTCGGCGCGCAGGACCGCGATGGCCTGGCGCTCCTTCTTGAGCTGGGTCTGGGCCTTCGAGACCTGCCCGGCCTGGTAGAGCGTGTCGTACTTGATCGAGTAGGCGTAGATTGCCGAGCCGATCAGGCCGAGCACTGCGATCAGGTTGAGCAAACGGATCACCGGCGCGCTCCTCCGCTCCGACCTGTCCGCGCCGGGAGCGCGGCCAGGGTCTCGATGGCGGCCAGGGGGGCGGGCACGGGGGCGTCCGTGCGTTCCACCGCGCGCAGCTTGGCCGAGCGGGCGCGGGGATTGGCGGCGGTCTCGGCCTCGGTCGGCAGCACCGGGCCCTTGGTCACGGCCGCGAAGCTGCGCGGCGCCGGCGCTTCCAGGCTCGGGAGGTGGCGGGAGGCCTGCGCCGCCCGGCCGCTGCGGGCCGAGAAGAACTGCTTCACGATCCGGTCCTCCAGCGAGTGGAAGGTGACCACCGCGAGGCGGCCGCCGGGCTTGAGGATGTGCTCGGCGGCGTGCAGCGCCTGCACGAGCTCGCCCAGTTCGTCGTTGACCGCGATGCGCAGGCCCTGGAAGGTCCGGGTCGCCGGATGGATGCCGCTGGCCGGATCGGCCCAGACCACGCTGGCCACGATCTCGGCCAGGGCCGCGGTGGTCTCGATGCGGCCCTTGCGGCGCGCCTCGATGATCGCCCGGGCGACGGCGCGGGAGCGGCGCTCCTCGCCGTAGTGGAAGATGATGTCGGCGAGGTCGGCTTCCTCGGAGTCGTTGACGAGGTCGGCGGCGCTCGGCCCGGCGCGCTCCATGCGCATGTCGAGGGGGCCGTCGTTGCGGAAGGAGAAGCCGCGCTCGGGCTGGTCGATCTGCATCGACGAGACGCCGATATCGAGGACGACCGCGTCGGCCCAAGCGTGACCGGCCTCGCGGACGCAGGCGTCGAGGGTGCCGAACCGGCCCGACACGAGGGTCAGGCGGCCGCCAGCCTCCGCCACCAGGAGCGCGCCGCCCGCGATGGCGCCGGGGTCGCGGTCGATCGCCAGAACGTGAACGGCCGGGTCGGTCCCGAGCATCGCCCGGGTGTAGCCGCCGGCCCCGAAGGTGCCGTCGACGGCGAGCGCCCGGCCCGGCAGGTCGAGGGCGTCGAGGACCTCGGCGAGGAGAACGGGAACGTGCGGGGCCCCGTCGACGGATCGGCTCACCCGCGCCTCGCGGGGCGCGCGCGTCACCGGGCGATCCCGGCGCGCGGCGGTCGCGCGGGCATCGCTCGGGCGAAGGGTAGGAGTGAGGGCTCGACCGGATCGAAGCGGCGCATGCGTCCCTTCCACGGGGCTGGAGCGCGCGAGCGCGGCTCGGAGAGACGGGGCGTCTCCGGGTCGACGCGTGACGCGACCGCGCATGCGGACACCGGCCTGCCTGGGACAGGCTGCGTCCGTCGATCCGAAAATCGCCGTTGACGGGATGAATCGGGGTACCATGGGCCTCTGAGCGCCGTCAACGAACCTGGCCGAGGGGGAGCGGCTCCCGAGGATCAGACCTCAGCAAGGTTAACCGAGCGTAAGTTTTCGCTCTCAAAGCGCTTTCCCGATGCGCGACGGCGGCGCCGGCACCGCGCGAGACCGGCGGGTCGGCGGGGGCGCTCCGGCGACTGCCAAGGGCCGCCGCCGCGAGGGCGCGCGGCGCCGTCGGAGACGCGGCGCGCGCCGAAGCGGTGGGGGATCAGCCGGCCTGTAAGCCGGGTTCTGTAGGGCCCGGGGACCTTGCGGCCCCCTGACGTGGCGGCCATTCCTCTGGGACGATCGTTGCCGACCGCCTCGAGCAACCAACCCGGGCGACGGGCCTGGAGAGAGGGCCTGACGGGGCCGCGAGGCCCCCCCGTGTCGCCCCTATTCGGTTTTGCTCCCGGTGGGGTTTGCCGTGCCGTCCGCGTTGCCGCGTCCGCGGTGCGCTCTTACCGCACCCTTTCACCCTTACCGCGGATCGGCCGAGGCCGGTCCGTGGCGGTCTGCTCTCTGTGGCACTGTCCCTGGGGTCGCCCCCGCCGGACGTTATCCGGCACCGTCTCTCCATGGAGCCCGGACTTTCCTCCCCGGGCATGACACCCGGAGCGGCCGCCCGGCCGACTGATCCGGCGCGGATGTGCGCCGCGGGCGGGCCGGGGGTCAAGGCCCATCCCCCACGCATCGTGCCCTCGGGAGCGGCATGGCGAGATTTTGGCCTCGCGGCTTGCGGGCGCCGCGCCTCGCGCCACGTCTCTCGGTCTGGCGCCGGGCGAGCCCGGCGTCACCGAACGTCGAGGATGAGGAGGAAGCGATGGCGACGAACGACACGGCCTGGACGCTCGAATCCGTCCAGCAACTCACCGAGATGGCCCGCGAGGGCATCCCGGTCTCGGTCATCAGCCTCAAGCTGCGCCGGCCGATCGAGGTCGTGGCGGCCAAGCTGAGCCAGCTCGGCATCACGCCCGCGCCCGAGACCGGCGCCTGAGGACGGGACGAGCCGCCCGCGCGGGGCGGCTCGTCGGGGCCGGCCTACCAGGAGCCGGTGTTCTCCATCGAGGACCAGGGCTCCTGCGGCGGCTTGGCGGGGCCCTTCTGCAGCAGCTCGATCGAGATCCCGTCCGGGGACTTCACGAAGGCCATGTTGCCGTCGCGCGGCGGACGGTTGATCGTGATCCCGGCCGCCTGGAGCTTCGCGCAGAACGCGTAGATGTCGTCGACCTCGTAGGCGAGGTGGCCGAAGTTGCGGCCGCCCGAATAGGTCTCGGGGTCCCAGTTGTGGGTCAGCTCGATCACGGGGGCCTGGGTCTCCCGGGCGGTGCCGGCATCGTCGGGCGCGGCCAGGAACACCAGGGTGAAGCGGCCCTTCTCGTTGTCGGTGCGGCGCACCTCCTGCAGGCCGAAGGTGTTCACGTAGAAATCGAGGGCACGGTCGAGATCCGCGACGCGGACCATGGTGTGAAGGAAGCGCATGGGTTGGGGCTCTCCGAAGGGTCAGTGCCTATCTGGTCCGGCGCGGGCACGCGTCAACGAGCCTGGGGCCGCGCGCGTTGCGCCGCCGCCGCGCACCCCGCACAGTGCGGCCCCGACGTCGAGGATCCCGCATGCGCACCGAAACCCCGATCGCGATCCGCCTGGAGGATTACCGCCCCAGCGACTACCGGATCGGCGCGGTGGCCCTCGACGTCGCGCTCCATCCCACCGCCACCCGGGTCCGGGCCACCCTGAGCCTCGCGCCGAACCCGGCCGGGCGCCCGGGCGCGCCCCTCGTCCTCGACGGCGAGGACCTGGTGCTCGAACGCCTCTGCCTCGACGGCGCCGTCCTCGATGCGGACGCCTACGCCGTCTCTCCCTCCGGCCTGACCCTGCACCGGCCGCCGACGGGTCCCTTCACCCTGGAGATCGAGACCCGGATCGACCCCAGCGCCAACACCAAGCTGATGGGGCTCTACCGCTCGAACGGGGTCTACTGCACCCAGTGCGAGGCCGACGGCTTCCGGCGGATCACCTACTTCCTCGACCGGCCCGACGTGATGGCGGTCTACACCACGCGGATCGAGGCCGATCGCGACGCGGCGCCGGTCCTGCTCGGCAACGGCAACCCGGTGGAATCCGGCGAGGCCGGCCCCGGGCGCCACTACGCGATCTGGCACGACCCCCATCCGAAGCCCGCCTACCTCTTCGCCCTGGTGGGCGGTCGCCTCGACGCCGTCCGGCGCCCCTTCACCATCAGCGAGGGCCGCACGGTGGACCTCGCCGTCTACGTCGAGCCGGGCAAGGCCGCGCGGGCGGACTACGCCCTCGACGCGGTGGCGCGCGCGATGGCCTGGGACGAGACCGCCTTCGGCCGCGCCTACGACCTCGACGTCTTCAACGTGGTCGCGGTCTCCGACTTCAACATGGGCGCCATGGAGAACAAGGGCCTCAACATCTTCAACGACCGCTACGTCCTCGCCTCGCCGGAGACCGCGACCGACGCGGATTACGCCGCCATCGAGGCGATCATCGCGCACGAGTACTTCCACAACTGGACCGGTAACCGCATCACCTGCCGCGACTGGTTCCAGCTCTGCCTCAAGGAAGGCCTGACGGTCTTCCGCGACCAGGAATTCTCCTCCGACATGCGCTCGCGTGCCGTGCACCGCATCGGCGAGGTCCGCACCCTGCGGGCGCGGCAGTTCCCCGAGGATGCCGGGCCGCTGGCCCATCCGGTGCGGCCGCGCCAATACACCGAGATCAACAACTTCTACACGGCCACCGTCTACGAGAAGGGCGCCGAGATCGTGCGGATGCTGCGCACGCTCCTCGGCGCGGAGGCCTTCCGGGCCGGGATGGACCGCTACTTCACCGACAATGACGGCCGCGCCGCCACGGTGGAGGATTTCCTCGCCGCCTTCGCGGGCAGTTCGGGCCGCGACCTCGAGGCCTTCGCGCGCTGGTACGAGCGCCCGGGCACGCCGCGGGTCGCGGTGCAGGGCAGCTACGATCCGGAGGCGCGGACCTACCGCCTCGCCTTCCGCCAGAGCCTGCCCGGCGCCCCCGACGCCCCGCCCCTGGTGATTCCCGTCCGCCTCGGCCTCGTCGGTCCGGACGGTCCGCTCGATGCGGCGGCGCACGACCGGGTCCGCGACGGCGTGTTCGTCCTCGACGGCGCGAGCGACACGCTCACCCTCGGGGACGTCCCGGCCCGGCCCGTGCCCTCGCTGTTCCGCGGCTTCTCCGCCCCGGTGCGGGTCGAGATCGAGATGACGGATTCCGATGCGCTGACGCTGCTGCGTCACGACACCGACCCGTTCAACCGCTGGCAGGCGGCCCAGAGCGTCGCCATGCGCCTCCTCGTGCAGGGGACGCGCTCCGGCGCCCTGCCGGAGGCGGGCGCCACCGGATTCGGCCAGGCGCTCGCCGGGTTCCTGGAGGCCGAGGCGCTCGCCGACCCGGCCTTCGCCGCCCTGGTCCTCGCCCTGCCGAGCGAGGCCGACGTCGCCAACGAGATCGCCAACGGGATCGACCCGGACGCGATCCACCGCGCCCGGCACGCCCTGCGCCGCGCGCTCGGAACCCGCCTGAAGCCGCAGCTCCTCGGCCTGCGCGACGCCCTCGCGGAGGCCCCGGGCACGCCCTTCAGCCCCGACGCCGCCGCCGCCGGCCGGCGCGCCTTCCGCAACGCGGCCCTCGACCTCGCGGCGGCGGCCGATCCAGCCTCCGCGACGTTGCTCGCCATCCACCAGATGGACGCGGCGACGACGATGACCGACCGGCTCGCCGCCCTCTCGGTCCTGTCCCAGGCGCCCGGCCCCGAGCGCGAATCGGCGCTGGCGCGATTCGCCGAGGCCTACCGGGCCGAACCCCTCGTCCTCGACAAGTGGCTGGCGATCCAGGCCGGGATCCCCGAGGCCGGAACGCCGGACCGCATCCGCGGCCTGCAGGACCACCCCGCCTTCTCGATGACCAACCCGAACCGGGTCCGGGCGCTGATCGGCAGCTTCAGCATGGGCAATCCGACCCAGTTCAACCGGGCGGACGGCGCCGGCTATGCCCTTGTGGCGGAGGCGGTTCTGGCCCTCGACAAGACCAACCCGCAGGTGGCCGCGCGCCTGCTCACGGCCTTCGGATCGTGGCGGATGATGGAGCCGGTGCGCCGCGCGGCGGCCGAATCCACATTGCTGAAAATTCGCGCTGTTGCCGGAGTGTCACGGGACGTCGGCGACATCCTCGACCGGACCCTTGCCGGCTAGCAAGTGCCTGAAGGGAATCGGCTTTTCACCGGCCCGCGAGACTGAATCCGGACTTGAGATTCGCGCCAGGAGTCAAGCGTGGCCGGAAAAAACGCGTGGACAAATCCCCTGCGGAAATGTTGAATCGTATACGATTCGAAACGCGGATCGGCCCGCGTTCCCGGCACCAAAATCCCAACGGCGGAGTTAGTCCATGCTGGAGGCGGATTCCGCTTCCCTCTCCGCGCGTGCGGATACGATTCTTGGCATCCACCGGCCGCAACACGCCGCTCGTGTCTGTTTCGTGCGCGCCGAGACCTGGTTGCGCTTCGCCCTGCCGGCGCTGTTCGCGACCTTCCTGATCTGCTTCGGGGCCGTGGCGGCGATGCTGCTGCAGGCCCAGCGCGAGGAGGTGATCCGGGCGGCGACCACCGACGTGGAGGCCGTGACCCGCCTCGCCGCGGCGGCCTTCACCGGGATCGACATCGACGGCGAGGCGAAGGGCGAGGCCGCTCACCGCAATCTCGGCGCCCTGCTGCCGCCGGGCCTGCTCCATGCCGGGCGGCAGATCCTGCTGATCTCGCCCAACGACGTCATCGTGGCGGCCAATCCGCCGCTCTCCGGCCCCCGGCGCACCCTGACCCAGCATCTCGGGGAGATGCAGGCGCTCTCCACCCTCGGCGAGAGCGCCGGCGTGATGACCGTGACCCTGGCCGACGGCTCCGTGGTGATCGCGGCCCTGCGCAACCTGCCCGCCGGGCGGGGCCAGGTCGCGGTGCTCCAGCCGCTCAGCGCCATCACCGCCGCCTGGACCACGCGGATGCGCAACCAGGCGATCCTCCTCGGTGCCGCCGCCCTCGTGATCATCGGCACCGGCATCGCCTATGCCCTCCAGACCCGACGGGCCTACGCGGTCGACCGCGTCTGCGAGGAGATCAAGCAGCGCCTCGACACCGCCCTCGGCCGCGGGCGCTGCGGCCTCTGGGACTGGGACATCCCGCGCGGCCGGATCTACTGGTCGGATTCGATGTACGCGCTTCTCGGCTATCACCGCGAGCGCGAGTTCCTGTCCTTCGGCGACGTCAACGCCCTCGTGCATCCCGACGACGGCGACCTCTACAGCCTGGCCCGCCACCTCGCCGCGAGCCAGTCCACCGTCGACCACGAGTTCCGGGTGCGGGGCGCCACCGGCAACTGGGTCTGGATGCGCATGCGCGCCGAGATCGTGCCCGACACGATGGACGGCGGGCGCCACCTCGTCGGCATCGCCCTCGACGTGACCGAGCAGCGCAATCTGGCCGAGCTCAACGCCACCGCCGACATGCGCCTGCGCGACGCGGTCGAGGCCATCTCGGAGGCCTTCGTCCTCTGGGACACCGGCAACCGCCTGGTCCTGTGCAACTCGAAGTTCCGCCACCTCCACGCCCTCAGCCCCGAGGACGCCATCCCGGGGCGGCGCTACGCCGAGATCATGGGCCGGGGCGTGCTGCCGCCGGTCCGGCGCGAGCTGCGCGACCTCGAGCCGAGCGGCGCCACCGCCCGCACCTTCGAGGCCGAGCTCACCGATGGACGCTGGCTCCAGATCAGCGAGCGGCGCACCAAGGACGGCGGCTACGTTTCGGTGGGCACCGACATCACCAGCCTGAAGCGCCACCAGGAGCAGCTGGTCCAGTCCGAGCGCGAACTGATCGAGACGGTGCGCGATCTCAAGCGCTCCCGCCGCACCCTGGAACTCCAGACCCAGCAGCTCGCCGACCTGGCCGAGCGCTACCTCGACCAGAAGGCGCAGGCCGAAGGCGCCAACCAGGCCAAGTCCGAGTTCCTCGCCAACATGAGCCACGAGCTGCGCACGCCGCTCAACGCGATCATGGGCTTCGCGGAACTGATGGAGAGCGAGGTCTACGGCACCCTCGGCTCGCCCCGCTACACCGACTATTGCCGGGACATCCGCTCCAGCGGCGACTACCTGCTCTCGGTCATCGACGACATCCTCAACATGTCGCGCATCGAGGCCCAGACGGTGAAGCTGGCGCCGCGCGAACTCGCGGTCGCCTCCGCCATCGAGGGCACCCTGAAGCTCGTCGGCGAGTCCGCGCGCGCGAAATCCCTCGCCGTCAACGTGGATGTCGTCGAAGCGCTGACGGTGCTGGCCGACGAGCGCGCCCTGCACCAGATCCTGACCAATCTCGTCCAGAACGCGGTGAAGTTCACGCCGCCCGGCGATGGCCGCATCATCATCAAGGCGCGCCCGGCCGGCGACCACGTCCACATCTTCGTCGAGGATACCGGCATCGGGATCCCGAAATCGGCCCTGCGCCGCCTGGGCGCCCCCTTTCAGCAGGTCGAGACCAACCTCACCCGCAGCCACAAGGGCTCCGGCCTCGGCCTCGCCATCGCGCGCTCGATGGCCGAGCTCCACGGCGGAGGCCTGCGCATCCGCTCCCAGGAGGGCCTCGGCACCATCGTGATGGTGCGCCTGCCGATCCCGACCCCGGAGAACCGTCGCAACCTCGTGCCCGACGCCGCCCAGGAGACCGTCGCCTCCCTGCGCGACGCCGCCGGCGCCACCTCGCGCCCGCCGGAGGCGGTGGCGGAGCGGGTCTGAGGATCGCGCCGCGGGACGGAATTGCCGTGAGAACAGGGTCGGACGCAGCGGGCATCCTATTCTGAGAGATGACCCACCTCGCCCTGCCCCTCGCCCCCTTGGGCTGGGCGCGTGCGGATGCCGCTCCGTGCGTCGGAAATCCACACGCAGCACCGGGTCCTCCCGGGGCCGCGCAGCGGAGCCCGGGATCGAGACATGCAGGTGGTCCGGAATTCGACGCCGTCGGCGGCTCTGGTTTCCGGGCGCGCCTGCGGCGCCCCGGAACGACGGTGTGGTTCCACCGGCAAGCCGCCGCCCCTTCGAGCTCCGGCAGGCACGATCCGGGCTTCATCGCGCCACCTTCGCGAGGCCTTTCGCGCGGCCTTTCGCGCGGTAGGTCGAGCCGGACCGGCCTGCCCCCTCACCCCGCCATCGACCGCTCGAACAGCGCGCGGATCTCGCTGCGCGTCTCGTCGAGCTGGGCGATGAGGCGGTTCGAATCCGGGGCGCCCATGGCGACGGCGAGGCGGGAGAGGGCCACGGGCGAGGCCTCGGCCGGGTCGCCCTCGACCATCAGGCGCTGCCAGTGCAGCACGTCGTCGAACTGGCGATAGGCTTCGACCAGGCGCTCCGCGTCCGGCCGGACGAGATCGCCGTGGTCGGCGGCCTCGGCGAACACCGCGCAGGCGCCGAGGCCGACGAGGTCGGGCCGGCGATGGGCCTGCCCGAGCACCAGGGCCTGGGCCAGGAAATCGAGGTCGAGGAGGCCGCCGGGGGCGAGCTTGAGGTCGAGGGGGCCGCGATGGCCCTTCTCGCGCTCGACGAGGGCGCGCATCTCCCGCACCGCGCGCCGGACCTCGCCGGGCTCGCGCGGGCGACCCACCACGGCGCGGATCGCGCCGTCCAGCTCGGCACCGAGGCCCGGATCGCCGGCGATCACCCGCGCGCGGGTCAGGGCCATGTGCTCCCAGAGTTCGGCCTCCTCCGCGTGGTAGCTGCGGAAGCTGCGCCACTGCACGGCCACCGGCCCCTGCCCTCCGCCGGGGCGCAGGCGCAGGTCGACCTCGTAGAGGTGCCCGCGCCGGGTCGGCACCGTCAGGGCGGCGACGATGCGCTGGGCGAGGCGGTTGTAGGCCACCGCCGCGTCGAGGGCTTTCGGGCCGGCGCTGGTGCGGTCCTCCGGGTCGAAATCGTAGATCAGCACGAGGTCGAGGTCGGAATCCGCGGTGAGCTGGCGCGAGCCGAGCCGGCCGAGGCCGAGCACCGTCAGGCGCCCCTTCGGCACCGCCCCGTGCTCGGCGAAGAAGCTTTCGGAGACCCGCGCGACGGTGACGGCGATCACCGCGTCGGCGATCCCCGCGAAGGCGCGGCCGGCCTCCTCGGGCGCGAGGATGCCGGACAGGAGGCGGGCGCCCGTGAGGAAGCGCAGCTGGCGGGCGGCGTCGCGCGCGCGGTCGAGGAAGTCCTCGTGGTCGCTCGGCTGGCCGAGGCGGGCGCGGAACTGCAGCGCCAGGGCCTCGGCGTCGGTGCTGGGATCGGCGAAATCCCGGTCGATCACCGCATCGAGCACGTGCGGACTGAAGGCGACGGTCTCGGCCAGCCGCGGCGCGGTGCCCAGGAGGTCTGCGAAGAGCAGGCGCAGGCGCTCGTTCGAGCGCAGGATCGTCAGGAGTTCGAGGGCCGCCGGCATCCGGGCGAAGGCCCGGTCCAGGGTGTCGAGGGCGGCGTCCGGGTGGGCGGTGCCGCCCAGCGCCTGCATCAGCACCGGCACCAGCTCGGTCAGGACCTCGCGGGCGCGGGGCGTCCGCACCGCGGGGCGCCGGCCGAAATGCCAGCCGCGCACCGTCTCCACCGCGCGCTCGGGCTCGCGGAAGCCGAGCTTGGCCAGGGTCGCCAGGGTGCCCGGGTCGTCGCCGGTGCCGCTGAAGACGAGGTCGCCGACATCCGACGAGAGGTCGGGCTCGGCCTCGAACAGCAGGGCGTAGTGGCCCTGCACCCGGCGGGCGTGGTGGAACAGGGCCGCCTCGAAGGCCGCCAGCGTCGGAAAGCCCGCGAAGCGCGCGAAGCGGTCGAGTTCGTCGGCCTCGCTCGGCAGGCGCTGGGTCTGCTCGTCGCGCAGCATCTGGAGGCGGTGCTCGATGGTGCGCAGGAAGCCGTAGGCCGCCGTGAGGTCGTCGCGCGCCGTCGCGTCGATCCAGCCGTCGCGGGTGAGGCCGTCGAGCATCGCCACGGTGCCGCGCCCGCGCAGCTCCGGCCGGCGACCGCCGAAGACGAGCTGCTGGGTCTGGACGAAGAACTCGATCTCGCGGATGCCGCCGCGCCCGAGCTTGATGTCGTGGCCCGCCACCGCGATCGTATCGTGCCCGCGCACCGCGTGGATCTGGCGCTTCATCGCGTGGACGTCGGCGATGGAGGCGAAGTCGAAGTACTTGCGCCAGACGAAGGGGCGCAGGTTCGCCAGGAAGGCCTCCCCGGCCGGGATGTCGCCGGCGATCGCCCGCGCCTTGATGTAGGCGGCGCGCTCCCAGTTCTGCCCGAGGTTCTCGTAATAGACGTAGGCCGCGTTCAGCGAGAGCGCCGCCGGGGTCGAGCCCGGGTCCGGGCGCAGGCGATAATCGACCCGGTGGACGTAGCCGTCGGCGGTGCGCTCCTGCAGGAGCTTGGCCATGCCCTGCGCCAGCTTGGTGAAGAACAGCGTCGCCGGCAGGTCGGGCTTCAGCGGCGCGATCTCGGGGTCGAAGAAGACCACGAGGTCGATGTCGCTGGAATAGTTCAGCTCGCCCGCCCCGTGCTTGCCCAGCGCCAGCACGATCAGGCCCGAGCCGGCCTGCGGCGCCTCCGCGTCGCGGGGCAGGAAGCGCCCCGCCGCGGCGGCCTGGAGCAGCATGGCGTCGGCGGCCGCCCCGACCGAGGCGTCGGCGAAGTCGGAGAGCGCCTGGGTCACCGTGGCGAGCGGCCAAAGGCCGCCGATATCGGCGAGCGCCACGAGGAGCGCGTGCTCCGCCCGGTTCTGCCGGAGATGGCGCGTCACGGCCTCGAGGTCCGGCGCGCGCCCCGCCGCCCGCTGCCGGGCGATCAGCGCCGCCAGGGCCGCCTCCGGTTCGGCTTCGGCGAGGGCCACGAGGCGCCCGGGCGCGCGCGCGACCAGCTGCCAGAGGAACGGCGAATGGTCGGCGAGGCCGAGGAGCAGCGCCCGCAGGGGCTCGTCCAGGAACCCCGTCGGCAGGCCGGATTCGATCTCGGCGAGGCGCGACGCCGCAGTCTCGGGGTCGGACAGGACGGGAGCGGCGGAGAGGCGCGCGCGAAGGCTGCGGCGTGGCGCGTCGTCGGCGGCCTGGTTCATGCCCTACCCTCCCGTCGGATCCCCGGCCGGCAGGGTTATCACGACGGCGAGCCCGGGGGCACGGTCTTCGAGCGCCAGCGTGCCCTGGTGCAGGCGCACCACCGCGTTGACGAGGCTGAGACCGAGGCCGAAGCCGGGCCGCGAGCGCGCTTCCTCCAGCCGCACGAAGCGGTCGAGCACGCGGCCCCGCGCCTCCGCCGGGATGCCGGGCCCGGAATCGGCGACGCAGAGGCGCAGGGCCTCGCCAGCCCGCGCGGCGCCGAGCCGGATCTCGCCGCTCGGCCCGCCATACTTCACCGCGTTGTCCACGAGATTCGCCAGCGCCTGCCCGATCAGCTCGCGGCTGCCGCGCAGGATCAGGGGCGCGCCCTCGGTCTCGACCCGGAGGGCGAGGCCGTGCTCGGAGGCGAGGGGCTCGTAGAGCTCGGCCACGGCCTGGACCACGGCGGCGACGTCGAAGGTCTGGAAGTCCTCGCGGGCGTTCACGCCCTCCAGCCGGGCGATCATCAGGAGCGCGTTGAAGATCCGGATCAGCCCGTCGCTCTCCTCGATCACCCCCTCCATCGCCGTGCGCAGAGCGTCCGGCGTCTCGGCGGTGCGCAGGGCCTCCTCGGCCCGGTTGCGCAGGCGGGTCAGGGGCGTCTTGAGGTCGTGGGCGATGTTGTCGGAGACGTCGCGCAGGCCGCGCATCAGCTCGCCGATCCGCTCCAGCATGGCGTTGAGGTTGCGCGCCAGGCGGTCGAGCTCGTCGCCGGTCCCCGCCACCGCGAGGCGCCCGTCGAGGTCGCCCGCCATGATCCGGCGGGTGGTCTCGGTCATGGCGTCGACGCGCTTCAGCACCCGGCTGGCGATGAACCAGGCGCCGATCACGCCGAGGACCACCACGAGCCCCACCGACGAGCCGAAGGTCCGCCCGATCACCGCGCGCAGCCGGTCGCGCTCGGCCACGTCCCGCCCGACGAGGAGCCGGAAGCCCCCGGGCAGCACGAAGATCTGCACGATGGCCCGGTGCTCGAGGGTCTGGGTCCCGCCGATGCGGGCATAGTCGGCCTCGGTCTGGCCCGGGTCGACGATGAGCCCGGTGGGCAGGGCGTCGATGTTGCCGACGATGCGCTCGCCGGCCGCGTTGGTGACGAGGTAGAGCGAGGCCCCGGGCTCGCCGGCGCGCCGCTCCACCGCCGAGATCAGCCGCCGCAGGCCGCCGACCTTGTACTGCTCGGACAGCCCGTTGATCTCGGCCTCGATGGTGGAGACCATCTGGTCGTCCAGCGCCCGGCTGGCGTTCCAGGCGACGTAGCCCAGCGCCAGCAGCGCGAAGGTGGCGAACACCACGAGATAGGCGAAGGACAGCTTGAAGGCCGTCGTGCGGAACAGGTTGCCGAGGCGGCCGGCCGGGGCGTCGTCGAGGGGCGTCACGCGGCCGTGCCGGGGCCGCGGGCCTCGTCGACCCGCAGCACGTAGCCGGTGCCGCGCACGGTGTGGATGATGGGATGCTCGAAATCCTTGTCCACCTTGGCCCGCAGGCGCGAGACGTGGACGTCGATCACGTTGGTCTGCGGGTCGAAATGGTAGTCCCAGACGTGCTCCAGCAGCATCGTCCGGGTCACGACCTGCCCGGCATGGCGCATCAGGTATTCCAGCAGGCGGAATTCGCGCGGCTGCAGCGCGATCTCGTGGCCGGCCCGGGTGACGCGGTGGGACAGCCGGTCGAGTTCGAGGTCGCCGACCCGGTAGGCCGTGGCCTCCACGGCCGCCCCCGGCCCGGCCCGGCGGCGAGCCAGCACCTCGGCCCGGGCGAGCAGCTCGGAGAAGGCGTAGGGTTTGGGCAGGTAGTCGTCGCCCCCCGCCCGCAGGCCCTTCACCCGGTCGTCCACCTGCCCCAGCGCCGAGAGGATGAGGACCGGCGTGGTCACGGCCTGCTCGCGCAGCGAGCGGATCAGCGAGAGCCCGTCGAGCTTGGGCAGCATGCGGTCGACGATGAGCACGTCGTAATCGCCCTCCTGCGCCAGGGCGTAGCCGTCGAGGCCGTCCGAGGCTTGGTCCGGCACGTGACCGGCCTCGCGGAAGGCCTTGACCAGATACGCGACCGCCTCGCGGTCGTCCTCGATGATGAGCAGACGCATGGGACGGAGTGATAGGGTCTCGCCCGTCCGCGGGAAACCGCCTTGTCCGGCGATGGTCATGCCGTGCCCTCCGCGCTGGATCGATGGACCGGAGCGTGGGCCGCCGCGCCTTGCACGACGCTGGCGGAAACATGACGCTTTGGTCATGTGCCTGGCGCCCGGGCGCCACGGGGCCGGGTCCGGTCCGGGCGGGTCCGGCGGAGGCAGGTCTAGTCCGGGCGCGGCTCTAGTCCGGGCGCGGCCCCGCGCCGCCGGCCCGGGAGGACAGCCGGGTGCGCGCCCAGTCGCGCAGAAGGGCCTCCTCGTAGCCGAAGCCCCCGGTTGCGGCAGCGGCGTGGGCACCGAACAGGAAGTTGACGTCGGTCAGGCGCTCCTCGCCCGCGGCGAGGCGGCGCCCCCCGCGCCGCAGGTCGTAGCGCAGGCGGATCGCCGGCGGGGTAGCGTCGCTGACGATCCGCAGGCCCGGGGGAACGTTCAGGTCCGGGCGCACGAAGCCGGCCCGGTCGATGTCGAGGACGTCCACGGACAACGTCTCGTCGGGTCCCAGCACCCGCAGGGCGGAGGCCTCGATGATCCGCCGGATCTCGGCCAGCGTGCCACGCAGGCCGGGGCCGGAGCCGTAGCGGTCGTCGGCATCGGTGTAGCGCTCGGGCGCCACGAAGCGGACGGCGACCCGTGCGGGTGCCGCCGCGCCGTCCCGCGCCCAAGCGGCATTCCCCAGCCCCGCGCCGATCAGCAGCGCCAGCCCGGCCCGGCGGCACCGGCTCACCTCAATAGCCCTTCTTCACCTGCGCCAGGGCGCGGGTGAGGCCGTCGGCGATGACCTCGCGCTCGGGCGGCGAGGCGTCGCGGGCGACCACCACGAATTGCCGGCGGGATTCGAGGGTCAGCGTCTGCATGCCGTACTCGTCGTCCTCGACCCGGGTGAGCTTGGTCCAGAGCGGGTTGAAGCGCCATTCCCGGCGTTCACCGCGATGGGTCACCCGGGCCAGCAGGACCTCGATCGGGGTGATCACCACCTCCTCGAACGAGCGCCCGCGCCGGAAGCTCGCCTTCAAGGCCACGTAGAGGGCGATCATGTCGAGGCCGAAGAAGCCCGCCACCGGCCAGAAGCCGGCGCGGATGCAGGCGACCGACGTGACGAGGGAAACGACGCAGCACCCGATCATCACGTTGCGGAAGCCGTCGGGGCTCAGGGATTGGTGCGGCCGGATGGTGGCCTGGAACACAGGCCGGTCCATGCTGTCGGGATCGAGGCCGTCCGGATGCCGGCCGATCGGAGGGACGTGGTCATTGCCGCTCGCCATGCGAGGAATATAACGCAGGGATGCCCAGCCGACAGCCGACCCGACCACGGAAATCGCCGATCTCCGCGCGACTCGCCGCGCCGATCGTCGCAGAGGCGCCCGCCACGCCGGACCCCGTGGGCGCGGACACCGTCGCGGAGATCTTCGCGCGGCTCAGCGCGGCCAACCCGGAGCCGCGCGCCGAGCTCGAATTCCAGAACCCCTTCACCCTGCTGGTGGCGGTGGTTCTGTCGGCCCAGGCCACGGACCGCAGCGTCAACCTCGCCACGGCTCCGCTCTTCGCCATCGCGGACACGCCGGCGGCGATGCTGGCCCTCGGGGAGGAGCGGGTGCGCGACTTCATCCGTACCATCGGGCTGTTCAACACCAAGGCCAGGAACGTCATCGCCCTGTCGCGGATCCTGGTGGAGCGGCACGGCGGCGCGGTGCCCCGCGCCCGCGAGGCCCTGGAGGTGCTGCCCGGCGTCGGCACCAAGACCGCGAGCGTGGTCCGCAACGTCGCCTTCGGCGAGGAGACCATCGCGGTCGACACCCACATCTTCCGGGTCTCCAACCGGATCCCGCTGGTGGTCGCTCCCACCACCGACAAGGTCCAGGCCGGGCTCGAGGCCATCGTGCCCGCCCCCTACCGGCTCAACGCCCATCACTGGCTGATCCTGTTCGGGCGCTACGTCTGCAAGGCGCGCAAGCCCGAATGCTACCGCTGCCCCATCGCCGACCTGTGCCGCTTTCCGGCCAAAACGCCTGCTCCGTGAGCAAGTCGCTGACGGCCCGCGCGAGACCCTGACGGCTCGAAGACGATCCCGACTCAGTGAGCGAGTCCCCCCGCCCGGTGAGCCGGACGGCGCGGCCCGCCCCGGACCCGTGGCCCTTGCGTGCGGAGCCGGCTCCGAATAATCACCCGCCTTCCCTCAGGGCGGCATGGGTCCCATCCGGCCAGCGCGTTGTGCTGCCAGCCGCCTTCGGGTAGTTTGCGCCACGGTCGGGGAGGCTTTCGACGTAACGACGTGTTGTCTCTCGGCCCGGCCCCGCAGACGGGCCGCCACGCCGCGGATTCCGCATCGTTCGCTCGCAAGGAGTCACGGCCCATGGACTTCCTCAAACCACGGTACACGCCTATGAACCGCCGCCGTCGCATCTACGAGGGCAAGGCGAAGGTCCTCTACGAGGGTCCGGAGCCGGGAACGCTCATCCAGCACTTCAAGGATGATGCCACCGCCTTCAACGCGCAGAAGCATGATGTCATCGACGGCAAGGGCGTGCTGAACAACCGGATTTCCGAGTTCGTCTTTCAGCACCTCAACGACATCGGCGTGCCCACGCACTTCATCCGCCGCCTCAACATGCGCGAGCAGCTGATCCGCGAAGTCGAGATCATCCCGCTCGAAGTGGTGGTGCGCAACGTCGCCGCCGGCTCGCTCGCCACCCGCCTCGGTCTCGAGGAAGGCACGCAGCTGCCGCGCTCGATCATCGAGTTCTACTACAAGAACGATGCGCTCAACGATCCGATGGTCTCGGAAGAGCACATCACGGCCTTCGGCTGGGCGACCCCCCAGGAGATCGACGACATCATGGCCCTGGCCATCCGGGTCAACGACTTCCTGTCCGGTCTCTTCCTCGGCGTCGGCATCCGCCTCGTCGACTTCAAGATCGAGACCGGCCGCCTCTGGGAAGGCGACATGATGCGCATCGTCGTCGCCGATGAGATCTCCCCGGATTCCTGCCGCCTGTGGGACATCAAGTCGTCGGACAAGCTCGACAAGGACCGCTTCCGCAAGGATCTCGGCGGCCTGATCGAGGCCTATACCGAGGTCGCCAAGCGCCTCGGCATCATGTCCGAGAACGAGAAGGTCCAGACGGGCGGTCCGCGCCTCGTGCAGTAGGGGGCCTCAGCGCAGCTCGATCGGGCCGGCCTCGGGCCAGCCTGGACGCATCCGCGCATAGGTGCCGAGATCGGGGTCGAACCCCGGGTGATAATGGGGGTCCTGCGCCAGCAGCGGCCCCCATCGCTCCCTGAAGGCCGCGACCTCGCGCCCGTGGCGCTCCCGCGCGGCGGGCGTCCAGCGCCGGCTCGCGGCCTCGTCGTGGCGCAGCACCGCCTCCGGGACGAACAGGGTGCGGTAGCCCGCCGCCCCGAGGCGCAGGCACAGGTCGACGTCGTTGAAGTCGACCGCGAAGGCGCCCGCATCGAAGCCCGCCACCGCCGCGAACTTGCGTGTTTCCACCACGAGGCAGGCGGCCGTGACCGCGGCGACCTCGCGGGTCGCCCGCAGGCCGGCGAGGTAGCCCGGTGCGTCCCCGGGAAAGAATCGGTGCGCATGGGTGACGAGCCCGCCCGGCCCGAGCAGCACGCCGCCGTGCTGGACGCGGCCGCGCCCGTCCAGGAGCTTGGCCCCGACCGCTCCCACATCCGGCCGCAGGGCCTCGCGCACCAGGCGCTCCAGCCAATCCGGGTGCAGGGCCGCGACGTCGTTGTTGACGAAGGCCAGGACGGCGCCCCGCGCCTCCGCGGCGGCCCGGTTGTTCATGCCGGCAAAGTCGAAGGGGCCGGGACAAGGCACGATCCGCGCGATGCCGCGTGCCTCCAGGTTCCGGAAATACGCCAGCGTCTCGGGTTCGCGACTGTCGTTGTCGCAGATCAGGATCTCGCGATCCGGCCAGTCCGTGCGCTCGACGAGGCTGGCGATGCAGGTCCGCAGGAGATCGACCCGGTCTCGGGTTGGTACGATGAGGCTGACGCGGGGGCGTCGCTCGGGCAGCGGATGCACCAGGGTCAGCACGCCGTCCGGCTCGACGCGGACCGCGACGGCGCCTTCGCCGCTGCGGTCGAGCCTGCGGCGCAGGGTGGCGGCGCGTTGCTCCGGCGTGTCCGGAGCGGCCGCCGCCGCGCTGCGCGAGAGGACGCGCGGCAGGTGCCCGATCGCCCCGCGCCCGAAATGCCCGGCGACCCGCAGGGTGAGGTCGAAGGCATCGCTGACCGGCCCCGCCGTCTCGGTGATTGCGGCCAGGGCCGAGGCCCGGACCGCCAGGACCGGGCCGAGATAATCCACCGCCCGCGCGTAGTCCGGATCGAAGGCCGGGCGCAGAAGCGGCATCGCCGTCCCGGTCCCGGACCCGAGCAGCGCGTCCCCGTAGACGAGCTGGGATGCCGGGCTCCGCGCGAAGGCCTGGGCGAGGAGCGCGCGTGCGCCCGGCACCAGGGCATGACCCGGCGCCGTGAGGACGAGGATGTCGGCGCCGTCCGTCCGATTCGCCGCGAGGTCCGCGATCGACGGGACCAGGGCGGTCTCGCCCGGCCTCGCCTCGCCCGCGACGGCGGTCGCCCGCAGCAGACGGCCTTGCGCCGCCGGGTCGCAGAAGAGGCCCGTATGGTCGAGGCCGAACAGGGCGGCGCCGGCCTGGGCGGCGCGGACGCGCTTGCCCGCCAGCCGCGCCCGCAGGATCGCCACCCCCTCCCGCGGAAAGCGGGCGAGGAGCGCGGCCGCCCGCTGCCAGCGCGTCCAGGCCGGGCTTCGGGCCGCGCCCGCGAAGGCGACCGCCGGGTCGCCCTTCCTATTCAAGGTCTTCCCCGAACGTCGTCAGCGTCAGGGCCGGATGGTAGTAGGGATCGTGCCGGATGGTGTCGCGCCAGCGTTCCACAAAGCGGTCGGCCTCCTGCTCGAAGCGCTGCCGCGCCGCGCCGACCGCCGGTCCGCGACTGGTCGATTCGAGATGGGCCATCACCGCCCGGGGCGTCCAGATCGTCCGGTAGCCGGCCGCCGAGAGGCGCAGGCAGAAGTCGACGTCGTTGAAGTCGACGGCGAAGTTCTCCGCATCGAGCCCCCCGACCGCCTCGAACTTGGCCCGCCCGACCGCGAGGCACGCCGCGGTGACGGCCGAAACCTCGTGAGCCACCCGCATCCGGCCGAGCATCCCCGGCGTGTCGGCCGGACGCCGGCGCAGGATGTGGCCCGCCCGCCCCCCGAGCCCGACCACCACGCCGGCATGCTGCAGCGTCCCGTCGGCGTAGAGGAGCTTCGCCCCGACCGCTCCGATCTCCGGCCGGCAGGCCTGTCGGACCAGCGCCTCCAGCCAATCCTCGCGCAGCACCGCGACGTCGTTGTTGAGCAGGACCACCACGTCGCCCCGGGACCCGGCGACCCCCGCATTGATCATCGCCGAGAAATTGAACGGTCCCGGATAGGACAGGATGCGGACCCGTGGATCCCGTCGCAGCCCTTCGTAGTGGGCCAGCACGGCCGGATCGGTCGAGCCGTTGTCGACGATGACGAGTTCGATCGCCGGATAGGCGGTTCCGTTGAGGACCCCGTCGGCGGCGACCCGGATGAGCTCCAGCCGATCCCGGGAGGGGATGACGACGCTGACCAGGGGCGGTGGCTCGGGCAGGTCCCAGAGCAGGTCGAAACCGGACGGGTGCGACTCGACCCGCGCCGGGATACGGTTCTCGACGAGGTGAGCCTGGAGAATCGCGGCGTGACGCTCGGCCGAATCCGACGACGGAGGCGCCGCGCGGGCGAGAATGCGGGGCACATGCGCGACCTCGTCACGACCCACGTGGTATACCGCCGCGAGCGCGAGGCGGGTCGCGACGGTCTCGATTCCCCCGAGGGACCTGGTCCGGAGGTGCTCGAGAAGGCCTCCGGCATAAAGGGTCGGCGTGCCGGGATAGGCCGTGACGAGCGCCAGATCGGGGCTCCAGTCCGGCTTCAGGGCCGCCTTCGCCGCGGCGCCCTCCACCCAGGCATCCGCGTAGACCATCTGCGGCCGGCTCGCCTCCGCCAGCGTGCGCACCAGGATCGCCAGGGCATCGGGATCGAGCCCATCACCCGGCGCGAGCAGCATCAAAGCTTTGTCGTCATTGAGGAAATCACCGAAACGGCCGGAGGCCGGCCAGATGGTCTGTTCGATCCGCGCATCGTCCGAGGCGACGGTGAATCCCGGTTCCGACCAGCCGACGACGAGGCTCCAGGCCGGAAAGCTCTGCGCCTCGAGGCCGCGGATCGTCGCCGCGACCCGCTCGGCCTCCTCCGGCCGCGCCGGCATCACCAGCCGGACCGCAGGCCCCGACGGTATCGGAGCGCGATCGCGGCGCGCCCGCGCGGCCATCCAGGCCTCGACCTTCGCCATCGGCGTCACGGCGCAGCTCCCGCGGAGGATGTCGCGCATCCGCCGCTCGTTGCGCCTAAACTTTTGATATCCCGCGGAGATCGCCCGGAGGGGCCGCTTGCGCAGACACTCGGCGAAGACGCTCCCCTCTGACCGAAGGCGGACCCGCTCCAGCACGACCACGCCGCGTTCCGCGATGGCGAGATCGATCGCGGCGGCATCGGGCGGCAGGTAGCCGAGCCAGGTCGCCGTCCCCTGCCCCGCCCCCGGCAGAACGAAGACCTCGCGCCGTCCATCGTCGCGCGTCAGGCGCAGCACTGGCCGCAGCGCATAGGCCGCGGGATCTCCTTGATAGATCAGGACAATCCAGCAAGCACGCGTGGTCTCGGACAGGCGCAGCCGCCGGTCGAACAGAGGATCGTCGGTGGCTTCGAGGGAGAAGGCGACGTCGCGTCCGGACGTGGTCAGGACGTCACCCGCGCAGGCCCAACCTTCACTCGGCCGCACCCGTGGCCGGGGCCGCGACACGATCCTCCGATGTGTTGGCCAGTGCCGGCTTCTTCTTCCGCGGTGCGGCCTTCTGCGGCGCACCTCCGAGCCGGACCTCGATATCGTAGTCGCGGGTCATCGCCGCCGGGACGAGGAGATTGTCCTCGACGAAGGAGAATAGGCCCTGGGCCGCCCCCGGCGCCACCGGGACCGACACCCGGTGTGCGCGCGATACCAGGACCTTGTCTCCCACCTTGATGCTGATCGTGACCGGAGCGTCGAAGCGGCCCGGCTTACCGGAAGGCCCGAGCAGAACCTGCCCCTCGACGCCGACCTTCACCGACACGGAGCCGTCCTGAAGCTTGGCGCATTCCCGGGCGAGGCGCCCGATGGTGACCTGATGGCGGAGGCTGGTGCTGTCGCCTGCCCGGCCCGCATAGACCTGGATCGCCGCGCCACCTTCGGGCACAGCCACGGTCGGGCAATTGGGCGGATCGGTGTCGGCTGGCTGCGACGGCGGAACAGAGGTGCCGCCGTATTTCAGCATGTTCGTGAAGAAGTTCCCCTCCTCCGCAGAGAGGCCGCCCGTCCCGAGATCGCTCGCCGCGAGGGTCGTCGCCAGCACCAGTCCGAACCGCCGTCGCCCCTTCACCCTGCCCAGATTCATGCCGAGATCCCGCTCTCTTCGCACCATCGGTCCCGTCCGCATCCTGCGGCGCCCGTCACTTCAGGCTTTCGAATCCCTGTCCAAAACCCTTCATCGAGAGCGGAATGCCGACGCCTTCTTCCGGTGTCTGGAACACGATGAAGGTCGCTTGCGCTCCACCGCTGAACTGCTTGATGAGCCCATCATCCATCACGACCTCGGCGACGCAGCCCGTCGTGAGGCAGCGGACGAAGCCGGCCCGGCCGACATCGGTCTTGTCGATCTTCAGCCCGAGGCCAGAAGGCAGCAGGACGCCGAGCGGAGCGACCACGCGCAGGAGATAGCCCCGATTGTCAGCGGTCTTCAACACGATGACGACCAGGGTGAGGTTCGGCCGGTCTTCGGCCGCGAGGTACTGCACCAGAGCGCACTGCTCGGCCTTGGCGCCCGCCGGGGTCTCGCAGCGAAGCTGCCAGTCGCCGAAGGTGTTGCGAACCATGCCTTGAGCCGCCGCATCGTCGGGAACCAGGATCGCTCCACCGAGCAGGCTCGCCGCGACACCCCGGGCGACCAGGCCGCGTGCACGCTGCACCATTCCTCGAAACCCCACGCGTCGACCCTTTCGCCTGGTTCGCCGCCCCGCGAACCGTTAACGGAAAACACGGGTGTTCCGACCATGCTGGGCCATCGAATGTCAAGCGAAGGCCCGCCTTCGGGAACCGACTATCGCGCCGCGCGTACAGCCTCTAGTGCTGGCCGCCACGCTTGCCCGCCAACGGACAGATCCATGCGACTGCGCGCCATACTCTTTATCACCACTCTCGTCATCGCAGGCCCGGTCATCGCCGACCCTCTGCCGGCGGGCGAGACGACTTACATCGAGCGCTCCCTCAACCGGGACGGCCCCCTTGTCGTCGAGCATCGGCCCGTGGCGCGCACGCCCGGCGGCCGCCGCGGCGGAGGCTCTGCCGAACTCTCAGGCTCCTGCCGTGACGGCGGCATCATTCGCCGCCGCGACGAGTTCGGCCAACCGGTGATCCTGCGCCAGCGTGAGATCTGCGACAGCGTTGCGCCGCGCACCCTGAACCCAGGCGACGTCGACCCTCGTCCGACCTGGCCGGCGGAGCAGGTCGAGCGCAGCCGGGCTCTTCGCGTCCGCGGCTAAGCGGCCCTCAGCCGTATCGGTGTAGGCTGGCGCCGTTGCGCTTGAGCCAGCGCTCCGCTTCGTCCATGTGCGGGCAGAGCGAGCCGACCAGGGACCAAAACCGTGCCGAGTGGTTCATCTCACGCAGATGTCCCATCTCGTGTGCAACGAGGTAGTCGAGCACGAGGGGTGGGGCGAGGATCAACCGCCAGGAAAAATTCAATTCGCCACGCACCGTACAGGAGCCCCAGCGGCTTCGGGTGTCGCGCAGCGTGATGCGGGACGGCCTGTGGCCAAGCTTCTCGGTGTAACGGGCTACCGCCTCGGTTAGATCGCGTCGCGCCTCGCGCTGAAGGAACTCCGTGATCCGTCGGGCGATGTGCGGTGCGTCGCAGGCCACCGACAGAATGGACTCGTCCGCGAGGGCCTCGAGCCGGGTGATCCCGCTGCGGCGCTCGCGATGCACGACTCTGTGTGGAACCCCCCGGATCGGAAGCAGGGCATCGGGCTCGAACAGCACCCGCTCGGGCACCCGCGCCAAGCGCGCCGCGATCCATCCACCATGGCTGATTGCAAAGGTCCGGGCGACACCGACCGAGGTCCGAGGCGGGAGAGTCATCACCACGTCGCCAGTGGCGCTGGAGACGCGAAGCGTCAGGCGGCGCGCGGTCGGCCGGCGACGTAACAAAACGCGAAGCGTTTCGCCTCCATGCACGATGTCGAGGTGATCCGGGTCCGCCCCGCGCAGCAATGCCAAACGCATGACGCCAGCTTAACCGCTGTAGCCCGCCTTCGCCATCGATCCGCGCACCGTCATCCTCAGGCGGGCGATCCAAGCAGATCAGCTTCGGGCTGCTGCGTACTCGCGGGGCCATCGCGGTCGGAACAAGCCATCTCGCGGACGAAGGTGGCGATCCGAGGCGCGATGATGGTACGGTAGGGCGAACCGTTGAAGACGTCGGAATGCCCGACTCCCTTCTGCAGGTGATAGGCTTTTCGCTCGGGCGGGAGGTTTGGTGTGAGGTCCAGGGCGGCCTGTCTCTGCCCAACTCCGGAGATGTCGTCGTTCTCACCCTCGATCGCGTGGATGGCGCAAGTGCGGAGCGCACCGAGATCGACGCGGGCGCCGCGATGAAACATCATTGCTTTCGGCAGCACGTGATCGACTAAGACCGTCTTCACCGTCTGGAGGTAGAACTCGGCCGTGAGATCCATCACGGCGAGGTACTCATCGTAGAACTCGCGGTGCTTCACCGCCGAATCGCCGTCTCCTCTGACGAGATGGTCGAACATCTCAGCATGGGCGTTGACGTGTCGGTCGAGGTTCATCGCCATGAAGCCCGATAGCTAGAAGAAGCCGGGATAGACGCTGCGCCACACGCCGGGATAGCCTGCGGGAACCGTTGTGATGCAGTTGCGCTCGAACCAAGCGGTACCACGCTCCTGTGCCACGCAGTTCACAGCTGTTGGTGAGCACCGGGTGTCGATGGGGCCGCCCATCAGGGTCATGGAGCGCGGAACCGGTGCATAGTCCTGCGCCTCCATCACGGCGATCGCCGCGAGGACCGGTACGGCTGGCTGACACACGGCCATGACATGGAGATCCGGACCGAGGTCGCGGAACATGTCGATGAGGTAATTGATGTAGGAATCGAAATCGAACCGCCCGGTTCCGATCGGTACCATGCGGGCGTCGGCCCAATCGGTGATGAAGACCTGATGGTCCGGAAGCATGGCTTCCACGGTACCACGCAGAAGCGTGGCCTAGTGACCCGACATCGGCGCGACAATGAGGAGCTTGGGCTGCGGCTCTGCGGGGCCGCGCACGAAACCCCCGATCGAAGGTGAAGATGCGGCAGAAGGGGCGCTCGCTCACCGGTACGCTTGTTCCACCTGTGGTGATGCCGGAGAAACGCGAATCCTGCCGGGCGCCCTCCAGAATGATCCCGGCGGATTTGGTCGGATCGATTTAGCGCAAAAGCGACAGCGGCAGGAGCGCATGACGGTGGCCGAAGGGATAGACGCGAGACAGCCGAGCCCTATCGTTTCCCTGACATGATCGACATGAGCACCAACGGCTTCGTCCGCGACGCACGGCACCTGCGTCTCGACACCTTCGTGCGGCTGCGATGGCTCGCGATCACCGGACAAAGCGCGGCGGTAGTCGGAGCCCAGTTCGGGTTGGGCCTGCCGCTTCCCTTCGGCTGGTGCTTCCTCGTGATCGCCACTTCGTCCTGGCTGAATCTCGCGCTACGCATTCGGTTTCCCGCGAGCTACCGCCTGAGTGATGACTCCGCGGCCCTGCTCCTCGCCTTCGACATCGTCCAGCTTGCGGCCCTGCTGTTCCTCACAGGTGGATTGCAGAATCCATTCTCGCTGCTGTTCCTCGCCCCCGTGCTGATCTCGGCGACAGCGCTGCCGCCCGAGCGGACACTGGCGTTAGGGCTCTTGGCAATCGGCCTCGCGACCCTGCTCGCCCTGGTCCACCGCCCGCTCCCTTGGTTCGCCGACGGACGGCTGGAACTGCCCTTCCTGTACATATCGGGCATCTGGACCGCGATCCTACTCGGCACCGCCTTCACCGGCGTCTACGCATGGAAGGTGGCAGACGAGACGCGTCAGCTCGCACAGGCCCTTGCCGCCACAGAACTTGTGCTGGCCCGTGAGCAGCATCTGTCACAGCTCGACGGCCTAGCCGCCGCTGCCGCGCACGAACTCGGCACGCCGCTCGGCACGATCATGGTCGTGACGAAGGAACTGACGCGTCAATTGGCAACCACCGCCAGCCCCTCCGTGAGGGAAGATCTGGCACTTCTGCGCGATCAGGTCGACCGCTGCCGCGGCATCCTCTCGAAGCTGACATCGCTCGACAGCGACGAGGCCGGGTTTCTGCAGACGGTCAGCCTAAGCCACCTCGTCGAGGAACTGGTCGAACCTCAGCGCGCCATGGGCATCATCCTCGACGTCTCGAACAAGGGTGACGGTCCCGAGCCTGCCTGCAGACGCAATCCGGGGGTCATGTTCGGGCTCGCCAACATCGTCGACAATGCCGTCGACTTCGCCACGGATCGCGTGATCATCGAGGCTCGCTGGACCCTGGAGCGGGTCTGGCTTGAGATCCGGGACGACGGACCGGGTTTCTCCAGCGAAGTTCTCCTTCGCGCCGGCGAGCCCTATGTGACGACCCGAAGCCCGGATCGCTCGCGAAGCCCCGACAGTACCGGAGCCGGCTTAGGGCTAGGTCTTTTCATCGCAAAGACACTGATCGAACGCTCCGGCGCGCAGTTGACGTTGTCGAACATCTCGCAACACGAAGCGACAGGTGCCGTCGTGCGGATCAGTTGGGCCCGTCACATCTTCGAGCGGGGCGCACTGACGGTCGATCATGCGCAATTGAGTAGTGGGCAACCCCTGACGAAAACCGGCGCGACACCTATATAACGCTCAGACCAAGACCCTTTCGAGGATCATTGGAAAACTATGGAGGAGCTTCGGATGCTGACGCAGACTGGAACAACGGCGCCGGGTGCCGATATCGCTCAGCTTGCCGACCATGATCCCCTGGCCGCTTTCAGCGATCGCTCGCTGCTGATTGTCGACGACGACAAGCCGTTCTCGACCCGGCTCGCCCGAGCAATGGAAATGCGTGGTTACGAGGTGCAGGTTGCAGAGAGCGTCGCCGAAGGCGTCTCGATGGTCGATGTCCGCCCGCCGGCCTTCGCCGTCATCGATATGCGCCTCGGCGACGGAAACGGCCTCGACGTGATCGCACGCCTCAAGGAGCGCCGCCCCGACGCGCGTGGTGTCATCCTGACCGGGTACGGCAACATCGCTACGGCAGTCACGGCGGTGAAGCTCGGCGCCTTCGATTACCTTGCCAAGCCAGCCGATGCCGACGAGATCCATGGTACGCTGATGGCACAGCCGGGCGAGCGAGCCGATCCGCCGGAAAACCCCATGTCTGCGGATCGCGTGCGTTGGGAGCACATCCAACGGGTCTACGAACTCTGTGGACGCAATGTCTCTGAAACGGCACGCCGCCTTAACATGCATCGCCGCACGCTTCAGCGCATCCTCGCCAAGCGCGCGCCACGCTGAGATTCGACGTGAAGAGAGGGGAGACGTTGCATGACCGGGTCGGTCCGCGCTACGTCGCCCTCCATCATGTTCGCGTCGGGTTTTCTCCCGTGCGAGGCCGATAGCGGGGCGCCACAGCAGTGAATACGCGGAATCTTATCACCATCGTGAGCATGATGGTGCTCGTCGGTACGGAGGTGTTCGCAGTCGCCATCGCCGCGGGCTGGGCCCTAGCCGGTTTGTTTGACCTCGGCGACACGGTCGGCCATGTGCTCATGGCACTGTTCAGCCTCTTCGCGGCCTGGGTGATGCTTCAACTCTGGCGTCGTGCCACCAGCATCGAGCCATTGCGCGGAACAGGCCCAAGCGCACGCTGAGTGAAAACCGGTGTTTCGAACGACCAAGTGCGGCCCCTCCGGGGCCGTTTCGCGTTGCCTGCCCGGCGTTTCCCGATTATCCGCAGAGTACCCTGACACCAGACGAGTCCGAATCCATGAAAGCACGCATCATCGTCACCCTGAAAACCGGCGTGCTGGACCCGCAGGGCAAGGCGATCGAGGCGGCTCTGACATCGTTCGGCCTGTCCGGTGTCGACAGCGTGCGCCAGGGCAAGGTCTTCGACGTTGAGATTGTGGGCGAGGACCGGGCAGCGGCCGAGGCGACGCTGAAGAGCGCCTGCGAGAAGCTGCTCGCCAACACCGTGGTCGAAAACTACGCCATTGAGATCGCCTGATGCGTGCCGCCATCATCGTTTTTCCGGGCTCCAACCGCGATACGGATGTCGCCCGGGCTCTGACCCAGTCGGGTGCCGAGGTTGTGAGGGTCTGGCACGCTGAGAGCGAGCTACCTGCAGGGACCGATCTGGCCGTCCTACCAGGTGGGTTCTCGTATGGTGACTACCTGCGGTGCGGCGCCATCGCCGGGCGTGCGGCCGCGATGGATGCTGTCCGGGCCCACGCGGCTCGCGGCGGCCTGGTGCTCGGCATCTGCAACGGCTTTCAGATCCTATGCGAATCGGGTCTACTGCCCGGCGTCCTGATGCGAAACGTCGATCGGCGCTTCATCTGCCATCGCCAGTTGCTTCGCGTGGAGCGCGCCGATACGCGGTTTACCTCTGCCTACACCAAGAATGAGGTCATCGACGTCTGCGTGGCCCATGGCGAAGGCAACTATTTCGCTGATCCCGAAACCATTGCGCGCCTCGAAGGCGACGGTCGGGTGGCGTTCCGCTACTCCGGAGCCGACGGAAAGCTGACGGTCGATGCCAACCGCAACGGCTCGCTGAACTCCATCGCGGGCATCTACTCCGAGAAGCTCAATGTGCTTGGCCTCATGCCGCACCCGGAGAACTTCGTCGAAGATCTCGTCGGTGGAACTGACGGGAGAGGACTATTTAGGAGCCTCGCCGCCTGAACCGCCGCCGCATCGTTCCATTGGCGGGGAACGACGCGTCCGGGCTCAGTGCCCTTCGAATTCCATCAATGTCCGGACCGGCACGTCGAGGTCGCGAAGCTTCTGAGCACCGCCGATCTCCGGCAGGTCGATGACGAAGCAGGCCGCCACGACCTCGGCGCCGATCCGGCGCAGCAGGTTCACCGCCGCGCAAGCCGTGCCGCCTGTGGCGATGAGATCGTCTACGAGAAGCACGCGGTCGCCCGGTTTGATCGCGTCGACGTGGATTTCCATCTCGTCCGTGCCGTACTCGAGTGCGTAGGCAATCGAAACGGTCTTGTGCGGCAGCTTGCCCTTCTTCCGGATGGGCACGAAGCCGGACGAAAGCTGGTGCGCTACGGCACCGCCGAGGATGAAACCCCGTGCCTCGATGCCCGCCACCTGATCGATGCGGCCGCCTGCATAAGGGTGCACCAGTGCGTCGACCGCGCGACGGAACGCCCGCGGGTCGCTCAGCAGCGTTGTGATATCGCGAAAGACGATGCCAGGTTTCGGGTAATCCGGAATCGACCGGATCGAGTCCTTCAACGCGATGTGGCGGCGGGTTTCCATGCGGGCGGCCCTTGTCGAAGAGAACGGAGACGAGGAGGCACTCGGCACCCCTCAGGCGTTGGCGCGGCGCAGGAGCTTCACGAGTTCACCGTGCAGGACTTCGTTGCCACAGGCCACCGAGCGGGCGGCCAATGGTTCGGCACCACCATCCGCACTGGTGACGAACCCGCCGGCCTCGCGCACCAGGATGATCCCCGCAGCAATGTCCCAGGTCTGAAGGTCGCGCTCCCAGTAGAGGTCGGAGCGACCGCAGGCCACGTAGGCGAGATCGAGGGCGGCCGAGCCGAAGCGACGGGCACCGCCTGTCACGGCCATCACGGCGGCGACCTCGCGCAGAAGCTTCGGATGATCGCCTCGGCCGAGATACGGAGAGCCGTAGGCGACCAAAGCATCGGCCATGTCGGTTCGCCCGGAGACGCGCAGGCGGCGGTTGTTCAAATAAGCGCCCTTGCCACGCTCGGCGACGAAAAGTTCGTCTTTGGCCGGATCATAGACCACGCCGGCGACGATCTGGCCCTCGCGCTCCAGACCGACAGAGATCGCGAAGTGTGGGATGCCGTGAAGAAAGTTCGTAGTGCCGTCGAGGGGATCGACGTGCCAAGTGTGGCTCTTGTCCGCACCCTCGACGTTGCCGGACTCCTCCAGAATGAGCCCGTAGCCCGGCCGCGCCTTCATCAGCGCATCCTTCAGAACTTCCTCGGCCTTACGGTCAGCCGCCGAGACGAAGTTTCCCGGTCCCTTACGGGAGACCTGCAGGTTCTCGATCTCGCCGTAGTCGCGCTTGAGACCGCGGGCCGCCTTGCGTACGGCGTCGACCATGACGGTCATAAGAGGTGAGCTGATCATTGATCTTCGGGTCCAGGCCGATTCAAAGAACATCGGTTGGTGAAACATTCGGCGCGGCCATAGCACGTTTACGCGCTGGCTCACCCCTTTCGAATGCGGGGCTGCCGCCCGGTCCGCTAATTGACCTTCGCGCGATCGGCCGCCAGAGCCTCGGCGCGCTGGCGCTCCGCCGGCTCAAGCCCCTTCAGGTTCTCGTCGAGCCAGGGGTCCGACAACCCCTGCGCCGAGGCCGCAAGATTCCAGGCCGCGGCCTCGACCAGATTCTTTTGAACACCGCGTCCGACCACGAACAGCCGCGCGATTCGGTTCTGAGCGATGGCGTTACCGCGAGCGGCGGCGTGCTGGAAGTAGCGCGCGGCGCGCGTCTCATCCTTCGGCAGCCCGGTGCCATTGAAGAGGAGAATGGCGAACTCGACTTCGCCGGCCAGATCGCCGTTATCCGCCGCACGCCGAAACCATTCAGCGGCCTGGGTCGGATCCTTGGTCACGCCGCGGCCCTGCAGGTAGAGGACCCCGAGATCGTGCTGTGCGGCTCCGATCTCACCATCTGCGGCCCTGCGGAACAGGGTGGCGGCGCGGGCCTGATCCGGTTCGGTGCCGCTGCCCAGGAGGATCAGCGCAAGGTTGTAGGCTGCGGTCGTGTCACCCTTGTCGGCGGCTTTCTCAAGCCATTGCCGCCCGGCTTTCATATCCTTGGTACCGCCACGTCCGTCGATGGACATCAGGCCGAGCGAGGCCATCGCGTGCACGTCGCCTTGCCCCGCGGCGAGGCGATACCATTCCGCGGCCTTGACTGGGTCCTGCTTGAGGCCGAGGCCCTGATTGTAAAGTTCGCCCAACAACGTCATCGCCGCCGCATCCTTCGGATCGGCCGCAATCCGCTTCGTCGCCTCACGGAATGCGGTCGTGTATTGTCCGCGTTGATAGGCGCCGAAGGCTGTATCTACCGGCTTATCGCTCGGCTTCGCCGTGAAAGGCACCGACCGCATGGCGTTCGGCGAATAAGGAGTCGGCAGCTCCTTAGGGGGTGCCGAGAAAACCTCGCGTGTTGCCGGCTTCGCCGCTTCCGGCGACAGCGACGACGCGCCATGAACCTCGCCGAGACTGAACATCAGCGCCATAAGGCTGAGCGCCACCCTCACGCGGTCGCCTCCCGGGCGGCGGCTACCTGCATCTGGATGGCGGCGATGTCGGCGGTCTCGCCGATCCAAAGGGTGCTTTCCAAGCCGAGGAACTCGGCCCCCGTAGCCAGGAGCGGACCAACCTGATCCGTTGCATGCGCGACGGCAATACAGGGGGTCTCGAAGATCTCGGTCCACCAGCCGGCGCGGTCTCTCACCGTCTCGGCATCGGGCGCCATGCCATCGGCGTAGAGACCGCCGAACATCACGTAGTCCACGCCGGCCTCGCCTGCATCCATGGCCGCGTGTTTCTGCTCATGCCCGCCTGCGCCGAGGATCCGGCCGTCGGCTAGGCGCTCGCGGAGGTCGCGCAAGTCACCGTCCCTCGCCTTGTCGAGGTGGATTCCGTCGGCTCCGCCGCGCGCGGAGACGCTGACGAGGTCGCCGGTGAAGCCCGGGCAGGCGACGACCACCGCCGCACCCGCATCCTGGGCTACCGGCGCCAAACGCTTGACCAGATTGACGAGGCTGCGCTCGTCGGCCAGGGCCAGGCGTAGGATGACGGCGGCGACATCGCCCGCCGCACAGGCGGCCGTGATCGCGGCGGCGAGCGCTTCGGCGTCACCGGCCTCGACCCGGTAGGGGCTGAGCAGAGCAAGGCGGGTGCGGGGTTCCGACATAGAGGGTCCTTCCGACGCCTCAGCTCGCCGCGCCGATTTTCGGGTCGAGGGAGCCGTTGGCGTAGCGCTTGGCCATGGTGGCCACGGAAACCGGGCGGATTTTGGAACCCTGACCAGCGGTGCCGAACTCTTCGAAGCGCTGCTTGCACAGCTTGGTCATCGCCTCCATCGCCGGCTTTAGGTATTTGCGCGGATCGAACTCGGCTTTGTTCTCGGCGAGGATCTTCCGGATCTGGCCCGTCATCGCCATCCGGTTGTCGGTGTCGATGTTGATCTTGCGCACGCCATGCTTGATCCCGCGCTGGATCTCCTCGACCGGCACGCCCCAAGTCGGCTTCATCTCGCCGCCGTACTGGTTGATGATGTCCTGGAGGTCCTGCGGCACGGACGAGGAGCCATGCATCACGAGGTGCGTCGTGGGCAAGCGGCGGTGAATTTCCTCGATCACGTTCATTGCGAGGACGTCGCCGTCGGGCTTGCGGGTGAACTTGTAGGCGCCGTGCGAGGTGCCCATAGCGACGGCGAGTGCATCGACCTTGGTAGCCTCGACGAACTTCACGGCCTCGTCGGGATCGGTGAGGAGCTGGTCGTGGCTGAGCACGCCCTCGGCGCCGTGGCCGTCCTCGGCCTCGCCCTGGCCACTCTCCAGGGAGCCGAGCACACCCAGCTCGCCCTCGACCGAGACTCCGGCCCAATGGGCCATCTTGGTGACGTTGCGCGTGATCTCGACGTTGTAGTTGTAGTCGGCGGGAGTCTTGCCGTCCGCTTTCAGCGATCCGTCCATCATCACCGAGGTGAAGCCGTACTGGATGGCGGTGGCGCAGGTGGCTTCGTCGCTGCCGTGATCGAGGTGCATGCAAACCGGGATGTGGGGATAGACCTCCACGAGACCATCGATGAGCTTGGCCAGCACGATGTCATTGGCGTAGGCGCGCGCGCCTTTGCTCGCCTGCAGGATTACCGGAGAGTCGGTCGCCTCCGCCGCCGCCATGATGGCGAGACCCTGCTCCATATTGTTCAGGTTGAACGCCGGTACGCCGTATTCATGCTCGGCGGCATGATCCAGGAGCTGCCTCAGGGTGATGCGGGCCATGGGTTTCTCCTCAGATACGACCGCCCCGAAGGCGATCCGCACAGCGACGCGCCAGGGGGCGCAATCTTTCCGAAATCGTTCGTCTTTTCGGACCTTTGCCGGTCCGTTGCAACTCTCGCGGGACAGCAATCAGCGGACGCAGCGCTGTTTCGGAGGACGTAAACCGTCCTCCCGGAACGCATCGCATCGCTGTTGCGGTCAGCCCTTGACCCGCAGGGCCTCGACGCCTGGCAACTCCTTGCCCTCAAGCCATTCGAGGAAGGCGCCGCCGGCGGTTGAGACGTAGGAGAAGGTCTCGCCGACGCCAGCATGGTTCAGGGCAGCCACGGTGTCGCCGCCGCCCGCCACCGAGACGAGCTTGCCGGCCCTGGTCCGTTCCGCCGCGTGCTGGGCGGCGGCGACGGTAGCGGCATCGAACGGCGTCAGCTCGAACGCTCCGAGCGGACCGTTCCAGACCAAAGTCGCAGCCTCGTCGATGGCCGCATTGATCTCGGCGACTGAGGCGGGGCCAGCATCGAGGATCATCCCGCTGTCTGGCACGGCATCGACCGACACCGTCTCGTGCGCCGCATTCGCCTTGAACTCGGAGGCCGAGACCGCGTCGACCGGCAGGATGATCCGGCACTTGGCCGCCTTGGCCGCTTCGACGATGCGCAGGGCGGTATCGGCGAGGTCCTTCTCGCAGAGCGACCTGCCAACGGCCTTGCCCTGGGCATGCAGGAAGGTGTTGGCCATGCCGCCGCCGATGACAAGCATGTCGACTTTGGCGACGAGGTTCTGAAGCAGGTCGATCTTCGAGGAGACCTTGGCACCGCCGACGAGGGCGATGACCGGACGGGCCGGGGCTTCCAGGCCCTTGGCCAGGGCATCGAGCTCAGCCTGCATCAGACGGCCGGCATAGGCGGGCAGCAGATGAGCGAGGCCTTCCGTCGAGGCGTGCGCCCGATGTGCGGCCGAGAACGCCTCGTTGACGTAGAGATCGCCGTTGACGGCCAACTGCTCGGCGAAGGCCTTGTCGTTCTTCTCCTCGCCGGCGTGGAAGCGGGTGTTCTCGAGGAGGAGAACGTCTCCGTCCTCGAGGCGTGCGACGGCATCGGCTGCGGCCGGCCCGACGCAATCTTCGGCGAAAGCGACCGAGCGGCCGAGCTTCTGGCTCAAGGTCTCCACCACGGGCTTCAACGACTCGGACGCGACGGGCTTGCCTTTCGGACGTCCGAAATGCGCCAGCAGCACGACGCGACCGCCTTGGTCGGCGATCTCGGCGATCGTCGGCAAGATCCGCTCGATTCGGGTGGCATCCGTGACGCGTCCGCCGTCCATCGGCACGTTCAGGTCCACGCGAAGAAGCACGCGCTTGCCCTGAAGTGGGCCTGCGTCGTCGAGGGTGTGGAATGCGGTCATCGGGGCCTTGGCTCTGGTCGGGCGGGACGAATCTGGATCAGCGCGGCGGCAGCATCGCGTCCAGGTGGAAGCGCTGGGCGGCGATAGTCAGTGCGACCGTGAGGACTGCAGTGATGATCGCGGTGAGCACGAGGGCGCCGGACCCGGGCAGACCGCGAGTGCGGTCGGCGATGGCGCGGACTTCACTGCGGAGGGCCGAGAGGTCGCTCTGGCGAGCCGCCTCGTTCATACGGCCGGCGGCACCCTCGACCTTCTCCTCGACGCGCGACAGCAGAGCCTCGGAGCGGGCGTACTTGTCCTCGATCCGCGAACACTTGTCTTCGATCCGGGCCAGTTGGTCGCTGCTCGGTGCGGTACCGTGCACCGAGAGAGGTTCGGCCTTGCCGATCACGACCGGAGTCACCGGAACCGAACCGGTGGGGGTCGCTGCCGACGCAGGCCCCGGGGGTGCTGGCGTGCCTGGAATGAAGTCGCGTCCGATGGGGGAGGTCTCTGTCATATCAGGCACACCATGCTGGTCGTCGCGTGGGCTTCGGGAGCGTTCGAACCGTTAGAAGGCGGTTCAGCGGCTCAGAGCAGCTTGCCCATGGCCACCGCCGTGTCGGCCATACGGTTCGAGAAGCCCCACTCGTTGTCGTACCAGGACAGGATGCGCACGAAGGTGCCGTCCATGACCTTGGTCTGGTCGAGATGGAAGGTCGACGAGTGGGGATCGTGGTTGAAGTCGATCGAAACGTTGGGCTGATCGGTATAGGCCAGCACACCCATGAGCGGACCGTCTGCGGCGGTACGGATCGCGTTGTTGATCTCCTCCACGGTGGTCTGGCGCTTGGCCGTGAAGACGAGATCGACAGCCGAGACATTCGGGGTCGGCACACGGATCGACGTTCCGTCGAGCTTGCCCTTGAGCTCCGGCAGCACGAGGCCGACGGCCTTGGCCGCGCCGGTGGAAGTCGGGATCATCGAGAGCGCAGCGGCACGGGCCCGATAGAGGTCCTTGTGCATCTGGTCCAGCGAGGGCTGGTCGTTCGTGTAGGAATGGATCGTCGTCATGAAGCCGCGCTCGATCCCAACAAGATCGTTCAGGACCTTCGCCACTGGCACGAGACAGTTGGTGGTGCAGGAGGCGTTCGAGATGACGAGGTGATCAGCGGTCAACTTGTCGTGGTTGACGCCGTAGACCACCGTCAGGTCTGCACCGTCGGCGGGCGCCGAGACGATGACGCGCTTGGCGCCGGCGTCGAGGTGGGCCTTGGCCTTGTCCTTTGACGTGAAGATTCCGGTGCACTCGAGGGCGATGTCGACGCCGAGTTCGCGGTGCGGCAGCTCGGCCGGGTTGCGCACGGCCGTGACCTTGATGCGCTGGCCATCGACAACGATGAATTCGCCATCGACCTCGACCTTGGCGTTGAAGCGGCCGTGGATCGAATCGAAGCGCAGCAGGTGAGCGTTGGTCTCGACCGGGCCGAGGTCGTTGATCGCCACCACCTCGATGTCCTTGCGGCCGGCCTCGTGGATGGCACGCAGGACGTTGCGGCCGATGCGTCCGAACCCGTTGATGGCAACCTTAACCGACACAGCGTGAGTCCTTCCCATAATCGGGCGCCGGCCACGCAGCACCCTCCAGCATGTTGATCGTCGCAGCGTACCCGACGGGCAGGCCGCGATCCGTTGCCCGCTCTGTGCGAGTCCCGATTGAACGACAGATGAACTGCCGCGCAGGCTAGGGCGCGCGATCGCAGCCGAAGACCGGAGGACGCGCGCGACGGGACACTGACCAAGCTGGCGGACAAGGGCCTGTCCGTTCGCCTGGACGCATCACGGGTTGCCGTATAGCCGGTCTGCGGGCGGGCGGTCTCTAACATGGTGACAAATCGAGGCAAAGGTTACATGGCATGGAACACGAGATGGATAACCCTTTACCGGTGGATGCCCTGCGCATCCCAGCATGGCGCTGGAGCGACCCTCCGTTAGAACCGAGGTGCCGCTGAGCGCTCGGACGCTGGAACGTTGTTGAAGAAAAAGGGGCATTCATCCGTGAGCCAGACCATCGATCTGGCGCTGCAGCGCCTTGAGGCCGTGCTCTCCCGCCTGGAGGGTGCCGTCACCCAGCGCTTCGAGGCTGCGCGGGACCCGAGTGACCTCGAGACCGAGTTGGCGATCATGGGTGAGGATCGGGCGCGCCTCGCCGCCGAACTCGATGCCGCGAGCGCCCGCCTCGCCGAAGTCGAGGCGACCTCGGCAGATATCGATCACCGTCTGGGGCTGGCGATCGATGCCGTCGAGGGCATGCTGGCCCCATCCCGCGGCAATCGCTAACCCCCGAAACCCAACGCTCCAGCGATCCGAAGCCGATGCCTCAAATCAATGTCACCATCGACGGCAAGAACTACCGGATGGCCTGCGCAGACGGCGAAGAGGCACATCTCACCGCCCTCGCCGAGGGGCTCGACGGTCGCATCACCGAGATGCGCCGATCGTTCGGCGAGATCGGTGACATGCGCCTCCACGTGATGGCGGCCCTGATGCAGGCGGATGAGTTGCAGGAAGTGCAGGGGCGACTCGCCGCACTGGAGCAAGAGGCTGCCGCCCTTCGGGCTACAGTGGCATCAGGCGACTCGGTGCGGGCGGCCGAGGAGGAACGGCTCGCAGAAAGCCTCGTGCGTTGCGCCGAGCGGATCGAGCGCCTTGCACATGTCATTTCCGCGGGGTGAAGCCTCTGCGGTGGGAAAACCTCCGGCGACGAGGCGCCCCCCTGGCGCTCCTGGCTTGCCGACGCTACATAAGTAAGGCGGGGCTGCCGGGTCCGTCAGGAGAACTTTTCCCCGGGGCCTTATCGACTCCCCAGGGAGCTGTCCCTGGCCTTGTCCCTGGACTTGGCCAACACGGCGCCCACCTACATTGTAGGTTTCCCGGGATCGACACTTCAACGGCTCACGTGGCTCCGCACTCAGACTCCTCTCCCGCCGAACACGTCATCTCCGCCCGCAAGTCTGGTCTCCGGACCGAGGCCTTGGCACGCCGAGACGCCCTTTCCGAGGAGGATCGCCGCACCGGCTCGATGCAAATCGCCGAGACGGTGATGGGTATCGGCGCGCTGGCCGAAGCCGAGATCGTCGGAGCGTTCTGGCCGATCCGCAGCGAGGTCGATCCGCGTCCGCTCGCTCGCCTGCTGTTCGCGCGCGGACAGCGGATAGCCCTGCCTAAGGTTACACCTGATGGACTCGTCTTTCGGGAATGGCGCGACGGCGAGGCCCTGGTCGCCGGTCGATTCGGCCTCAGCGAACCGAACGACGCCCTGCCGTCCCTTGATCCCACTGCGTTGATCGTTCCGCTGGCGGCCTATGACCGACGCGGCCATCGCATCGGCTACGGACGCGGCTATTACGATCGGGCCATCGCCCGCCTGTCCCGGAACGGTCGGGTGCTTACGATCGGCGTGGCCTTCTCCGTGCAGGCGGTGGATGAAGTGCCCTCGGAGCCGCACGACCAGCCGCTCGATCATCTCGTCACCGAAGCGGGTCCGGTCCCGCTGATACGGACCTGACTTTCCGCGATGCGCATTCTCTTCCTCGGCGATGTGGTGGGCCGTCCCGGCCGCACCGTCATCTCGGACCGTCTTCCCGCGCTCCGCGAGCGCTGGCGCCTCGACTGCGTGGTAATCAACGGCGAGAACGCCGCTGGCGGCTTCGGTCTGACGGAAGCCATCTGCGACGAACTCCTTCAGGCTGGGGCCGACGCGGTGACCCTCGGCAACCATTCCTTCGATCAGCGCGACGCCCTCGTCTTTATCCAGCGCCAGACACGCCTCGTGAGGCCGGCGAACTATCCGACGGGCACGCCGGGTCGTGGCGCCACCGTGATTGAGACCCAGAAGGGCGCCCGCGTCCTCGTCTTGAATGTCATGGGCCGCCTCTACATGGACGCTCTCGACGACCCATTCGCCTCGGCCGAGCGCGAACTCTCAGCCTGCCCCCTCGGCGCCGTGGCGGACGCGGTCATCGTCGACGTGCATGCCGAGGCCACCAGCGAGAAGCAGGCCTTTGGCCATTTTCTCGACGGCCGCGCCAGCTTGGTCGTGGGCACCCACACGCACACGCCGACCTCGGATCACAGAATCCTGCCCGGCGGCACCGCCTACCTGTCGGACGCCGGCATGTGTGGTGACTACGATTCGATCCTGGGCATGCAGAAAGACGAGCCCCTGCGCCGCTTCTTGCAGAAAACGCCCGGTGCTCGTCTCGAAGCGGCCCAGGGTGAGGGCACGCTCTGTGGCATCGCTGTAGAGACCGACAACGCGACGGGCCTGGCGAAAAGCGTTGCCGCGGTGCGCCTCGGGCCATATCTGGAGGAGACGTGGCCGCGGGCGTGGGATTAGCCGGCGCGAACCCAACCATCCACGGCCCGACGCCGCTGGCGACTTGATCGGCGCCGAACCACCCTGCAATGTGCCGCCGCGTCCGCCCTGCTCGCTGCGCGCGGGCTGCCAGTTCCGCGTTGAGAGTGTGCCTGAGCCGATGGCGACCCCACCCGCACCCGCGACGATCGCCAAGCCAGGCATCTATCTCGTCCGGATGCTGGTCTTCCTGATCTTGGTCGGGTTCCTCGCCTTCGTTCTATTCCGCCAGATCACGCCGGCCTTCCTGGCCAATCCGGGCCTCAATGGGCTTATCCTAGGCGTCCTGCTCATATCGGTGCTTCTGGCCTTCGGGCAGGTGATACGGCTCTATCGAGAAGCGAATTACGTCAACGCCGTCGCTGCCGGCGAGAGCCCGGGTCGGCCGGCGCCTCTGCTGGCGCCGCTGGCGCCTGCCATCGGCGCCCGGCACGATGGGATGACTCTTTCCACCAATCGCGCCTTCCTCGACACCGCGGCCGCCCGCCTCGACGAGGGAAGGGAGATTCTCCGTTACGTCTCGGGTCTCCTCATCCTGCTCGGCCTCCTCGGCACGTTCTGGGGCCTCATCGACACGCTGAGCGCGGTCGGCTCGGTGATCAGGACCATGCGCGGCGGAGGCGAGGCCGCGGCGATGTTCGACGAGCTGAAGAACGGCCTTGCGGTGCCGCTCTCCGGCATCGGCCTTGCCTTCTCGGCCTCCCTGTTCGGCCTCGCGAGTTCGCTGATCATCGGCTTCCTCGACCTGCAGGCCGGGCAGGCGCATGCGCGCTTCCACAACGAGCTGGAGGACTGGCTTCTCTCGGGCGATATACCGCAGGGTCGTGTCGAGGTCGCGGCCCCGACGAGGGCGCAATCCGCCCCACTTCCGATGCAGGACCCCGCCAGCGCCCGCGAGCTCAAAGAAGCGGTGGACCGCCTGACCACGGTGGTGGCCGAGGGCGCCAACGGCCGCGTCGCCACGCAGGCGATGACGAATCTCGCGGAAGGCATTCAGGGTCTCGTCCAGCACATGCGCGCCGAGCAGCAGATGATTCGCGACTGGGTCGAGGCACAGGCCAATCGCGAGCGCGACCTCAAGCAGGCGCTCGACCGCCTCGGCCGCGAGCGAAGCTGAGATGGCCTCGGCGCGCGGCGGCCGGCGCGACCGGAGCCTGAACGTCTGGCCGGGCTACGTCGACGCCTTGGCGACGCTGCTGCTCGCCGTCGTCTTCCTGCTCACGATCTTCGTGGTCGGTCAGTTCTTCCTGTCGCAGGAGATCAGCGGCCGCGACTCGGTTCTGACCCGCCTGAACCGTCAGATCTCGGACCTCACGGAACTGCTCGCCCTGGAACGTTCGACCCGGAAGACCCAGGAGGAGCAGGCTTCGTCCCTGCGCAACACGCTGCTGGGAGCGCAGGCCGAACGGGACCGTCTGAAGTCCCAGGCCGAGGCCGCCCAGGGCTCGGCCGGGCGCCAGGGCGAGGTCGACCGGCAGCTGGCTGCGGAGCGCGCCAACACCGCCCGCGCCGCCTCGCAGATCGACCTCCTGAACGAACAGATCGCGGCGATGCGGCGGCAGCTCGCGGCCCTGGAGGATGCCCTCGCCGCTTCCGAGACCCGGGACCGCGAGAGCCAGGCGCGCATCGCCGATCTCGGCAGCCGCCTGAACGTCGCGCTCGCCCAGAAGGTGCAGGAGCTGGCGCGCTACCGCTCGGACTTCTTTGGACGCCTGCGACAGATCCTCGGCAACCGCCAGGACATCCGCATCGTCGGCGACCGCTTCGTGCTGCAATCCGAGGTGTTGTTTCCGGCGGGCTCCGCCAGCCTGAAGCCGGAGGCCGGTCCCGAGCTCGACCGTATCGCGGGCGCGATCCTCGACCTCGCCAAGCAGATCCCGGCCGACATCCCCTGGGTGCTGCGCATCGACGGCCATACCGATGCACGGCCGATCGCCAGTGCGCAGTTCCCCTCGAACTGGGCGCTCTCGGCGGCGCGCGCCATCGCGGTGGTGCAGGCCATGGTCGCCAAGGGCATCCCGCCCCAGCACCTCCTCGCGGCGGCCTTCGGCGAGTTCCAGCCCATCGAGGCCGGAACGACCGAGGAGGCCTACGCCCGCAACCGCCGCATCGAGATGAAGCTCACCGAGCGCTGAGCCGGCGCCTCACTTCACGATCCGGTCGAGGCGGTTGTTCACGAAGAAGTACAGCTCCTTCGCGCCGGGCTCGTTGTAGAGCACCTGCACCTCGCGGCCGGCGCGCCCCTCCCCCACCAGCACGTCGGTCGGCGGCTTGCCCTTGAGCCGGACGAGATCGCATTCGCCGATTCCGATCTCGATCGCGGCGGCGCCGGCCGGCGCCGGCGCGGTGCAGGTCCCCTCCCCCGTCAGGACGGGTCCCTGGAAGGTCGGCGCCGGCGCGGGCTTCGGCAGCGCCACCGGGACCGGAGCGGGCGCCCGGGTCTCGGTGCTGGAGCAGGCGGACAGGCCACCGCCTGCGAGAACGGCCAGGACGAGCAGGCGGGGTCGGTTGAAAGCTGGCACGCGACGAGTCCTCAGCGCTGGGCGGGGCTCCGCGCGCTGAGCGCGGCCGCATAGAGAGCCGCCGCGTCCCGATGAAACGCGGCGCGCGAATCGGGCCGGGAATAGAACATGTGACCACCCGGGTACACGGCGAGATCGAGGCGTCCGCCGCCATAGGCCGGCATTTGGTCGATCAGGAGCTTCGACGCGAAGTACGGGGTGACGAGGTCGGTATACCCATGGGCGACCAGCACGCGCAGGTTGCCGTCGAGGGCCAGCACGCCGCGCAGGGCGCCGAGGGATTCGGGCGCCGAACGCCCGCCGCCCCAGGACCAGCCCCGGTTCACCGCGCCGTTGAGGAGTTCGTAGCGCAGGTCCGGCACCCGGTAGTTCAGGGTGTCGTTGTAGAGCGCGATCATCGCGCTGGTCAGGGGCGCCTGGAGCCCGGTGAGCAGCGGGTCCTCGAAACCCGAATGGGCGGCATTCGGGTCCGGGTCCCATCCGGTCACGCCGGTGTCGTAGGCGCTGGCGACCCGACCGGTGTCGCGGCCGATCTCGCGCTGGACGCTCTGACCGGAGAGCCGCCCGGCCTGGCGCCGGACGAAGCCCGGGTCGAGGCCCGTCAGGGCACCGACCCGGTCGCCCAGGCGAGAGACGGCGGCCGCGTCGGAGGGACCCTTCAGCAGGTCGGCGAGGTAGGGTCCGGTGGCATAGGCCTCCGCATCCGCCATGGTCTCGCGCGTCGGCGTGCCGCCCGCCCGCTCGACCGCGGCGGCGGCGAAGGACGGAAGCTTGATCACATGCCCCCAGGGCGTGGTGCGGGGTGCCTGCAGCCAGGCGAAGTCGAGCACGGGCGAGAGCAGAACCATGCCGGACAGACCGACGCCGATCTCCTCCTGGAGCTTCGAGGCGATCAGCGGCCCCCGGAAGCCGCCGTAGCTTTCTCCGACGTAGAACTTCGGCGCCGGCAGGCGGTCGTTGGTCCGCAGCCAGCGGGCGATGGCCGAGGCCAGCACGGACGCATCGGCGTCGATGCTCCAGTAGCGCTTGGCGTCGCCGTCGGTCGCACGGCTGTAGCCGGTGCCCACGGGGTCGATGAACACGAGGTCGGTGAAATCGAGCCAGGTCCCGTCGTTCGGCACCAGGCCGATCGGTGCCGACGGACTGATGCTGGCGCCCTCCACGGGCAGGCGCCAGGGGCCGATCGCCCCGATATTGAGGTAGGCCGAGGCGGCACCCGGACCGCCATTCACCGCGAAGGTGACGGGGCGCGCCGGATCGCTTTTCCTGCCGCCGGCCGGGCCGGCCAGCGTGTAGGCGATGAAGGCGATCTCCGCCTGGAGCTTCCCGGCCTCGTCGACGAGCGGCAGGCTTCCGGCCCGGGCGGTGAAGGCGAGAACCCGGCCATCCGGCAGCGTGACGCGGTGCTCGGTGACGGCGTCCGCCGGGAGTTTTCCACCCTGGGTGCCGCGGGGCTCGGCGGCCTTTCGTGCGTCAGCCGGCCGATCGCCCTGCGGCGCGGGCTGCGCCTGAAGGGGCGGTGCAGCGAGGAGAAGGGCCGCGAGGCCGATGGCGAGACGTCTCATGGCGTTTCCTCTCGGCGATCGTTGGAATGCGGGAGCGCGGTCAGGCCTTCTTCTGCCAGCGGCCGTCTTCGTCCTGCTGCCAGTAGGCGATCGCATGTCCGGCGGCCTTCGCCGCCTTCCACTGCTCGCGGGCGCGCAGCAGGGCATCCTGGTCGTTCCCGTCGAACAGCACGCAGATGCGTGCGTAGTCGGCGGCGTCCGACGGCAGGTCGGCGCCTTCCACCAGGAAGCGGATCGAAGCGGCGTTCGGGTTGGTATCCTTCAAGGTCAGCACGACGGGCTGGCTGGCCGCATCGGCGTCGCGATCGGTCCCGTGGGGCAGAAAGCCGTCGTCGCTGTAGGTCCAGAGCTGGTCGTCGAGGGCCTGAAGCCGCTCCTCGCTGGCAGCCTGAATCGCCGCACGCCACTGGCGCTCCAGCGAGCGCTCCAGCAGGTTCGGCAGCACCGTCTCGAGGGGCTGGTTCTGGAGATGGTAGAACAGGATCTCGGTCACAGCCTGCAAGGTAGTCATACCATTCGCCTTTGCCAGCGGCAGGACCTCACGCAGCACCCGTTCCGCCGGGCGAATCCGCGCGTGAAAACCGCGCAGGCGCGCGGCCGGGACAGAACCCGCGACGTTCTCGTGGGTAACCGTTCGGGCAAGCGGACGACGATACGGGCGAGTGACGATCCGCGCGCGATCGGGGGAAGGGACATCATGCGGCACCGGAAGACGCGGCGCGATCAGGTCATGGGCATCAGCTGGGCCTCGCGCGGCATCGGTCCCGCGACAGCCCGCATGGCTGCGAGGGCGGGGGTCCGTGTCGTCCTAGCGGACCGCAGCGGCGAAACCCGCGTGCGCAGCGCGCGGGACATCGGAGCCCAGGGCGGCCACGCCGTCGCCGTGGCGGCCGACCTCGGCAAACGCGAGAAGGGACAGCCAGTGGCGGATCACGCGATCACTGCCGTCGGCGGCTTCGACATTTGGATCAGCGTCGCCGGCCTGACCATCGACGGTCCGCTGAGCGAAGGCACCGATGCCGACTTCGAGGTCCGGCGCGCCAGCGGATCCACGCGGCCGTCCCTTCGCCCGGCCTCGACTGCGGTCCGACATGGTCCGGGCCTGACCGCGACGGCCTTCCCGGCTCGGCAGAACCGGCGCTGCCGGCGTCCGCTCTGATGGCGCTGGGACCCGTCACCAGCCCGGTCGGGCGCATCTCGCCACGTGTGGCCTCGCGCCTCGTTCCGCGTTCGACCATCGATCTTCCCGGCGGCCGGACGCTGGCCTACGCCGAGATGGGACAGGGCCCATCCCTCGTGATCATTCACGGGACGCTGATGTCCCTGGAGGACATGTGGCTCGGTCCCGTGCCGCATCTCGCCGAGCGTTTTCGGGTCATCGCCGTCGACCGCCCGGGCCACGGCTTCAGCCGGCGCCAGGGCATCGCCGATGCGCATTCCTGGCGACAGGCCGCCTTGATCCGCGACGGCGTGCGGGCGCTCGGCCTGGAGCGGCCGATCATCGTCGGCCATTCCTTCGGGGGAGCGGTGGGTCTCGCCTACGGCCTGCAGTTTCCGGACGAGATCGCGGGCGTCGTCGCGCTGGCGCCGATCTGCTTTCCCGAGCCCCGGCTCGAGCACCTGTTGTTCGGCCCCCGGGCGGCGCCGGGTGGCGGCCTCGCCTCGGCGCTGCTCGGACACTCCGTCGATCCCGCGCTTCTGCCGCTCCTGTGGAACATGATGTTCCTGCCAGCCACGATGCCGGCCGGGTACGCAGAAGCCTATCCGTTCGGACTGGCCGGGAATGCCGAGCAGTTGGTGGCCGAGGGCGCGGACGCCGCGGGGCTGTTGGCCGGCCTGACCCGAAGCGCCCTCGCCTATCACACCTGCCGCGTCCCGGTCCGAATCCTGGCCGGTGATTCCGACATCGTCGTCAGCACCCCGAGGCACGGATACTGGGCCTCACGGTGCATCCCGGGCGCGGTCTTCTCCGGCCTGTCCCGAACCGGGCACATGCTGCACCACCAGCATCCCGAGGCGGTCCTGGAAGCGGCCGTCGCGATCGAGGGGCAGGCGCGCCGAAAAACCTGATCACATTCTCGCGTCGCCCGATTCCGCTCAGGCTTCGTCAACCTGAAGCCATTATTGCAGTGCACATGCAGGTCGCCGGCGCCGCGGATACGCGCGCCGCGTGCACGCCTCCCTCTCGACCCTATGCCGGCGGCCTGAGACCGGGCGTCCGGCGATCAGCCAAGGATCTCATCCCGTGAGCTTCACCGTCAGCGCGCGCGTCTCGGAGCGTTGCTTCAGCTTCCACCACAGCTCGATCCTGGGTGCGGTGGATCAGGGCTGGTCGCTCAAGATCGCCGGTATGACGGACGTCCGAATCACGGATGCGGACGGGCGCGTCCATTGCCCGGATGCCCTTCACCAGCATCTGTTCGGGCTGCGTGGCCACGCGCACGCCGACATGGCCGTGACGAAGCTCGCGGCCTGAGCCGCGAACGTCGTCCGATTTCTCGACATCAACGCTGGATGGTCTTGCCACCGAACGTCGAGAAGGATTCGTCGATGACGCCGCGCTGAGCGGAATCGGCCTCGACGCGAACCTGGATCGCCCCGGTCAGCGCCGGTTCACCCTCGGTCTCGGTCTTGTTGCGGCCGCCTTCGAGATCGCCGCCGGCTTGCTCCGTGCCAGCGCTGTTCCGATCGCCCGCCGAGACCACCGTGATCGCCTTCCGGTCGATGCCGTGCTCCTGAACGAGGTGTTCCACGCTCATCTCGGCATCGCGACGCGTCTCGAAATCGGCGGTGAAGATCGGTGGCATTCGATGGCTCCCTGCAGGGCGACAATGGTATCGGGTCCCTGTCAATCGAACAGCGCTGGCGACGTTCCGCCCGGGCGTCATGCCGGCGCGATGTAATGCGGGACGAAGAGGGCCGCGTTCGTCGTCACCGGACCGGCCCCTTCCCGGATGCAGAGCCCGGCCGGCGCGTCACCGACGATCCAGGATCCGACGAGCGGTCGGCGCCCGCCAAAGTCCGGAAGCGGCGCCAGCGCCTGGCGGATATGGCCTTCCATCCCATAGGGACCTTCGGGCCGCGCGATCGTCACGCCGTTCTCGACCATCAGGATGTTGGCCCCCTCCCGTGACAGGAGGGGCTTGCGGACGAAGCTTTCCCCCAGGCGAGCCTTGGCCGGATCGGACTCGAAATAGGCCGGCAACAGGTTCGGGTGGTTCGGCTCGCGCGCATAGAGGTGCGGCAGCAGTCCCTTGTTCGACAGCACCGCTTTCCAGGGGGGCTCCAGGAACCGGGTCTCGGTCCGGCCGAGTTCCGCCGCGAAGGCATCCCGGAAGGCCCACTCCCACGGGTAGAGCTTGAACAGGCGGCTGATCGGCACCGCGCGCCGATCGACGAAGCGGGACCGCTCGTCGAGACCGATATCGGCGAGATCGAGGAACCGGCCATCGAGACCGGCCTGCCGCGCGCAATCCTCCAGATAGGCGACGGTGCCGCGATCCTCGGCGGCCTCCGCGAAGGCGGCGAAGGCCAGGGTGCCGTCCCCGGGCATCTCGCGAAAACGACCGATCAGTCGCTCGTGCACCGCGTTGAACTGGTCGGAGCCGGCCGGAAGCCGCCCGCGCGCCAGCAGGTCCTCGAACCAGATCCACTGGAAGGCGCCGGTCTCGTAGAGGGCCGTCGGCGTGTCGGCGTTGTATTCGAGGAGCTTGGCCGGCCCGGAACCGTCATAGGCCAGGTCGAGCCGGCCGTAGAGGGACGGATCCCCGCGGCGCCAGCTCTCGCGCACGGCGTCCCAGGCGTGCTCCGGGATCTGGAGCGAGGTGAGGATGCGCGCATCCGCGACGGCCGCATCGACGAAATCCAGGCAGAGGGCGTGCAGGTCGGCGCTCGCCGCTTCGATGTCCCGCTCGATCTCCGTGAGCGAGAACGCATAGGCGTGGCTCTCGTGCCAGTACGGCATGTCGTCCAGCGTGTGGAAGTGGAAGCCGTTGCGCGCCGCGGAATCACGCCAGTCGGGACGTTCCCCGAGGAAGACGCGGCGCATCAACCGCCCCCGTGATGCGTCGTTTCGGGCTCGCCGCAGATCTCGCGTCCCGTCGCGCCGAAGCCGCCGAAGACCGTGCGCCGGACGGACGCCGCCGGCACCCGCGCGGCGCTGCTCGTCCCGTCGGCGGCCGGAGCGATCGGGCATCCCCAGCTCGTCCGATAGCTCGCCGGGGATGCCGGGCCGAGGCTTCGGTCCGCGCCGGCATTCCGAAAGAGCGGCTGGGGTTCGAGCTCTTGCGCCGCCGTGAGCCCGACCGCGTAGGCCACCATCAGCGGGACGAACGATTCGTCCCCCGGCTGCGCGGCCGTGTCCCGCCGCCGGCACTGCCCGATGCCGTGCTGGGCCTCGCACAGATCGCGCGTCGGATAGGCGGGGGCCGCCGTCGCGTAGGTCCGAAGGGCCTCCGCATACTCGGCCCGGCAGTCCTCGACCGTTCGCACGCGGCCCAATCCGCAGGCCTCCGCATTCGGATAGACGCGGATGTCTTCCATCCTCTGGGTCGGATCGATCCGGGCCAGGGCCACCGATGCCGCGCCCGCACCCGCCAGGAGGATCAGCGTCACCGTCTCGGAGCGCTTCAGGCCCCGGCTCCGATCCGTGCCACCCGTCTCGTCCTGCGAAGGCATTCCCGTTCAGGCCGCACGTCGCGGCCAGCTCCTTGCCGGTCCGATGACCCGGCCAGACGCGGATGTGGTGACGCGCTTGACCGCCGGAAAGGGATTTGCCGGAACGGATCTTCGAAACCGGTTCAGTAGGTCATCGCCGCCGCATCGAGGATCCCGGCCGCGAGCGAGTTCGCCGCGAGCAGGGTCGCGGCCGCGGTCTCGCCGGCCTCGATGCGCCGGGACAGGTCCGGCAGGAGAAGGCGCGTCGCGAGATAGACCGTGACCTGCACGATGAGCGCCACCAGCCCCCAGACGATGCAATCGAGAATCGATTGCGCGTTGTGGATCGAGACGGCGAGCGGCAGCGTGTAGCCCACCAGGCTGCCGCCGAGCGCGAGCGCCGCCGCGAGATTGTTCCGGCGGATCAGCGCGATCTCGCGGTGCCCCGTCGCCTGGAGATAGACGCCGAGGTAGAGCGCGACCAGACCGAGGGCGACCGCCAGATAGGCCAGGAAAGGCCCCAGCCCCGCGATCGACGTCATGCGGAGCGCCTCCGGGGCATCAGACCAGACGGCTCTGCACGATGGCGGCGCCGATGAAGCTCTCGAACAACGGGTGCGGCTCGAAGGGGCGAGACTTCAGCTCGGGATGGAACTGCACGCCGATGAACCAGGGATGCCCGACATGCTCCACGGTCTCCGGCAGGAGTCCGTCCGGCGAAAGGCCCGAGAATCGCAGACCCTTCGCCTCCAGGCGCTCGCGATAGGCCATGTTGACCTCGTAGCGATGGCGGTGACGCTCGGAGATGGCGGTGGTGCCGTAGATCTCGGCGATCTTCGAATCCGGGCGCAAACTGGCCTGATAGGCTCCGAGACGCATGGTGCCGCCGAGGTCGCCGGCCGCGGCGCGGCGCTCGAGCTCGTTGCCCTTCAGCCACTCGGTCAGGAGGCCGACCACCGGCTCGGTCGTCTCGCCGAACTCGGTCGAGTTGGCGTCCGTGACGCCTGCCAGCGCACGGGCCGCCTCGATCACGGCCATCTGCATGCCGAAGCAGATGCCGAAATACGGGATCTTGCGTTCGCGGGCGTAGCGGGCGGCGCGGATCTTCCCCTCGGCGCCGCGCTGGCCGAACCCGCCCGGCACGAGGATGCCGTGGATGCCCTCCAGGAACGGCGCGGGATCCTCGCGCTCGAACACCTCGGCCTCGATCCATTCGAGGTTGACCTTGACCCGATGGGCGATGCCGCCGTGGGTCAGCGCCTCGGTCAGCGACTTGTAGGCGTCCTTGAGCCCCGTGTACTTGCCCACGATGGCGATGGAGACCTCGCCTTCGGGGTTCTTCACCCGCTCGGAGATGGTGCGCCAACGCGACAGGTCGGGCTCGTCCTGCGAGGGCAGGCCGAAATGCGCCAGCACCTCGCGGTCGAGTCCGGCCTCGCGATAGGAGAGCGGCACGTCGTAGATCGAGGCCACGTCGCGCGCCTCGATCACCGCGGTCTCGCGCACGTTGCAGAACAGGCCGAGCTTGCGCCGCTCGTCGTTGGGGATCGGCCGGTCGCAGCGGCAGAGCAGCAGGTCGGGCTGGATGCCGATGGAGCGCAGCTCCTTCACGGAGTGCTGCGTCGGCTTGGTCTTCAACTCGCCGGCGGACGGAATGTAGGGCAGCAGGGTCAGGTGCACGAAGGCGGTGGCGCCGCGCGGCAGTTCCTGCCCGAGCTGCCGGATCGCCTCGAAGAACGGCAGGCCCTCGATGTCGCCGACGGTGCCGCCGATCTCCACCAGCACGAAGTCGAAGGCCTCGTTGCCTTCGAGGACGAAGTCCTTGATCGCGTTGGTGACGTGCGGGATCACCTGGATCGTCGCGCCGAGATAGTCCCCGCGCCGTTCCTTGGTGATGATGTCGAGGTAGATCCGCCCGGTGGTGATGTTGTCGGCCCGGGTCGCGGCGAGCCCGGTGAAGCGCTCGTAATGCCCGAGGTCGAGATCAGTCTCGGCGCCGTCGTCCGTGACGAAGACCTCGCCGTGCTGCGTCGGGCTCATCGTGCCCGGATCGACGTTCAGGTAGGGATCGAGCTTGCGCAGCCGGACCTTGTAACCGCGCGCCTGCAGCAGGGCAGCGAGCGCCGCCGATGCGAGACCCTTGCCGAGCGAGGAAACCACGCCGCCGGTGATGAATACGTACCGCGTCATGGGCCTCGGTCCATAAACAAGGGAAGACGATTCGCCAAACAACAAAAACGCCTGTCCCCCGCGATGCGAGCGCAAGCGCGGCGAGGACGTCGTTGCATCGGCATTTCAACGATGATCGGCGTCCAATCCCTTGGACGCCGCATTCCTCGACGACCTGTCCGCTCGGTCGACCCCGATGGATCCCGCGAGCCCGTCGCCGCTACGCCTTCGCCGGGACAGGCGCCCGACGTGCCCAGGCGCGCGTGATCAGCGCGACTGCGGTGCCTGCGGAACGGCCGGCTGGGCCGGCGCGGTCTCGGGCACCTGGGCAGGAGTACCGGGCTGAGCCGGCGTGCCGGGCTGGCCGCCGCTCTGGCCCCGGAGGGTGTCGAGCAGGTTGCCGGCATTCGGCTGCGTCGCCGGCTGGCTGGTCCCGGTGCCTTCCAGGATCGAACGCGGCGCGGCACTCCGATGGGACAGGATCGCCAGCGCCATGCTGGTTGTGAAGAACAGCGCGGCGAGGATGGCGGTCGCCCGCGTCAGGGCGTTGGCCTGGCCGCGACCGGTCATGAACCCCGCGACGCCACCGCTGCCGCCGCCCCCGAGGCCGAGGCCTCCCTCGGAGCGCTGGAGCAGGACCACGGCGATGAGGCCGAGGACGACGATGAGATGGATCGAGATCAGAACGGTCTGCATCGGGTTTCCGGAAGATTCATCGACCGCATGCCCGTTCCGGAGTGATGGAACAGGTACGGGTGCACCACGGGCCGGAGAGTCCTGGCACCGCCGACATATCCGCGGGGCCATACACCAGATGGCCCCGCGCGCCAACTGGACCGATGCGCCGGCCAGGGCGTCGCATTCCGGTCCTTCGCATTCCGGTCGACGCGGCATGGCTTCACTTCGATGGCTTCCCTGCGATCGATCCGGCTCCGTCGTTCCGCGTCCGCGCAGCGAAGCCCGGAATCCAGAGCCGTGACGCGCGCTCGACCCGGCAGCGGGATCGGCGGCTCCGGCTTCCGGGCTCGCCCCTGGCGAACCGGAACGACGCGGTGGGGGGACAAAGCCGCGGTGCCTCCCGGAAGGGATCCTCCGCCCGGAATCAGGGTTCGGGGACCCGTGCGCCACAGGAACGCCGGATGGTCCGAAAATCCGAGGACGAGCACGGTCCCCATCGGGGCGCGACGGGTTTATGGTGGCACCAGATCGAAGCGCGAGACGCCCTGCTCCCAAACGGCGTGGCGTCGAAGCCCACATGTGGAAGGCGAGCGTCTTGACCAAGCCCCGTTCATCCGTCCTCGGAGCCCTGCTCGGCTTCGTCCTCGCTGTCGCGTGTCTCGTCGCGCTCCCGGTCCGGGCCGCGGGTCCCGAGGGGGACGTCGAGGCGGCGGTCGATGCCCTCACGCGGGCCATGCTGGCCGCGGATGGGACGGCCCTGGAGGCGCTGGTCCTCGATGGTCTGAGCTACGGCCATTCGAGCGGGGCGGTGCAGGACAAGGCCGCCTTCGTGGAGGCGTTGACCAGCCGGCGCTCCCAATTCCCCACGATCACGCTGACGAACCGCAGCGCCTCCGTCGTCGGGGACGATGCGGTGGTCCGGCACGTCTTCGACGGAGAAACCGTCGCGAACGGCAAGACCGTGCCCGTGCATGTCGGCGTGCTTCAGGTCTGGCATCGAGAGGGCGGTCGCTGGCGGCTGCTGGCCCGCCAAGCCTTCAAGCTCTGAGAGGCATCGCGGGGAGGCTCAATCTCGGCGCCGATAGCGATAGCCGTAGAGGCCGCGGGAAAACCCGAGCCCGGCATAAAGGGCACGGGCCGGCGCGTTCCCGGCGACCACCTGCAGGCAGGCTCCGGTCGCTCCCCGACCCCGCGCCCATGCCATCAGGGCCAGGATCAGGCTGCGCGCGTGTCCCGCCCGGCGATGGGCCGGGTGGGTCGCGACGGATTCGAAGACGAGGATTCCCCGGTGCACCGAGCCGTAGGCAACGGCGACCGTGACGTCCGCTTCGATTCGCCGGACGAAGAGGCGCGGCAGGATGAGGCACGCGAGCGAGGCGCTGTAGCTCTCCGAGGCCGCCTCCGACACCACCCCCTCGCAGGCCGCCCGCGCCGTCAGCCACGCCGCGTCCGGGGCCGCGGAGACTCGGACCTCCCCGAAGGAGCAGGTCTCACGCGTAGCGAGCTCCGCGTAGAGCGTGCACGTCTCGCCTTCCCGGCGGTACCCGAGATCGTCGAGGAGGAGATCCATCTCCGGCACGAGATCGGGCACCCGGACGATCAGGGGCTGTCCGAGGCCGCGGTAGACGGTCTCGGCCTCCGCGACGACGACGGCGGGATCGTCGCGCCACCCGCGCAGGGGATTGAGCGAGTTCGTCCGCCGCGTCGGGCCGCCGGACGCCCGCAGCATCCAGCCGCCGAGGGCGATCTCGAGCGGCGAAGGCCGGGCGTTGCGGCAGGCCTCCTCGACAGCCCAGGCGAGGTCCTCGTCCGATCGCCGGGTCATCTCAGCCGTCGGGTCATCGACGTGGCCTCGCCCGCGCCACCCCGAAGAACCCGCGCGCGCGAAGCGTCCTGAAGGCCGTTCAACGCAGGTAGGCGCGGGCGATGCCGAGGAAATCGTCGGCGACGAGGCTGGCGCCGCCCACCAGCGCACCGTCGACGTTCTCCACGGCCATCAACTCGCGGGCGTTGCTCGGCTTCACCGAGCCGCCGTAGAGGATTCGCACCGCCTGCGCCTCGGCGCCGATGAGCTGCCCCAGCATCTCGCGAAGCGAGGCGTGAACCTCGGCGATGTCGGCCGGGGTCGGGGTCAGGCCGGTACCGATCGCCCAGACCGGCTCGTACGCGATGACCGTGTCCTTCGCCGTGGCCCCCTTCGGCACACCGATCGCGAGCTGCGCGCGTACGATGTCGAGGGTCCGGCCCTCCTCGCGCTCCTCCTTGGTCTCGCCGACGCAGATGATGCCGCAGAGGCCGGCGCGGCGGGCGGCGAGCGCCTTGGCGTGGACGCCGTCATCGGTCTCGTGATGGTAGGCCCGGCGCTCGGAATGGCCGACGATGACGTAGGAGGCGCCGAGATCCGACAGCATCTCGGCCGAGATGCTGCCCGTGAAGGCGCCGTTCGGCTTGGCGTGCAGGTTCTGGCCGCCGATGGCGATGGGCGAGCCGTAGGTGGCGGCGACGCAGGAGGCGATCAGCGTGGAGGGCGGGCAGATCAGGACGTCGACCGTCTCGAGGAGGTCGGCGGTCAAGCCATTGCGGACGGCCTCGACCACGGCAACCGAGCTGCGCAGCCCGTTCATCTTCCAGTTGCCGGCCACCAGCGGCCGTCGCCCCGACTTCGTCATCCCATTCCTCGCTGATATGGCTTCGCTTCGCGGTTGTGCCGGCCCTAACAGAGCCTAATAGGCGGCGCAAACCGCGAACGCCCTTTGCGGTGACAGCCCGGATGGTCTATCGCGAGCGACTTTCCCAGGAATGACGGGCGCTCCCGGCGCCCACCCGACGGGTACGCGGACGTCCGATGCTGCAGAACATGCGCAAGGCCAGCCAGCACTGGCTCGGCAAGATCATTCTCACGGTGGTCTTCACCTTCCTGATCGCCGGCGTGGCGATCTTCGGCGTCGAGGAGTTCTTCCGCGCGGGCTCGTCCACCAGCGTGGCCACCGTCGGCCGGGCGCAGATCTCCGCGGAGACCGTGCGCAGCGCCTACCAGAACCAGCTCCAGCGCTACCAGAGCCAGACCCGCCGCACCCTGACGCCGGATCAGGCCCGCGCCCTCGGCATCGACCGGCAGGTCCTGGCGCAGCTGGTCAGCGAGGCTTCCCTCGATCAGCAGACCGCCGCCCTCGGCCTGAGCATCCCCGACGCGGCGGTGCTGCGGGCGATCCAGGAGGAGAAGAGCTTCCAGGGCGCGGACGGCAAGTTCGATCCCGCCCTCTTCTACCAGACCCTTCAGCGCGCCGGCATCAACGAAGCCACCTTCGTGCGCGAGCAGCGGGCCGTCGCCGCCCGCCTCCAGCTCGCCGAGGCGGTCGCGGCCGACCTGCACGTCCCGGAGGCCCTGCGCGAGGCGGTGCACCGCTATACCACCGAGCGCCGGTCGGTCGCCCTGATGATGCTGCCGCCCTCCGTGGCCGGCGACGTCCCGGCCCCTTCGGAAGACGCGGTCAGGGCGTATTACGAGGAGAACAAATCCGCGTTCCGCGCGCCGGAAGCGCGCGCCGTCACCCTGCTGGTCCTCGACCCGCAGGCGATGGCCAAGCCGGAGGCCGTGACCGCCGAGGACATCGCCAAGCGCTACGATTCCGAGAAGAGCCGCTACGGCACGCCCGAGCGCCGCACGATCCAGCAGATCGTCTTCCCGGATCAGGCCGCCGCCGAGGCGGCCCGCAAGGCGGTCGAGTCCGGCGAGAAGCCGTTCGAGGCGGTGGCCGCCGAGACCGGCGCCGATCCGAAGAACCTCTCCCTCGGCACCCTGTCGAAGGCCGAGCTGTTCGATCCCGCCGTGGCGGACACCGCCTTCGGCCTGCCGGTGAACACGGTCAGCACTCCGGTGAAGGGCCGCTTCGGCACCGTCCTGCTGCGCGTCACGGCCATCGAACCGGAGACGGTCAAGCCGCTGGCCGTCGTTTCGGCCGACATCGCCAAGGCCATCGCCCTGGAGCGCGCCGGCAGCGGGATCGATGCGGCGCACGACGCGATCGAGGAGCAACGCGCGAACTCGAAACCCCTGGCCGACATCGCGAAGGAGCGCGACCTGCCTCTGCGGACCATTCCGGCCGTCAGCGCGCAGGGTCTCGATCCCGCGGGGAGGACCGTCGAGGGCATCCCGGATCGCGACACCACCGTGACGGCCCTGTTCCGGGCCGAGATGGGCGGCGACAACGAGCCCCTGCGCACGAAGACCGGCGGCTACGTCTGGTACGACGTGACGAGCATCGACCGCGCCCACGACAAGCCCCTGGACGAAGTCCGCGACGAGGTCGTCACGCGCTGGCGCGCGGCCGAGGTCCAGAGCCGGCTCCTCGCGAAGGCCAAGGACTTGTCGGCGCGCCTCGACAAGGGCGAGACCGTCGAGGCGGTCGCGTCGGACACCGGCCTGAACGTCCAGACCCTGACCGATCTGGCCCGCAACCAGGCGCAGGGCGACCTGACGGCCGAGGTGGTCAACCGCGTCTTCGCGACGGCCGTCGACAAGTCGGCCTCGGCCGAGGCCGGCGAGAGCCGCGCCCTGTTCAAGGTCACCGCCGCATCGATGCCGGCCTTCGTGCCCGGTTCGCCGGAGGACGAGGCGATCACCAAGCGATTCCAGCCGACCATCGCCGACGACGTCCTCGGCGAGTACATCGGCGATGTGCAGACCTCCGTGGGCGTGACCGTCAACCAGGCGGCCTTCCGTCGGGCGATCGGCGGCGGCGAGTACTGAACCGGCGATGACCCGCGAGTCGGAATTCCGAGAATCAGCCTTCCAGGACCAGGCCTTCCCGGCCTTCGCGGACGCCTACGCTGCGGGTCGTCCGACCCTTCTCAACATGACTCTGGTGGCGGATCTCGAGACCCCGGTCGCCGCCTTCCTGAAGCTGCGGGCGCAGCATGCCGGCACGGCCTTCCTCCTCGAATCCGTCGAGGGCGGCGTGGTGCGCGGGCGCTACTCGATGATCGGCCTCGACCCCGACCTGGCCTGGCGCTGCCGCGACGGGCGACCGGAGATCGCGCGGGGTCCCGACCTGTCCGCGTTCACGCCCGAGGACGCCGCACCCCTGGCGAGCCTGCGCGCCCTGATCGCCGAGAGCGCCATCGGGGCCGGCGCCGACGCCGACGTGCTGCCGCCGATGGCGGCCGGCCTGTTCGGCTATCTCGGCTACGACATGGTCCGCGCCATGGAAACGCTGGGCACGCCCAATCCCGATCCCATCGGGGTGCCCGACGCGATCCTGGTGCGCCCGCGCGTCATGGTGGTCTTCGATTCGGTGCGCGATCTGATCACGGTGGTCGGCCCGGTGCGTCCGGCGCCCGGGATCGGCGCCCGCGCAGCCTACGAGGCGACGCTGGCACGGCTCGAGCGCGTGGCGGAAATCCTCGAAGGCCCCCTCCCCGTCGAGGCCCGCATCGACCCGCGGGCGATCGCGCATCCCGAGCCGGTCTCGAACACCACGCCGGACGCGTACCTGGCGATGGTGGCCCGGGCCAAGGAGTACATCGTCGCGGGCGACGTCTTCCAGGTGGTGCTGTCCCAGCGCTTCGAAGCCCCCTTCACGCTGCCGGCCCTGGCCCTCTATCGCTCGCTTCGGCGGACCAACCCGGCCCCGTTCCTGTGCTACCTCGACTTCGAGGATTTCCAGCTCGTCTGCTCCTCGCCGGAGATCCTGGTGCGCGTGCGGGACGGGCGCGTCACCATCCGGCCGATCGCCGGAACGCGCCGGCGCGGGGCCGACCCGGCCGAGGACAAGGCCCTGGCGGAGGAACTGCTCGCCGATCCGAAGGAGCGCTCGGAGCACCTCATGCTGCTCGATCTCGGCCGCAACGACGTCGGCCGCGTCGCGCGCATCGGCAGCGTCACGGTGACGGGCTCGTTCTTCCTCGAGTTCTACAGCCAGGTCATGCACATCGTCTCGAACGTCGAGGGCGACCTCGACCCGAAGCACGATACCCTGGCGGCGCTGGCCGCCGGGTTCCCGGCCGGCACGGTCTCGGGCGCGCCCAAGGTGCGGGCCATGGAGATCATCGACGAGCTGGAGCGCGAGAAGCGGGGTCCCTACGGCGGCTGCATCGGCTATTTCGGAGCGCGCGGCGAGATGGACACCTGCATCGTCCTGCGCACCGCGCTCGTGAAGGACGGCCGCATGCACGTCCAGGCCGGCGCCGGGATCGTCTACGATTCCGACCCCGCCTCCGAACAGCAGGAATGCGTCAACAAGGCCAAGGCGCTGTTCCGCGCGGCGGAGGACGCGGTGCTGTTCGCGAGCCGCGCGCGGCGGGGGCAGTAACGCGACGGCGCCGGGATGTGTTGACCCCCCGGAGGAGTCCGGTCAAACCGCTCCCATGCCCGCGCGTGAGCCGCCCATGTCCGACGTCCTCGTCATCGACAACTACGATTCCTTCACGTGGAACCTCGTCCACCTGATCGGCCCGCTCTGCGGCACCATCGCTGTGGTGCGCAACGACGAGATCGGCACCGAGGAGATCCGGGCGCGCCGGCCCGACGCCGTGGTGCTGTCGCCCGGTCCCTGCTCGCCGAACGAGGCCGGCATCTGCCTCGACGTCGTCAGGGATCTCTCGGCCGAGATCCCGATCTTCGGGGTCTGCCTCGGCCTGCAGGCCATCGGGCAGGCCTTCGGCGGCGACGTCGTGCGCGCGCCGACGCCCATGCACGGCAAGGTCTCCAGCATCCAGCACCGGGCCTCGGGCATCTTTCGCGGCCTCAATGGCCCCTTCGATGCGACCCGCTACCATTCCCTCGTGGTGGAGCGCGACGGCTGTCCGACCGACCTGAGCGTGACGGCGGAAGCCGACGGCCTGATCATGGGGCTGCAGCACGCGCACCTGCCCGTGCACGGCGTGCAGTTCCATCCCGAGAGCATCCTCTCGCACCATGGATCGCAGATCCTGCGGAATTTCCTGGACATCGCGGCGGCGTGGAACGCGGCGCGTGACAAGGCGCGCCACGGCGTGCATTGACGGGACAGGTCACCCCTCAGGAATAATCCCGGTCCTTCGCACCGGATCCGCGCGCCCGAGTGTCATGGAATCCTTCAAGCCCCTCCTCGCGAAGGTCGCCACGGGTGCGAGCCTCACGCGCGACGAGGCCCGCCGGGCCTTCGACGACCTGCTCTCGGGCGACGTCACGCCGGTCCAGGCCAGCGCCTTTCTGATCGCCCTGAAGGTCCGCGGCGAGGCGCCGGACGAGATCGTCGGCGCCGTCGAGGCGATGCGGGCGCGGATGCTGCCGGTCCGCAGCGTGCCCGGTGCGGTCGACGTGGTCGGCACCGGCGGCGACCATTCGGGCAGCTACAACGTCTCGACCCTGGCGGCGATCATCACGGCGGCGTGCGGCGTGCCCGTGGCCAAGCACGGCAACCGGGCCGCCACCTCTCGCTCGGGGGCGGCCGACGTGTTGGCGGCTCTCGGCGTGCGCATCGGGCTCTCTCCCGACGCGCTGAGCCTCTGCCTGGCGGAGGCGGGCCTGTGCTTCATGTTCGCGCAGACGCACCACGCCGCCATGCGTCACGTGGCACCGGTGCGGGCCGAACTGCCGACGCGCACGATCTTCAACATGCTCGGCCCCCTGGCCAACCCGGCCGGCGTGCGCCGCCAGCTCTTCGGGGTGTCGTCCGCGGCCTGGGCGGAGCCGCTGACCGAGGTGCTGGCCCAGCTCGGCAGCGACCGGGTCTGGACGGTGCACGGCAGCGACGGCCTGGACGAGATCACCGTCACGGGTCCCACCGCCGTCGTGGCGCTGGAGGGCGGCCGCGTCTCGCGCTTCACCATCGACCCGCGCGAGGTCGGGCTGCCGCTGCACGGCCTCGATGCCCTGCGCGGCGGCGATCCGGCCCACAACGCCGCCGCCCTCGGACAGGTCCTCGACGGCGCGCGAAACGCCTATCGCGACATCGCGGTGCTGAATGCCGGTGCCGCCTTGGTCGTCGCGGAGGCCGCGCAGTCCCTCGCCGAAGGCGTCGCGCGGGCCGGCGAAGCCCTCGACAGCGGCGCCGCGCGCGCCACCCTAGACACGCTGGTCCGCCTCTCAAATCTTCGCGCGAACGCTTGAAAGCCCGTCATGTCCGAGCCTAAGCCCGGGTCCGTCTCCGAGATCCCTTCCACGGAGCGGAAGGATGTGCTCGCGCGCATCGAGACCTACAAGCGGCGCGAGATCGCGGAGGCGAAGCTGCGCGTTCCGCAGACCAAGCTCGAGAAGCGCATCGCGGACGTCTCGGCCCCGCGCGGTTTCGCCGACGCCATCGCGGCGCATATCGCCCGAAAGCGGCCGGCGCTGATCGCCGAGGTGAAGAAGGCGTCTCCGTCGAAGGGCTTGATCCGGGCCGATTTCGACCCGGCGGTCCTCGCCGCCGCCTATGAGGCCGGCGGGGCCACGTGCCTGTCGGTCCTCACCGACGCGCCCTCGTTCCAGGGCAAGCCCGAGTATCTGACCGAGGCGCGCGCCGCCTGCTCCCTGCCCGTCCTGCGCAAGGACTTCCTGTTCGAGCCCTATCAGGTGTTCGAGGCGCGGGCCTGGGGCGCCGATTGCATCCTCGTCATCATGGCCTGCCTCGACGACGAGGAGGCTGCCGCCCTGGTCGAGACCGCGCACGACCTCGGCATGGACGTTCTGGTCGAAGTGCATGATTCCGACGAACTGGCGCGGGCCATCCCGCTCGGCACCCGGCTCGTGGGCATCAACAACCGCAACCTGAAGACCTTCGAGGTCTCGTTCGAAACGGCGATCCGGCTTGCCGAGGGTGTGCCGGCCGATCGGATCGCCGTGGCCGAGAGCGGCATCGCCGGACATGCCGACGTGGTCCGCCTCGCCGAGAGCGGTCTCGACACCGTCCTGGTCGGCGAGAGTCTGATGCGCGAGGCCGACGTGACCGCCGCCACCCGCCGCCTGCTCTTCGGCGACGCGAAGGCCTGAGGAGCCCATGGCCGAACTCACGCATCTCGACGCCTCCGGCGCGGCCAACATGGTCGATGTCTCGGAGAAGGACGCCACCACCCGGACGGCGCGCGCGACCGGCTCGGTGATCATGCTGCCCGAGACCCTGCGGCTGATCCGGGAAGGCGATGCCAAGAAGGGCGACGTCATTGGCACGGCGCGGCTCGCCGGCATCATGGCGGCGAAGCGAACCCACGAGCTCATTCCCCTCTGTCACCCCCTCCTGCTCTCGAAGGTTCGCGTGGATTGCGAGCCCGATGACCGGCTGCCGGGCCTGCGGGTGACGGCGGAGGTGAAGGTGCTCGGGCCGACCGGGGTCGAGATGGAGGCGCTGACGGCCGTCTCGGTGGCCTGCCTGACGATCTACGACATGGTGAAGGCAGCCGATCGCGGCATGCGCATCGAGGGTATCCGCCTGCTGGCCAAGGATGGCGGGCGCTCCGGCGACTACCGCGCCGAGGACCAGGCTTGAACGACGCGCCCTCGAAGGGGAAGGGCACCGGGGGCATGATCCCGGTCGCCGAGGCGCTGTCGCGGGTCCTCGCGGCGATCCCGGGTCCGGTCGAGGCGGAAACCGTCCCGATCGCGCAGGCGGCCGGGCGCACGCTCGCGGCGGATGTGCTGGCGACCCGCACGCAGCCGCCCTTCCCGGCCTCGGCCATGGACGGTTACGCCGTCCGCAGCGCCGACCTCGCCGACGCGCCCGCGACGCTGCGGCTCATCGGCACCAGTTCGGCCGGTCACGGCTTCGCCGGTTCGGTGAGACGCGGCGAAGCCGTACGGATCTTCACCGGCGCGCCCGTGCCGGAGGGCGCCGACGCGATCCTGATCCAGGAGAATGCCGAGGCGACGCCGGAGACCGTCACCGCACGGGAGCCGGTGCTCCGCGGGCGCTTCGTCCGCCCGAGCGGACTCGATTTCCGAACGGACGACCGGCTGGTCGCCGCCGGCGACGGCCTGGATCCCCGTCGTATCGCCCTCGCGGCGGCGGGCGGGCACGGCACGCTGTCGGTCCGGAGGCGCCCGCGCGTGGCGATCCTCGCCACCGGGGACGAACTCGTCGCGCCCGGAGACCCGGCGCGGTGGGATCAGATCGTCGCCTCGAACGGGCTTGCCGTGGCGGCCCTGGTCCGCGAGGCCGGCGCCGAAGCGATCGATCTCGGAATCGCAGGCGACACGCTGGCCGCCCTCGACGATGCGATCCTTCGCGCCGTGGCGGCCGACGCCGATCTCCTGATCACGCTGGGGGGTGCGTCCGTCGGCGACCACGACCTCGTGCAATCGGCGCTGAGGACCCGTGGCCTGGAGCTCGGCTTCTGGCGCGTCGCCCTGCGCCCCGGGAAGCCCTTGATGCATGGCCGCCTCGGGCGCATGGCGGTCCTCGGACTCCCAGGCAATCCCGTCGCCTCGGTCGTCTGCGGGCTGCTCTTCGTCGTCCCGGCGATCCGTGCACTCTTGGGCGATCCGCGTGCCGCCGCGGACCTGTCCGAACCGGCCGTCCTCGGCCGGGATCTCGCCGCGAACGACGTGCGCCAGGATTACCTCCGGTCGCGGATCGAGACAGACCCCGATCGGGTTCCGGTGGTCCATCCCGAGAATCGTCAGGATTCCTCGATGCTCTTCGTCCTGGGGTCGGCCGAGGCCCTGCTGATCCGCGCTCCGCATGCGCCGGCCGCCAAGGCCGGCGACCCCTGCCGTATCCTGCGGCTCGACCGGCGCCTTCTCTGAGCGTCGGAGCGGATCAGACGAGATAGAGCGTGGTCGCGGCCCGAAAGACCCGCGGACAATGCACGGCGTCGATCCAGGCCCGTGCCTGATCGAGACTGATGCTGCGGGCGTCGGCGATGTCCTGCAGGGTCATCCAGCGTGACGACATGGTGCGCTCCCTCGTGATTGACGAGGCAACGGAGCGAGGCTCCGTTTTGTTTCCCCGATCCGTTGGATGCGGCCGGGGCGCTCAGCGCAGATACGTGACGCTGTAGAGTGTGCGGCGCAGGGCTTCCTCGTCGACCCAGACCCGGCCGTTTTCACAGGCCTCGCGCATGCCCGGCCGCATGCGGGCGCAATATTCGCCGGTGTTGTCCTGCACCCGGTACTCGCAGCGCCCGCCGACCCTTCGCCGGCCGATGACCGGACTGGCATGATCGGCGTGGATGTCCGGATCCTTGGGATCACGGTCCTCCAGCAGGTACCAGCTGTAGCCGATGGTCGGCACGCGGCCATGGTCGAGGGCGTAATCGATCATCGACAAGATACGGCCGATCGCACGCGAACTCGGCGGCGTGCCGGAATCACGCATTTCGACGAACTCGGCCTGATTGGCCGCGATCCGGTAGGACACCGGCAGCAGCGGCACCGGCAGGGGCACGCGCCGGCACCGCGCCTCCACATGGGCGATCCAGCCCGCATTGAAGGTGTCCGTCAGCGGGTGGCGCAGATGCGCAACCGTCCCGGCGAGGCTGCGAAAGCACATCCGTTGCGGCGCAAGGCGGCTGCGGTAGCGCAGGCGCTTCAGAACCGGAGTGACGTAGCGGTAGCCATCGTTGGAGGGCAGGTCGCGGTCCTCGCACAGCCCGCCGATATTGTAGAGGAGCGCGGCCGTGTCCTCCTCGCCGCCCTCGATCTTGTCGAAGTACGGCAGCAGCTTCGGATTGCCGATGTTGGACATCTCGGCGGCATTGCGGCTCCAGGCGATGTCGGCCCGCCACCGCGGATGCGCCTCCAGGTGTTCGCGAAGGGCCGGGATCGTCGTCAGGCGCTCCGGGTCGGCGAAGTAGTACTTCGTCGCGACGTCTAGGGGTGCGACTTGGCGTCCCAGTCGGTGCGAGATCATATCGGCGGTGGCGTAGGCAAAACAGATCGCGCTCTCGCCCTGGTTCAGGGGCATCTCGCGCGGTGACGGCGACAGGGCGACGTCGCGGGTTCCTTCGTGCACTTCGAAGGGGATGCTGGTCTCGACGGGCGCGCAGGTGGAATTGCGCGCATAGGTCGGGTGCAGCGGCAGGATGCGGCCATCGAACTGCGCCCGGGCGACCGTGGGACCGGCGACGAGCGATGCCAGCAATGCGGCGGTGGCGGTCGCGTTGCGAAGGACCTGTCCAGGCCACGGCGGCCCCATCGATCAGTCCCTCCGGCGAAGGCGGCTCGCGAAGAACCCGTCCAGGCCACCGCGCAGATCCGGCGTCGCGCCGTTGAGGTGTGCGGGCAGCGTTCGCAGATCCCCCGCGGCGTCGATCGGGTCCGACAACCCGCCGAGCTCCGCGGCCTCGATGGGCACGCGCTCGAAGTTCGGGTTGCGATTGAGGAAGGTCGCCACCTGATACTCGCCCTCCTCGCGCTCGAGGGAGCAGGTGCAGTAGACGAGGCGCCCGCCGGGCCGCACCAGGGCGGCGGCCTTGTCGAACAACCGCTTCTGCAGCCCGATCAGGCGACTGATGTCGCTGTCCGTCTTCGTCCAGGCCACGTCGGGGTGGCGTCGCAGGGTGCCGGTGGCCGAGCACGGCGCATCGAGGAGGACGGCGTCGAAGGTCAGGTCGTCAGGCAGCGCCAGGGCGTCGCCGACGCGGATCTCCGCCTCCAGACCGAGTCGGGCGAAGTTCTGCGAAAGGCGTTCGAGGCGCGGGCTCGACCGGTCCACGGCCAGCACCGAGGCACCGGTGGCGGCGAGCTGCGCGGTCTTGCCGCCGGGGGCGGCACAGAGGTCGGCGACGCGCTCGCCGGGACGGACGGAAAGAAGTCGGGCCGGCAGCGCGGCGGCGGCGTCCTGCACCCACCACTGGCCTTCGGCGTAGCCCGGCAGATCGGCGACGGAGGCGTGAACGTCGTGCAGGCGCACGCTCCCCGTCGGCAAGGCCACACCGCCAAGACGTTCCGCCCACGCATCGGCCGATCCTCGGACGGTGATGTCGAGGGCCGCGCCCTGAAGGTGGGCGGTCGCGATGGCGCGGGCGGTGTCCTCGCCATAGGCGGCCCGCCAGCGGCGCGCGAGCCACTCCGGCGTGTTGTCCGACAAGGGGTCGCCCGGATCGGCCACGATCTCGGCGCGCTCGCGCACGATCCGGCGGAGCACCGCGTTGACGAGACCGGAGAGGTGCTGGAGCTGCGGATCGGCCTTCGCGAGGCGCACGCCGAGGTCGACGGCAGCGTGGTCGGGAACGTTGAGGTCGAGGATCTGCACGGCACCGGTCGCCAGGAGCGCCACGAGGCGCGGCTGGTCCCCGGGAAGTCCCTGCGACATCCGCGCAGCGAGCACCCGGTGCAGAAAGCCGAGGCGACGGAAGCTGGCTGTGGCGATGGCGCGGGCGAGGCCCGCATCGGCGGCGTCCAGTCCGGCGTTTCGGCTCGCCTGAGCGAGGGCATCCTCCAGGGCGAAGCCGCGGGTCTTGCCGATGAGGTCGGCCACCACGCCGTGGGCGACCTGCCGGGCGGCCAAGCCCGCGACGCTGCGGTCGATCGGCGCCGTCGGCCCATCCGTGTTGCGGCGTATCGCCATGAATGCCACTTCCTAACCCAGGAGCCCGTTCGCGACGGGCCGATCTCCGATTGCCCTTCCACTCGACACACCGAGATGCAAGCCATGACCACCACGGAACCGATGGAAATCCTCGCCGACGAGGCGCCGACCGAGCGCCGGGCGCTGACACCGGAGGCTGTCCGGGCGCTGGCGGAGGCCGCGGAGCGGCGCGCGGAGATCGACGCGCATGCGGCCGGAATTGCGCAGAAGCGGGAGCGCCAGGGCCGGGGCGGCCTGGAGCCGGTGCGCTACGACGACTGGGAGATCAAGGGCATCGCCGTCGACTTCTGAGGACGCTTCGCCGCCGGAACGGGGTCGGTCCCCTCCCGTTGTCCCGGCCGGGACTCCACCGGGAAGGACGACGGCGATGGTCATCAAGGTTTCGAGCCGGAACGCGAACGAGGGCGCTCACGGCGAGATCGCCCTGGCGCGCGGCCAGACGGTCGCGATGCGGATGTGGCGCGACGAAGCGCCCAATACCGATAAGCCCATGTCCAGAAGCCCCTACGACACGGTGGGCTACGTGGTCGCCGGCAGGGCCGAATTGGTCCTCGAAGGCGAGACGGTCCTCCTCGAACCCGGCGATTCCTGGCTCGTGCCCGAGGGGGCCGAGCACACCTACCGCATCCTCGAGTCCTTCACCGCGATCGAAGCGACGGCGCCTCCGGCGCGTTGATGCGGCGCTACCGTCCCTGTGCCGGCTTGATCGAGCCCGTGAGCGCCGGCTCGACGAGGGCGGACGCGAAGGTGCTCTGGTCCTTTCGGTCGACGATGGTGGCCGAATAGAGGGATCCGGCCGCCAGAAGCCCAACCGCGAGTATCGCCTTCACGGTGATCCAGAGCCGGCTGAAGGCTGCGCGCATGATCCATTCCCGAGGTTGCGCCCAGGGTGCTTCCATCGGGTTAGGGTCGGCTTAACGACGCGAGACGTTCAGGCGGGTCCCGCGGCCGGGGTTCCGCAGGCGTAGCAGAAGCGTTCGAAGGTGCTCTTGCGGTGCGTGCAGGCCGGGCAGCGCTCGAACACACCGATCCCACAATGCGGGCAGAAGTTCGCCTCCGGATTGATGAGGTCGACCGGCCTTTCGCACCCGGGACAGACTTTCTTGGCGAGCCGGAGCAGGGCCTGGTCGGTCGCGATCTCCGTCCGGCGCTCCTCGTTCGGTCGTGCCTCGGCGGCCTTCTGGCGCTCGTTGTAGGCATGCAGGGCGTTGATCGCCGAACGACCGACGACAAGGGTCAGGATCACCCCGACGCCGTACTGCACGTAACCGCCGTAGCTCGGCAGGTAGGGCACGAGTTCGACGAAGAACGCGAAGGCGGCCGCGAAGGCGAAGCCCCAGACGAAGGGCCAGTTGCGCGTGTGGCGCCGCTTCAGAAGCAGCCAACCGGCCAGGGCCAGCAGCGGCAGCGTGAGGGCGAGGCGATAGCCGAAGACACGCAGTTCCTGCTCGCTTTCGGCGGCGTTGAGTTTCGCCTGAGCCGCTTCACGCAGGGTGCTTTCGATCCGCTCCTGGGCCTCCTCCCGCTCGACGAGGCCGAGCTGGGTGCTCGCCCGCTCCTCGAGGCGCTCCTCGATGGTGCGTTCCGCACTCTTCAGGGTATCGAGCTGCTGCGTGCGCGCGATCAGGCCTGGATCCTGGTCGACCCGCTGGGTGGCATCGCGGGTCTTCAGCCAATTGGCGAAGGTCTCCTGCGCAGCCTCGGAGGCGGAACGCGCGGCCGCGAGGGCAAGCTGGTCCTGCTCCGTCCGGCGCCGGCTGTCCGCCTGCTCGCGGCGGATCTGCCGCAAGGCTTCGGCGGCCGGCCGCGCCTGCTCCGCGTCGAGGAACTGATCGACGCTGTAGCGGTGCTCGACCTGCGGCAGATCACCGACGACGAGGGACCCGAGGCCGATCAGGAACCAGGCGAAGAGGATCGCGACGAGCCAGAGCAGGAAAGTGAACCAGCGTTCGGAAAGTCTGCGACCGGCTGCCATGTCAGGGACCTTGTTCGGCGACGACGCGCGCATTCGTCCGTGCGTCCCGCCTGCCTAGCAGAGACCGACACCTCCGGGCGTCCTGTATTCGGCCGGGCGAGGAGAAAATGCCGCTGCCTCGGTCAAGGGAACGAACCGATCGCAAGGGGCGTCATCCTTCGAACCTGAGAATTCGAGGAGTTGACCATGGACGATGATCGCGTTTGGTCGTTCGAGAAGAGCTTGTGGACCGGAGATGCGGACCATTATCGCGAATTGGTCGACGACGAATGCCTGATGGTTCTGCCGACGCCCCCCTTCGTACTGAGCGGGACGCAGGCCATCGAAGCCGTTGCTGCGACGCCGCGCTGGTCGAACATCGAGATCTCCCACGGCCAGATCGCGCGTCCGCAGGAGGGACTCATCGTCATCGCCTACAAAGCCAGGGCATCGCGCGACGACGAATCTTACGAAGCCGACTGCACCTCGACGTACCGGCGTGTCTCCCACGAGGTCTGGCGCGTCGTACAGCACCAGCAGACACCGCCCCTCGCCGTCTCGGCCGTCAACGATTGATCGGCACGGGCGTCGGATCCCCGATGGAAGTCGAGGCGGGACGGCAGCATGCCGCGGGTGGGTGCGAGGACGGCCTGAACGCCTCTCGGCGTGCGAGGCCGGGCGACGAGTTCGTCGTCCCGCCGCTGCACGAACTCCTCCGTTCTCTCGACCGGAAGGGCGCCACGCCCCGACTGGCCCTCCGACAGCGCGGCATCGTCGGAGCGGTGTCGATGCCGAAGAAGCCTAACGCCGACACGAGCGCGCTCGTCCGTTGCGCCCGGTCCTCGGCGGCAGGTCGCCGGCGCGGGTCGCCGACGCTTCGGGCGACATTCCCGCAAGCGGCTCTCACGGACGCAACGGGCGGCTCCTCCGCGCGTCGTTTCCTCCACTGGCAGACAGACCAACTCGAACGGGAGACGCGCGCATGAGACATAAGTCCCTGCGGGATCAGGTCATCGTCATCACCGGCGCCTCCAGTGGAATCGGGCTGGCGACGGCGCGGATGGCGGCCCGGCGAGGCGCCCGGGTCGTGTTGGCGGCGCGCAGCACCGACGTGCTCGCCCGCGTGGCCGGCGAGATCGAGGCCGAGGGAGGGCGTGCCGTCCATGTCACGGCGGATGTCGGCCGGCGCGCGGACGTGCAGGCGATCGCCGACGAGGCGCGGGCAAGCTTCGGCGGCTTCGACACCTGGGTCAACGTCGCGGGCCTGACCGTCTACGGCCCCTTGAGCGAGATCGAATTCGACGACCACGAACGCCTGATCCAGACCAACCTCTGGGGCACGGTGTACGGCTCCCTGGTCGCGGTCGAGCACCTGAGGCGGCACGGAGGCGCGCTGATCAACGTCGGCAGCGTCGCCTCCGACCTCGCCTTCCCCTTCCAGGGCCTCTACGCGACCTCCAAGCACGCGGTGAAGGGCTTCACCGATACCCTGCGCATGGAGCTGATCGCCGAGGGTGCGCCGGTCTCCGTCACCCTGGTCAAGCCGGCCTCCGTCGACACCCCGCTGCCGAACCGGGCGCGCAACTACATGGACCGCGAGCCGACGCTGCCGCCGCCGATCTACCCGCCGTCCGAGGTCGCCAACGCCATCCTGCACGCCGCCGTGCATCCGCAGCGGGACATCTTCGTGGGCGGCGGCGGGAAGTTGTTCGTGATGGGCAAGGAGTTCGTGCCCGGCGCCTACGACGAACTCGCCCCTGCGATCATCGCGCTGCAGAAGCGTGGGGAATCGCCGCGCAATCCCGCGGGCGCATTGCATGCCCCTGTCCAGGCGGGCGCGGAGCGCGGCGATCCGCCGATCTACGTCATGCGCACGAGCGCCTATACCCGCGCCACCCTCCATCCCCTGACGACCCTGGCGATCGCCACAGGCCTCGCGACGGCCGCCGCCCTGGTCCTCGGACGGCGAGCGAAGCGCCCGCTCTGACGTTGGAGGCCACGGCCCGGGTCAGGCTTCCGGGTTGGTGCGGATGGAGAAGCGGTCGCGGGCGGTGATCCGGTCGGCCACGAGGTCGTGGATCTCGCGCTGGTAGATCTCACGGCACAGGAAGGCGCGCTCGAGATCGAGCCGGTCTTCCTCGATGTCAATGTACCAGCAGCGCCGCCGCCCACTCCAGCGGTAGCTGCGCCCCTTCAGGACGTCCTTCGTGGTGATGGGCGAACCGGCGGCCCAGACCCGCACGGTGGGTTTGCGCGCGGTCTCGAGCAGGCAGGACAGAGCGAGGCGTCCGGAGGTCTTGAGAGGCGCCGCCAGCAGCGCCAGCAGCGCATGGCAATCGTCGATGGCGCGGTGGCCCTTGTGGAAGTAGCCGAGGTCGATGAGCAGGTAGCCGAGCTTCGACCCCTCGTGCCCTTCCGTGCGCCAGGGTACCTGATGGCACGAGCAGGCCCAGTTCTTCTCCGCGAAGACAGGCCAGCGGGCCTCGCATATCTGCCGGTCGAAGCCGGCATTGTGCGCGATCACGACGGCGGCGTCGGCCGCCATGGCCGCCACGGCGCCGTCGTCGATGCTTTGCCCAGCCACGTCGGCGTCGCCGATCCCGGTCAGGCGTGTGATCTCGGCCGGAATGGGCCGGCCCGGGTCCTGGAGCTGGTTGAGCGTGGCGAGCACTCGGTAGACACGCCCGCTCGCACCGTACTCGAACTTGATCATGCCGAGTTCGATGACCGTGTCACGGGTGTGATCCAGGCCCGTGGTCTCGGTGTCGACGATCAGGCCGATGAAGGTCGGCTCGTCGGGCCGCGTCTCGGCGGCCGCGAACGGCTCGATCTGACGAAGCACCCGGTACGCCCCCGTCGTCTCGAGGGCGGCTGCGATCGCGTCCAGGGCGTGCATCGATGCCACTTCGTCCAGGTCCGGCAGGTCTCCGATCGCGCGGGTCGAAACCCGCGCCGCGTCGCAGGGACCCTAGACGCGCAGGCGTAACGTCGGATAGGCGGCCCGATCCGGCATCAACAGAAGACTGCGCATCGACGCAGATGACCGGCCCTCGCGAACATGACGACAGGGTGTTCGATCGATCGCTCAGCCTTTCGCGCGGTCGAGCCCGAGATGCCGGTGCGCTTCGGCGGGCGTCAGCATCCTGATCTCATCCTCCGAAAACCCGAGGGCGCGGAGATCGGCTCGCTGACGATTGGTGATCATCAGGGAGACGGCGGGAGATGCGTCAGGATGTCTGCCGGCCGTCTCCGCCTGTAGGGCGGCCGTTTGGAGAGGAGGCTCCGGGGGAACCGCCTCCGCTTCATCCCGATCGAGGGCCCGTCGCCGGTCGTCATGATCCACCATCATGCCATCCAACGTAGGCGGCCGGCGCTGCGGGTCGACACCTCATTCCACACGTGATGCTGCGCATGGGAAATGCAGGAGGAGATCCGACGGCGTCGGATCCATCAGCGGGTCACATAGACCTGGGTGCCCACCGAGACGCGGGCGTAGAGATCGGTGATGTCCTGATTGAACATGCGAATGCAGCCATAGGATGCGTAGGTGCCGATCGAGTTCGGCCGATTGGTGCCGTGGATGGCATACTCGCCGCCGGCCAGGGTCATCGCCGCCACGCCCATGGGGTTCGACGGTGAACCGCCGGCGATCACGGCGGGCAGGCGCGGGTTGTCGCGCTTGACCTCGCGCGGGGGCGACCAGGCCGGCTCCACATACTTGCCATCGATCTGCGTGGCGCCGCTCCACTGCTTGCCCGGCTTTCCAACGGCGACGGGATAGCGGATCGCGGTTCCGTCACCGTTGACGAGATAGAGCCGTCGCTCGGCGGTGCGGACGATGATCGAACCGGGCGTGACGCCGTCATGGAAGGCGACGACCTCCCGCGCCTGGGCCGGCAGATCCAGGAGACCCATGCCGAAGGCAACGCCCGCCGCCGCAATCCACTTCCCATACCCGACCATGACCTGACTCTCCGAAAGCGTGACCGTTTGCTTGGCCATCAATCGCGGATGCAGGTTCTCGTTTCGGTAAAGCGAGGCGATATGCTGGTGGTCATACCCCGAAACTCTCCGGCGCGGTAAAGCATGGCATCCGGGATCCGGACAAAAGCCACGCCTCGTCTTATGAATCCATTGACTCTCCCTATCCCGGCAAGATCAACGTCCCGGCAATTTCAACGCTCGATCAGCGTCGTCCCGGTGCCGAGGCGCTGTTGCCAGCCATGCCGGACGAGTTCCGGATCCTCGTGCTCCTCCACCGGCAGGCCGACGCAGAGGTAGGCGACGAGGCTCCAGGCGCAGGGCACCTGCAAGGTCTCGCAGACCGCGTCGGGTTCGAGGATGGAGACCCAGCCGACCCCGAGGCCGTGCGCCCGCGCCGCGAGCCAGAAGGTCTGGACGGCGGTGACGACGGAGTAGCGCAGCATTTCCGGCATGGTCGCGCGCCCGAGGCCGTGCCCGGTGGCGGTGGCTTCGTCGCAGAAGACAGCGAGGTGGACCGGGGCCTCGCGCAGGCCGGCGAGCTTCAGACGGACATAGGCTTCGCGCTGCTCGGCCGCGTAAGCCTCGGCGGCAGCGGCATTGCAGCGCTCGAAGCTCGCGATGACCGCGCCGCGGCGTTGCGGGTCGGCGACACGGACGAAACGCCACGGCTGGCTGTTGCCGACGGAGGGGCTGAAGCTCGCCAGATCGAGGCAGCGGCGCAGCAGCGCCTCGTCGACCGGATCAGCCCGGAAACGGCGTACGTCGCGGCGCCAGGCGAACAGCGTCGCGAGCGTCTGGCGAAACTCGGCATCGAAGCTGACCACGACCCGTCCCCGGCGGTGAATTGGCCTCCTTCATAGACGGACTTTCTCCGTGAGGCCGAATTTTTGGAATCGGACGAGGGGGACAGGGCCAAAAAAAGGGCCGCGCTCCGGGGAGGCGGCCTGAAGTCCTTGGGTCTCGAAACCTCTGAGATGTCGGTCCCGCCGAACCGGGCGCCGGCCGAAGAGCTGGGGAGCCGGTGAGATCGGACGCCGCTCGGGGACAGGATCGACGAAGTTTCGGCAACAGGTGTCGCGCCGCATCAAGGCCGACGCTGGGCCTTATGGCGGCGAAATCGTGGTGATGTGTTTCGGAGGCGCGCAGCGAATCGGCGCCCTTGCGGCGGTGGATGAGCGGCACCATGATGGAGGATCAGTCCGGAACAGGAGTGACGATGAGCGAGAGAGCCGGTGCCGATCCGCGATTGCCCGACGCGGCCGCGCGGGTCATTCCCTTTCCGAACGCGCCGGTTCCGCCCCAGATCGCCTTCGACCGTGCGGAGCTGCGCGTCCTCTTCAATCTCTACGGACGGATGGTCTCGCAGGGTGAATGGCGCGACTACGCCCTCGATTTCCGGCGCGACAAGGCGGTGTTCTCGATCTACCGGCGCAGCTCGGAGATGCCGCTCTACCGGGTGGAGAAGGACCCGAAGCTCGCGCGACGCCAGGGCGCCTACGCCGTCGTAGCGGCCTCCGGCCTGGTATTGAAACGCGGCACCGACCTCGCCCGGGTGCTCGCCGTGCTGGAGCCACCCCTTCGCGCGGTGTGACCGAGCCAGGCGAGCCCTCGGCCCAGCAAAAAGGCCCCGGCGGTGGTCACCGCCGGGGCCTTCTCATTCGTCCGGGTGGCGAATTCGCTTAGCGGCGGTCACCGAGGAGCGAGAGCAGCATCTGGAACATGTTGATGAAGTCCAGGTACAGCGTCAGGGCTCCGTTCACCGACAGCTTGGCCGCGCCCTCGGCATCGGCGCCGCTGTAGAGGAACATCTCCTTGAGCTTCTGCGTGTCGTAGGCGGTGAGGCCCGCGAAGATCAGGACGCCGATCACCGAGATCGCGAACTGAAGCGCCGAAGAGGCGAGGAAGATGTTCACCAGCGAGGCGATGATCAGGCCGATCAGGCCCATCACCAGGAACGAGCCCATGCCCGACAGGCTGCGCTTGGTGGTGTAGCCGTAGAGGCTGAGGCCACCGAAGGTCGCCGCCGTGATGAAGAACACCCGCACCACGCTCGCGCCCGTGAAGACGAGCAGCAGCGAGGACATCGAGGCACCCATCACCGCCGCGAAGGCGAAGAAGGTCAGGCGCGCGGAAGCGGCGGACATCCGATCCATCCGCATCGAGAAGATGAAGATGAAGGCGAGCGGCGCCAGCATCACGACCCACTTGAGCGGGCTCGTGTAGAGTAGCTGGCCGAACGGCGTCAGGGCAACGCGGCCGGTCGCCGTCTGGGCGACGGCGGCCATGTTGAGGCCGAGCGCCACGAGACCGGAGATCCCGAGGCCGATGACCATGTTGTTGTAGACGCCGAGCATGAAGGTACGCAGGCCCTGGTCGATCTCGACCTGGCTGCCGGCATACCCGGTCGGCTGGGCGCCGTACCGGAAGGGGCTGTTATCGAATGCCATGGGAGTTTCCCTTGGAAGCTCTCTCAGCGTGTGATTTCGGAATGAGGCTCACGCACACGACCTCTTGGCGCCAAGCGACGCCTCACGACGAAATATGTTCGGTCACGCTGCCCCGCACAAGAGGCCGGCCAAGGCTGAATCGCGTGAATCGCACCCGCCTTTGCTGGTATTTTATTCGGGTCTGACGGGATTAAAACGCCGCCTGACCATGCGAGAATTTCGCGGCGGACAGGATTAACCACGCCGTCGCGACCGGTGTCGTTACATCCTGGTGCCGGCAGAAGGGGATCGACGAGCGAGCCGGCGGCCTTCGGGCTGGTGCCCGGTGCGGGCGCCCCCTCCGCGGTCGTCAGGCCACGGCCTTGTCCAGGCAGCACTTCTTGAACTTCCGGCCGCTGCCGCAGGGACAGGGATCGTTGCGGCCGACATGCTTGAGGGGATTGCGGATCGGCTGGCCGAATCCCTCCGCCGTCCAGGCGAGCTCTGCCACCGGGTCATCGAGGGTCCCGAAACGGTCCGGGTCGAACCGGGCGGGGTCGTCGATCTCCATCGCCTCGCGCAGAGCTCCCGGGAACCAGGACGGGTCGCTGATCTCCGCGGTGAGCCGGCCGTCCTGGCGCGCGGCCGAAACGCGAGGCGCCAACTCGCCGAGACCAAGGAGCGCGATCGCCTCCTCCCAGCCGGCCCAGGCGAGATCGCCCTCGACGGCGGCCCGCTTGTCGTCGAAGCGGACCAGAACGTCGTGGGCCTGGCGGCGCGGAATGCGCCCGATCTGGCTCAGGAAGGCCACGGCGGCGAGGGCTTCGTTCCGCACGACGTCGTCGACCGTGCTGTCGACGAGCAGGGTGAAGAGAGGCTCCACATCGCCGTCGAAAACGCTGACCAGAACCTTGGTCAGCGTCGTCGTCAGCGCATCGCCGAGGAGGATGTCGAGGGTCTCCCCGTCGCGATGGAGGAGCCGGATCAGCGGGCGATAGACCCGGGTGTCCTGGGCTGCGGCGAGGACGTGCAGGCCCCAGAACAGGAGGTCGGCGTCGGACTCCCCGAGGTCCGGGTCCCGGGCGGCCCGATCCAGGACGTCGAGCACCGCGTCGGCGATGCGCTGTGGCTCCGCGAGCGCCGCGCGCATCTCGGGCACCGGCAGGTGCTTGGCGGCCGAGAGCGCGGCGACGAGATCCGGATCGAGCATGGATAACCTATCCTGTCAGGAGCGGAGGGTCGCACCGGTCTTGCGCGCGACCTCGGCGACGATCCGGGCGGTGACCGCCTCGATCTCCGCATCGGTGAGGGTGCGGTCCACCGGCTGGAGCCGAACCGCGATCGCCACCGACTTCGAGCCCTCGGGAATACCGACGCCCTCGTAGAGATCGAACACGTCGACGCCGGTGATGAGCTTGCGCTCGGCGGCCTGGGCGGCCTTCACCACCTCCCCGGCCGCCACGTCGCGGCCGACCACGAAGGCGAAATCGCGGGAGATCGGCTGGAAGTCCGAGAGGGCCAGGGCCGGCTTGACCTTGGTGGGACGGTATTTCGGCAGCGGCACCGCGTCGAGGGTGATCTCGAAGGCGACGAGCTGGCCCTTGAGGTCCAGGGCCTTCATCACGCGGGGATGCACCTCGCCGAAGAAGCCGACCGGGTTCCTGGGTCCGAACTGAAGGGTGCCGGAGCGGCCCGGATGCAGCCAATCCGGCCCGCCGGCCACGACCTGCAGGCCGCCGGTCGGCACACCGAGCGACGCCAGGAGCGCGAGGGCATCGGCCTTGGCGTCGAAGGCGTCGACGCCGTCGGTGCGCCCGTCCCAGTGCCGGCCCGCACCGGCATGGCTGGCGGTGCCGCGCCGGATCGCGGCCGCTCGGTTGGTCTGGCCCTCCGGCTGGTCGGTGGCGAAGCACTGGCCGACCTCGAACAGGGCGACGTCGGCGCTGCCGCGGTCGGCGTTGCGCTGGGCGGCGCGCAGCAGGCCGGGCACCAGGCTCGGGCGCATGTCGGAGAGATCGGCGGCGATCGGGTTGGCCAGCGCCAGGTCGGCCCCGCCCCCGCCGAACAGCACGGCGTCCTCGTGCGGGATGAACGACCAGGTCACCGCCTCGACGAGGCCGCGGCTGGCCAGCGCCCGCTTGGCGAGGCGGGTGCGCTTCTGCATCACGGTCAGCACCGGCTTGCCCACCGCCGCTTCGATGCGCGGCAGGGGCTTCGCCTCGATGCGGTCGAGCCCGGCGATGCGCACGATCTCCTCGACGAGGTCGGCCTTGCCCTCGACGTCCGGGCGCCAGGACGGGGTGAGCACCTTCACGCGGTCGCCCGATCCGGCCACGTGGAAGCCCAGGGCCTCGAGCGTCACCTTCATCTCGGCCCGGGAGAGTTCGATGCCGGCGAGACGCCGGGTCTCGGTCCAAGGGAAATCGATGACCCGCTCGGTCTGGGGCGGTTCACCGACGATCACGGGCCGGCTCGGGCTGCCGCCGCAGATCTCCAGCACCAGGCGGGTGGCGAGGTCGAGGCCCGGCAGGGTGAAGGCCGGGTCGACGCCGCGTTCGAAGCGGTAGCGCGCATCGGTGATCACGCCGAGGCGACGGCCGGACTGGGCGATGTTCACCGGGTCCCACAGGGCCGACTCGATCAGCACGTCGGTGGTCGACGCATCGCAACCCGAGGCCTCGCCGCCGATGATACCGCCGATGGACTCGACGCCGTTGTCGTCGGCGATGACCACGGTGTCGCCGGTCAGGGTGTAGGTCTTGCCGTCGAGGGCCTTCAGGGCCTCGCCGTCGCGGGCACGACGAACCACGAGGCCCCCCGCCACCTTGGCGGCGTCGAAGACATGGAGCGGCCGGCCACGGTCGAAGGTCAGGTAGTTGGTGATGTCGACGAGGGCGTTGATCGGGCGCAGGCCCAGAGCCCGCAGGCGGGCCTGCATCCAATCCGGCGAGGGGCCGTTCCTGACGCCACGCACGAGGCGCAGGGTGAAGTAGGGGCAGAGGCCCGCGTCGGGCGCCGCGAAATCGAGGGTGACGGGAACGGGACACTCGCCCTCCCCCCGTACCGGCGGCTGCGGCTCGCGCTTGAGGTCGCCGATCCCGGTCGCCGCGAGGTCGCGGGCGATGCCGTGGATGGCGGTGCAGTCGGGCCGGTTCGGCGTGAGGTTGATCTCGACCACCGGGTCGTCGAGCTTGGCGTAGAGGGCGTAGGGCTGACCGGTCGGCGCGTCATCCGGCAGGTCGAGGATGCCGCTGGACTCATCGCCGAGGCCGAGCTCGGCGCCCGAGCACAGCATGCCGAGGCTGTCGACACCGCGAATGCTGCCGACCGCCAGGGTCTTGTCGAGGCCGGGCACATAGGTGCCGGGGGGGGCGAACACCGTCTTCATCCCGGCCCGGGCGTTGGGCGCGCCGCACACCACCTGCACGGGCTGTCCGTTGCCGGCATCCACCGTGCAGACGCGCAGGCGGTCGGCGTTCGGGTGCTGCTCCGCGGTGAGCACGTGGGCGACCACGAAGGGCTTGAGGCTCGCCGCCTTGTCCTCGATGCCTTCGACCTCGAGCCCGATCCGCGTCAGGGTCTCGGCCACGGTGTCGAGGGACGCCTCGGTGTCGAGGTGATCCTTGAGCCAGGAGAGAGTGAGTTTCATCGCTTGAATCCCCTGGCGTCCGAGGGTCCCGGGAAGATGGGATGCCGGCGCCGAACAGGAAAGGAAAGGTCTCGTCCGGCGGAGGCCGGCGCGCGAAGGCCGGGGATCAGCCCGTCAGCCCCGCCACCAGGCTCGGGATATCGAGGGGGCGGAAGCCGTAATGGTCCAGCCAGCGCACGTCCGCCTCGAAGAAGGGGCGCAGATCCGGCATGCCGTATTTCAGCATCGCGATCCGGTCGATGCCGACGCCGAAGGCGAAGCCCTGGACGCTGTCGGGATCGAGGCCGCAATTGCGCAGCACGTTGGGGTGGACCATGCCGCAGCCGAGGATTTCGAGCCAGTCGGTGCCCTCCCCGAAGCGGATCTCGCCGCCCTTGCGCGAGCACTGGATGTCCACTTCCGCCGAGGGCTCGGTGAAGGGAAAGAACGAGGGCCGGAAGCGCATCTTCACCGCCTCGACCTCGAAGAAGGTGCGGCAGAACTCCTCCAGCACCCATTTGAGGTTGGCGATGTTGGCAGCCTTGTCGATCACCAGGCCCTCGACCTGGTGGAACATCGGCGTGTGGGTCTGATCGGAATCGTGCCGGTAGGTCCGGCCCGGGCAGATCACCCGGATCGGCGGTTGCTGGGCACGCATCGTCCGGATCTGAACCGGAGAGGTGTGGGTGCGCAGCACCTTGCGCTGGCCGTTCCGGTCGGGGGCCAGGAAGAAGGTGTCGTGCATCTCGCGCGCCGGGTGGCCGGGCGGGAAGTTGAGGGCGGTGAAGTTGTAATCGTCGGTCTCGATGTCGGGTCCTTCGGCCACCGAGAAGCCCATATCGGCGAAGATCGCCGTGATCTCGTCCATGACCTGGCTGATCGGGTGGACGCGGCCGCGCACCTCCGGTGCCTCGCGCACCGGCAGGGTCACGTCGATGCGCTCGGCCGCGAGGCGGGCGGCGAGCGCCGCCTCCGCCAGGGCGTCGCGCCGGGTCGCCAGCGCACCCTGCACCCGGTCGCGCAGGCCGTTGATCAGGGGTCCGCGCGCCTTGCGCTCGTCGGGCGTCATCGCCCCGAGGGTCTTCAGAAGCTCGGAGACCGATCCTTTCTTGCCCAGGGCCGCGACGCGCACGGCGTCGAGGGCGGACTCGTCGGCGGCGCCTGCGACCTGTCGGAGCAGGTCGCCTTCGAGGGTGTCGAGATCGGTCATCGGTTCAACTCACCGGCTGCGGCGCCGACCCTCGCGGGGCCGGGCGGGCTCCATCGGCCTGAGGCGAGGGTTTTCCCGGTCCCCGACCGCAACGCAAGCGGTCAGAGCCCGAAAACCCGCGATCTCGGGCAGAAAGACGAAAGGCGCGGCTCCCCAGGGGCGCCGCGCCTTTCGTGAAGAACAGCGCTCGGCTCGGGCGAGCCGGACTCGCCTCAGGCGGCCTTGGCGGCCGGGAGGGCGGCCTTGGCGATCTCGACCACCGCGGCGAACGAAGCGGGCTCGTGGATCGCGAGCTCGGAGAGGGCCTTGCGGTCGACCTCGATGCCGGAGATCGACAGGCCGTTGATGAAGCGCGAGTAGGTCAGGCCGTGCTCACGGACAGCGGCGTTGAGGCGCTGGATCCAGAGGGCGCGGAACGTACGCTTCTTGTTCTTCCGATCGCGGTAGGCATACTGCATGCCCTTCTCGACCGCCTGCTTGGCGATCCGGATCGTGTTCTTGCGGCGACCGTAATAACCACGGGCGGCCTTGAGGACTTTCTTGTGCTTCGCGTGACTGGTCACGCCGCGCTTGACGCGGGCCATGGGAGTTCTCCTGGATTACGAAAAAAGCAGTCTCGGCGTCGTGAAGGCTTACCGGCTGTTGGGCAGGAAGTACTTCTTCACGTTGGCAGCATCGCCCTCGAACAGGGTGGTGGTGCCGCGCAGGTTGCGGATCTGCTTCGTCGTCCGCTTGATCATCCCGTGGCGCTTGCCGGCCTGGGCATACATGACCTTGCCGGTGCCGGTGATCTTGAAGCGCTTCTTCGCGCCCGACTTGGTTTTCAGCTTGGGCATTTGGCTCTCCTGAACGCGCAGCGACCCCGATCCGGACGGATCGAAGAGATGCGCTCGGTTGATGCTTCTGATGGAGCAGCACGAACCGCCACGGCAGCCCGATCGGCCGGGCGGTTCAACGCGAGGGGGCTATGACAGAAAAGCGACGCGGTTTCAATGCCGCCTTCGGGCGCGACCGTCCGGTCCGGAAATTCCCGGCCGAATGCGTTCCGGGATTGCTTGACAGCCCCGGGCACTGAACCTACACCGCCGACACCGCCGGAAACGGGGCGGGACGTCAAGCGGGCGTAGCTCAGTCGGTTAGAGTGCCGGCCTGTCACGCCGGAGGTCGCGGGTTCGAGTCCCGTCGCCCGCGCCACGTCACCACTTTCCCGAATATCGGATGCGGGCGTAGCTCAGTCGGTTAGAGTGCCGGCCTGTCACGCCGGAGGTCGCGGGTTCGAGTCCCGTCGCCCGCGCCACATTACCCGAAGTCCTGACCCTAAGTCCTGCCAGAACTTTGCCGGAAGGCGACGGAACTCGGGATTCGACGTCCTCTCGTTCACCGCCGGCCTCGCTCGCGCACCGGATTCCCTGCGAATCCCACAAACGCGTCCGCGACGTCGACGACGTCCCACCTTGCCTGCACGGAGCGCAGCCACAGGTGGCGCGGGGGATCGAAAGCCAGCCCGAGCTACGCATCGCGGCCCGGCATTTCGGCGCCGCGCCCCGGAATCACGACACCCGGATCTGACACCGCTCCGTGACCCGAGAGTCACAGGCGGAATCCCTGTGATTGCGCTGGCGCCGGACGCCGCGTTTTCGCCGCATCGACCGACGAGGCGGAAGGTTCACAGGCTCGATCCAGAGATCTCTCCATACCGATGCGCATGTCCCGCACCGTCGCGCCGCGTCCGGCCCTCCGCCTCGGCGCGAGCGCCCTCGCCCTCTCCGTCCTGCTCGCCCTGGCGGGCTGCGGCACGCCCACCCTGCTCGCACCCGACCAGCCGACCAGCCTCGTCATCCTCGACGAGCAGGCTGCCGCCGCCGCGATCTCGCGCTACCGGGCCCACCATGGGCTCGGCCCGGTGGCGATCGACTCGAGCCTGATCCGGGCTGCCTCCTACCAAGCCGCCTCGAACGCGAAGGCGGGGCGTCTCAGCCACGAGATCGGCGGCACCTTCGATTCTCGCATGGCACAGGCCGGTTTCGGCCGGACCTACGCCGCCGAGAACCTCAGCGCCGGCTCGGCCACCTTCGACGAGGTGCTGGCACGCTGGAAGGCCTCGACAGAGCACAACAAGAACATGTTGATCCCGCAATTGCGTCGGATCGGCATCGCCCGCGTCGATGCGCCGGGCACTCGCTACAAGCGCTACTGGGCGCTCGTGATGGCGGGCGGCTGAGCGGCCTCGGAAAAATCGGATGCTGGTCGGCGGCGACGGCGGCGCTCACGTCCCCCGGTGCCGGCCGCGATCGCCGCCGCTTGCTGCGGCTGGTCCCGGTCCTTCGTCACTCTCGGTCCTTCGCTCACCTGGAACCGTCGCTCGCAGCCGCGCCTCGGCCCGGCGCACGAAGCGACCTTCCGCCAGAGGTGGAAGGCACCGAAAGGGATCCGGATCGCCTCCGTGAGGACGACCGGCCCGCCGCCGATCAGCACCCGTACGTCATCACAGGCGCGCCGACGACGAGGGCGATGATCCGCAGCGGGATCAATGGGTGTCATCGCATGCCTCCCGCCCACCGCCGCGTCTCAGCCCTGCGGATCGTCGGCATCCGCCTCGGCGAGACCGTCCTGCAGGGAACGGATGATCGTGCGCATTTCCGGGACCATCGCGATCGCCTTGGCGATGCGCTGCGCCTCCTGCCGGGTCATCGACCCCGTCACCGTGCGCGCCGCTGCATCGTCCGCGAAGTAGGTCCAAGCCACCGCGAGCCCTTCCCCATCCTCAATACAGAAGCTGCCGTCCCGCTCGACGACGATCCAGGGCGACGGAAAACTCCGGGCCGCCTTCGGATGGATCTCGCCTTCATCCGCCACGCGTCACCTCAGCTCTGGGAGGAACCCTGATCGCCGCGAGCGTCGGCAATCCACAAACATCAGTCTTGTCAGTTGCTTAGAACGAACTCGAAGGGGCCTGTCTAGCATCCGGACCGTGCCGTGGAAAGCTCCGAGGGCACAGGTCACCCGGCACTCCGCTCCAACGCCCCGTGGCGGTGACCTCACAGCGCCCGGGTGCCTTCGGCGGAGGTTCGAACCGCCGAAGCGGCAGTCCCGGCAGGCTCGGCAGGTCCGAGAGTTGCTAAGCGCGACGGGTCCTTCTTCGCCGCACGTTTGCGATCGATCCGCATCCCATCGGCGACGTGGCTCGGCGGGCGCAACCGGCCTCGCAGGGAGCCGATCCACATCAGACATGTCACGAGCGCTCGTGTATGTCGTGCGACTGGGGCAGCCGCTTGCCGCCTTTGGAGACGAACGGGTGATTTCCCTCGCAAAACGAATGGTTCGGAATGAATTTTCCATCGTTATGGTGGGCCAGGTCGTCCAGCTTGTCTTGACGTTTGGAACATCGCTCATCATCGCCCGAACAATCGGTGCCGAGGGCTATGGTCTGATCAATCTCGCGCGAAGTATTGCCTTGGTTCCAGCGATGATCGCACCCCTCGGTCTCGACATCGCGCTGTTGAAATTCTGCGGACGCACCGATTCCGCCGATCCCGTCGCTCAGGCCGTGATCCGGAAGCTCAGACTGACGGCGGCACTACTGAATATCGGCGTGATGCTCGCGGTCATCGTGGCCGCGCTGGGCTCGTCGTTCGTGAACGTGTTCGGTCATCCCGGCCTCGATACGATCATGCTGGTGACCATCCTGACCCTTCCCTTCGCCGGCGATCTCAGCATCCTCGGCGCCCTTTACAAGGCGCGCGGCGAACCGGCCCGGTACGCGATCTTCTACTATATCGGTCAGTCGGTGCTGCGGGTGCTGATGATCGGTCCGGTGCTCCTCTTCTGGCCGAGCACCCTCGCCGTCGCCTTCGTCAACACGGCGCAGATCATCATGACGCAGTGTCTCTGCTTCATCGACGAGCGACGCAGGCACGGACGACGCCCGGCATCGGGCGCCCCCGCGGACAGGATCGTCGTCCGAGCCGAGTATTGGCGCGTCTCGCGCGAGGCGGTCTGGATGTGCGCGTCCATCGTCGTCTATGGAACGATGCGCCTCGCGGACATCCTCGTGCTTGGGCTGTATGCCGATACGGCGAGCATCGGGGAATACGCAGCCCTCTCGACCGTCGCGCAGCTCATCGTCTTCTGGTCGGTGGCCGGCAGTCAGACGCTCGGACCGCGGATCGCCAACTTCTACCAACAGGGTGATCTGGACAGCCTCAAGCGGGAGCTGAGTCGCTACATCCGCCATGCTTCGATCATCTCGAGCTTCATGTTCGCCGGACTCGCCGTTTTCGGCGACCGACTCGATCTGATCTTCGGGAAGGCCTTCCACTTCGACCCAGCCGTCTGCTTCATGCTGCCGCTGGCATTTCTCCTCAGTGCCACCCTTGCGCCGATGGGCTATGCGCTCTCGATGACCGGCCATCATCGCCAGGAGAACGCCATCCTCGGCAGCGGCGCGCTGGTGCTCGTCGTCGCGCTGCTCATCCTGGTCCCGCGCTACGGGCAGATCGGCGCCGCGAGTTCCGTCGTGGTCGCCTTCGGCCTCGTGAATGTCGTGCGCTTCGTCTACACCGCGCGCCTCCATGGGTTCATCCCGGGCCGGGCCGCGGACCTCCTGCCGCCCTTCGTGGGCTTGGCGCTCGCCTTCGTCGCGCGTCAGATCGGCGACGTGTTCGGAGGACACGACCTCCTGACGACCATCGGATCGTCGGCCCTCTTCATCCTGCTCTACGTCTTCGTCTATCGGTCGGAGCTGCCGCTTCGACGGTCCAAGACGACCTGAATTCGAAGATCCCTGTCTCGGAGACGGGGCCGTATGCAGAAGCCGTGGTACTTGGTTGGACCGACGACGATGCCAACGCTGTGCCCGACCAGGACCCACACTTTTGCCGGCGCGAGCTTGGCGCCAATCGACTTGGGTCTGGTCGGAACGCGACCCGAACAGACCCGCTCGATCGCTCCGGCCGCTGCACTCGCCTTCTGGAAACGGCGCGACGCAGGAGGATCGGATCGGGGCGGGGAAGCTTGGTGGGCGGTGACGGGCTCGAACCGCCGACCCTCTCCGTGTAAAGGAGACGCTCTACCAACTGAGCTAACCGCCCGACTTGCTGCCCTACGTCTCGCAGAGCGCGACGCTTCGTAACGGAAGCGCGGGAGGGCGCGCAACCCCCTCCTCCGGCGCTGCGCAGGTCCGGGCATGAAAAAGGCCCCGGCTCGTATGCCGGGGCCTCGCTTCAGATCAACGCTGCATCGGCGCTAGTGGGCGATGACGGTCGCGGAATCGTCCTCGGCGATGACCGGGCGAACCGGCGGGGCCGGCTCCTCCCACTCGATCGGCTCGGGCACGCGAACGAGAGCGTGCTGGAGCACCTGGTCCATCCGCGAGACGGGGATGATCTCCATCCCGTTCTTCACGCTATCGGGCACCTCGGCGATGTCCTTGGCGTTCTCCTCGGGGATGAGGACCGTCTTGATGCCGCCGCGCAGAGCGGCGAGCAGCTTCTCCTTGAGGCCGCCGATCGGGAGCACGCGGCCCCGCAGGGTGACCTCGCCCGTCATCGCCACGTCGCGGCGCACCGGAATGCCCGTCAGCGTCGAGATGATCGCGGTCGCCATGCCGATGCCGGCCGACGGACCGTCCTTCGGGGTCGCCCCCTCGGGAACGTGGACGTGGATGTCCCGGCGGTCGAACAGCGGCGGCTCGATGCCGAAATCGACGGCCCGCGAGCGGACGTAGCTCGCCGCGGCGGAGATCGACTCCTTCATCACGTCCCGCAGGTTGCCCGTGACCGTCATCTTGCCCTTGCCGGGCATCATGACGCCCTCGATCGTCAGCAGTTCGCCGCCGACCTCGGTCCAGGCCAGACCCGTGACCACGCCGACCTGATCCTCCTCGTCGATCTCGCCGTAGCGGAACTTCGGCGGACCGAGGAAGACCGGCATGTTCTCTTCCGTGACGCTGACGGCCTTCACCTTGGTGATGAGGATCTCCTTCACCGCCTTGCGGATCAGGTTGGAGATCTCACGCTCCAGGTTGCGCACGCCCGCCTCCCGCGTGTAGCGGCGGATGAGCATCAACAGGCCGGCATCGTCGATCTGCCACTCCTTGGCGTCGAGACCGTGCTTCTTCACGGCGCCCGGGATCAGGTGCTTACGCGCGATCTCGAGCTTCTCTTCCTCGGTGTAGCCGGCGATGCGGATCACCTCCATGCGGTCCATCAGGGGCGCAGGAATGTTCAGCGTGTTGGCGGTGGTGACGAACATCACGTTCGACAGGTCGTAATCCACCTCCAGGTAGTGGTCGTTGAACGTGGCGTTCTGCTCCGGATCGAGGACTTCCAGCAGGGCGGCCGACGGGTCGCCCCGGAAGTCCATGCCCATCTTGTCGATCTCGTCGAGGAGGATCAGCGGGTTCGAGGTCTTCGCCTTGCGCATCGACTGGACGATCTTGCCCGGCATCGAGCCGATATAGGTCCGGCGGTGACCGCGGATCTCGGCTTCGTCACGCACGCCGCCGAGCGACATGCGCACGAACTCACGCCCCGTCGCCTTGGCGATGGACTTGCCCAGCGAGGTCTTGCCGACGCCGGGAGGACCGACGAGGCACAGGATCGGGCCGGTGAGCTTGTTCGCGCGCTGCTGCACGGCGAGATACTCGACGATCCGCTCCTTCACCTTGTCGAGGCCGAAATGGTCCTCGTCGAGCATGACCTGGGCGCCGAGAAGATCCTTCTTGATCTTCGAGCGCTTGCCCCACGGGATGCCGAGCATCCAGTCGAGGTAGTTGCGCACCACGGTCGCCTCGGCGGACATCGGTGACATCTGGCGCAGCTTCTTCAGCTCCGCCACCGCCTTGTCGCGGGCTTCCTTGGTGAACTTGGTCTTCTCGATCTTCTCCTCGAGCTCGGCGAGCTCGTCCTTGCCGTCCTCGGAATCGCCCAGCTCCTTCTGGATCGCCTTCATCTGCTCGTTCAGATAGTACTCGCGCTGGGTCTTCTCCATCTGCCGCTTGACGCGGGTCCGGATGCGCTTCTCCACCTGGAGCACGGAGATCTCGCTCTCCATCAGCGAAAGCACGCGCTCGAGGCGCTGCGCCACCGTCGGGATCTCGAGGATCGCCTGCTTGTCGGCGATCTTGACCGCGAGGTGCGAGCCGACGGTGTCGGCGAGCTTCGAAGGCTCATCGATCTGGGTGACCGCGGAGACGACCTCGGGCGAAATCTTCTTGTTGAGTTTCACGTAGTTCTCGAACTCGGCGATGACCGAGCGGGCGAGCGCTTCCGCCTCGACGCTGTCACCGAGTTCGTCGGTGAGGGTCTCGGCCTCGGCCTCGTAGTAGGTGTCGGATTTGGTGAAGCGGGTGATCTTGGCGCGGCCGGCGCCCTCGACCAGCACCTTCACGGTGCCGTCGGGCAGCTTCAAGAGCTGCAGCACGCTCGCCAGGGTGCCGATCTTGTAGATCGCGTCCGTCGAGGGATCGTCCTCGCTGGCGTTGATCTGCGTCGCCAGCAGGATGTGGCGGTCGGTGCGGACCGCCTCTTCGAGGGCGCGGATCGACTTCTCGCGGCCGACGAAGAGCGGCACGATGATGTGCGGGAACACGACGATGTCGCGCAGGGGGAGGACGGCGTAGGAGCCCGTCGAGCCCGGAACGACGGGCTGGCGCGATTTCGATTGGGTCATGTCGGACTTCCTCATGATGGACGCCGGGCAGTCGCTCCTCCCAGGGAGCAAGCATCCTGCCAGGGGCCGACCGGGCCGCGAGGGGGTCGGAAGTGTCTTGGGAAACGATCTTGGAGCGTGCGGCTGGTGGCGGGACACCGCACCTCAGAGGCGAGCGTGCGGCCATCGCGCTGAGGCTTGAGATGGAAATCGGGGCGGATGTTTTCAAGCATCCGCCCCGAGGCTCGACCCAGACCTGACGAAGACCCGACGGCGGGCCTCAGGCGCTGACGCTGGCCGGGGCTTCCTTGTTGCGGTCGCCATGGATGTAGAGCGGCCGGGCCTTGCCCTCGACCACCTCGGGGCCGATCACCACCTGCTCGACGGATTCAAGACCCGGCAGGTCGTACATCGTCTCGAGCAGGATCGTCTCCAGGATGGAGCGCAGGCCGCGCGCACCGGTCTTCCGCTCGATCGCCTTGCGGGCGACCATGGACAACGCCTCCTCCTGGAAGGTGAGGTCGACGTTCTCCATCTCGAACAGGCGCTGGTACTGCTTGACCAAAGCGTTCTTCGGCTCCTGCAGGATGCGCTTGAGGGCGGTCTCGTCGAGATCCTCCAGGGTCGCCAGCACGGGCAGGCGGCCGACGAACTCGGGGATGAGGCCGAACTTCAGCAGGTCCTCGGGCTCGACGTTGCGGAAGATCTCGCCGGTGCGGCGGTCGTCGGGAGCCTGGACGGTCGCGCCGAAGCCGATCGAGGTGCCCTTGCCGCGGGCCGAGATGATCCGCTCCAGGCCCGCGAAGGCGCCGCCGCAGATGAACAGGATGTTGGTGGTGTCGACCTGCAGGAACTCCTGCTGGGGGTGCTTGCGGCCGCCCTGCGGAGGCACGGAGGCGACGGTGCCCTCCATGATCTTCAGGAGGGCCTGCTGCACGCCTTCGCCCGAGACGTCGCGGGTGATGGACGGGTTGTCGGACTTGCGCGAGATCTTGTCGATCTCGTCGATGTAGACGATGCCGCGCTGTGCCCGCTCGACGTTGTAGTCGGAGGCCTGGAGCAGCTTGAGGATGATGTTCTCCACATCCTCGCCGACGTAGCCGGCTTCCGTGAGGGTGGTGGCGTCCGCCATGGTGAACGGCACGTCGAGGATGCGGGCCAGGGTCTGGGCCAGCAACGTTTTGCCCGAGCCGGTCGGCCCGATCAGCATGATGTTCGACTTCGCCAGCTCGACGTCGTTGTGCTTCGAGGCGTGGGCGAGGCGCTTGTAGTGGTTGTGGACCGCGACCGAGAGGACCTTCTTCGCGAAATCCTGGCCGATGACGTAGTCATCGAGGACGCGGCGGATCTCCTTCGGGGTCGGCACCCCGTCGCGCGATTTCACCAGGGAGGACTTCGATTCCTCGCGGATGATATCCATGCACAGTTCGACACACTCGTCGCAGATGAACACCGTCGGGCCCGCGATCAGCTTGCGGACCTCGTGCTGGCTCTTGCCGCAAAACGAGCAGTACAGCGTGCTCTTCGAGTCGTTGCCGCCAGTCTTGCTCATATCGGTCTCCGTTCGCGGGCATGGCGCCGGTCCCGGGCGCACACGCATCCTTCGAATTTAATGGCGTCCGCCTAAAGAAACAGTCACCTGCGCGCATCTGCCGGCTTCGATCAGACTGGCGATGCAAGCACGCGACCGCGACGGGATCAAGGCAGGCACCGGGAAAGTGCTCCGCCTCGAAACGACGCGCCGGGCCGGACGGCCCGGCGGTCCCGTCCGGATCAGGCGGCGGCGGGCTCGGGCCGCTTCTGGATCACCTCGTCGATGAGCCCGAACTCCTTGGCGGCGTCGGCCGTCATGAAGTTGTCGCGCTCGAGCGCCTGGACGATGGTGTCGTAGTCGCGGCCGGTGTGCTTCACGTAGATCTCGTTGAGGCGCTTCTTCAGGGCCTCGATCTCGCGGGCATGGATCAGGATGTCGGTGGCCTGGCCCTGGAAGCCGCCGGAGGGCTGGTGGACCATGATCCGGGCGTTCGGCAGGGCGAAGCGATGGCCGGGCTCGCCGGCGGTGAGGAGCAGCGAACCCATCGAGGCGGCCTGGCCGACACAGAGCGTGGTCACGGGGCAGCGGATGAACTGCATGGTGTCGTAGATCGACAGGCCGGAGGTCACGACGCCGCCCGGCGAGTTGATGTAGAAGGAGATTTCCTTCTTGGGGTTCTCGGCCTCGAGGAACAGCAGCTGCGCGACGATCAGCGACGCGCCGTAATCCTCGACCGGACCGGTGAGGAAGATGATGCGCTCGCGCAGCAGGCGCGAATAGATGTCGAAGGCACGCTCACCGCGGCTCGACTGCTCGACCACCATGGGCACGAGCGCGCTGTTATAATAGTCGACCGGATCTCTCATCATCACGTGCCCCAGCTACAAGGGGTCCGGCCGCGCCGCGAATCGGGCGCGCACCGGACGTTTCAGCGAACTACGGCGATGGTGAACATCGCCTTACTCTCGAGCCCGCCGCCCTCGTGGGAGCAGCCGGACTCAGTCGGCCTTGGCGACGGCGGGCAGGCCCTCGTCGGTTCCGGTCGAGGCCGAGTCGTCGCTCTCGGCCTTCGTCTCGGATTTGCCTTCGGCACCCGCCTCGGCCTCGTCCTCGTCGGCGAACAGCGCGTCCTTCGAGACCGGCTCCTCGACCAGCTTCACCTGCGCGAGCACGTGGTCGACGACCTTCTCCTCGAAGATCGGCGCACGGAGCTCGGCGAGCGCCTGGGCGTTCTTGCGGTAGAAGTCCCAGACCTGCTGCTCCTGGCCGGGATACTGCCGCACCCGGGCGATCAGCGCCTGGTTCACCTCGTCGTCCGAGACCTTGATATCGGCCGTCTCACCGACCTGTGCAAGCACCAAGCCGAGGCGGACGCGACGCTCGGCGATTTTGCGGTACTCCGCGGTCGCCTTCTCCTCGGTGGTGCCCTCGTCCTCGAAGGTCTTCTCGCGGGTCTTGAGGTCTTGCTCGACCTGGGCCCACACGGCCGCGAACTCCTGGTGGACCAGGCTCGGGGGCAGCTCGAAGGCGTACTTGGTGTCGAGGGCGTCGAGCAGGTCCTTCTTGAGCTTGCGGCGGGACTGCGCCTCGAAGTCGCTGCCGATGGCGGTGGAGACCGCCTCCTTGAGCTTCTCAAGGGATTCCATGCCGAAGGTCTTGGCGAGCTCGTCGTCGATCTTGGTCTCGCCGGGCGCCTGGATCGCCGTCACGGTGACGTCGAACTCGGCGTCCTTGCCGGCGAGGTGCGCGGCGCCGTAGGCCTCCGGGAAGGTCGACTTGACGACGCGCTTGTCACCGACCTTGGCGCCGACGAGCTGCTCCTCGAAGCCGGGGATGAACGAGCCGGAGCCGAGTTCCAGATCGATGCCCTCCCCGGTGCCGCCCTCGAACTCGGTTCCGTCGATGCGGCCGACGAAGTCGATGGTGACCCGGTCGCCGGTCTCGGCGGCGGCGCCTTCCTCGCGGGGCGCAAAGGCGCGGTTGGAGGAAGCCATGCGGGTGATGGCCTCGTCGATCTCCTCGTCGGACGGCTTGGCGACCTGCTTGGTCAGGCTGACGTCGGACAAGTCGACAAGCTCGAAGGTCGGCAGCACCTCGAGGGCGACGTTGAAGGAGACGTCGTCCTTGGCGTCGAGGGCGCGCTCGACGATCGACTTCTCGCCGGGAAACTCGATCTTGGGCTCCAGGGCGAGCTTGAGGTTGTTCTCGGAGACGATCTTCTGGTTCGCCTCGTTGACGGCGTTCTGCAGCACGTCGGCCATGACCGAGCGGCCATAAAGCTTCCGCAGATGCGCGACCGGGACCTTGCCGGGACGGAAGCCCTTGATCTGGGCCTTGTCCTTGAGGGTCGACAGCTCGCTGGTCAGGCGCTCCTCGAGCTCGTTCGCGGCGAGCAGGACCTGAAACTCGCGCTTCAGTCCCTGGGAGAGTGTCTCGGTCACCTGCATGGTCGTCTTTCCGCTGTCGTCCGTGTGATCGCGCAAATTCGGTTGGTTCCTCGCGGCCCGCCTCGGCGGGCTCCACGAGGTCGGCGCCGGGATCGCGCGCCGCCGAGGGCCGGCTTCCTGCAGCGGGCCGGCCGGCCATCGCACTGAGCCAATCCGTTCCCGACGGCGATGGACTGGTGCGGGCGGAGGGGCTCGAACCCCCACGTCTTGCGACACTGGAACCTAAATCCAGCGCGTCTACCAGTTCCGCCACGCCCGCAAGCGCCAACGCCCGGCGCGCTTTCCGCCGCCAGAGCGGGGTCCTATAGCACGCGCGCCACGGGTCGCAGCAAAAAAATCGGCGCGCCGCCAACGATCGTTCCGGACCGCCGCGGCCGGCTCCGGCGCCGATTTGGCGTCCGTCGAATCCGCATTCTACAAGCAGCGCCCGGACGCCGCCGCGACCGGTCCCGTCCTTCCCCGACGCCGAGGTTCCATGCCGCAAGGTCCCTTGCCGAAAGCCCGATCGCTCGCCCCGAGCGATCCCGTCTCGGCCTCGCGCCGTGCCGTCCTCGGCGGTGTCGCAGCGCTGGCCCTGCTGCCGCGCAGCGCCCGCGCAGAAGCGACGAGGGCCCCCCTGGCTCCCGCCGCAGCCCCCGCGGCGGCTCCCTCTCCGGCAGGTCCATCCGCGGCGTCGCCCGCCCGCACCCTGACGGCGGCGCCTGCCGCGCTGCGGCTCAAGCCCGAGCCGGCCGTGCCGACCCCGGTCTGGTCGTTCGACGGCAAGACCGCCCCCCCGGTGGTCCGGATCCGCCTCGGCGAGACGGCGCGGCTGAAGGTGGAGAACAGGACGGACAAGCCGCTCAGCCTTCACTGGCACGGGGTGCGCAACCAGAATCCCATGGACGGGGTCGGCGGCGTCACGCAGGCGCCGATCGCGCCCGGCGCCGACTTCACCTACGCTTTCGTGCCGCCGGATGCCGGCACCTTCCTGATTCGCCCTCTCGTGGTCGGCGGGTCGAGCGAGCCCTCGGGCCGAGGCCTCGCCGGTGCCCTGGTGGTCGAGGAGGCCTCGCCGCCGCCCGTGGACCAGGACCTGACGCTGCTGATGCAGGACTGGCGCCTCGACGACGCGAGCACCCTGCTGCCCTTCGGCCAACCGATCTTCGCCGCGAGCTCCGGGCGCCTCGGCAGCCTCGTCACCCTGAATGGTGTGCCGGTGCCGGCGCCGATCACGGCCCGGCCGGGCAGCCGCCTGCGCCTGCGCCTCGGCAACGTCTGCAACGCCCGCGGCACCCGCATCCGCTTCGACGGCGTGAAGGTCTACGTGCTGGCGGTGGACGGCCAGCCCACCGACACCTTCGAGCCATTGCGGGCCACGCTGCCCTTTCCGCCCGGCACCCGCTACGACCTGATGCTCGACATGCCCACCGAGGCCGGCGCCCAGGGTACGATCACGGCGCTGATCGGCAACGGCGTCGCCCTCGCGACCCTGGCGCTGACCGGCGATGCCGCCCTGCCCCCGCGGCCGCCGATCGCGAAGATCGGTGACAACCCGCTGCTGCCCGCCGAGGTGAAGCTGCAAAACGCCGTCCGGCGCGACATCACCCTCACGGGCGGCGCCCGGATCGACAAGGACAAGCCCGCTGCCGAGCCGACCTATACCGGCGACCCGAAACGGGTCTGGTCGGTGAACGGCGCACCAGGCAGCGCCGGGATGTCGCCGCTCTTCTCGGTCAAGCGCGGCCAGGTCGTGGTACTGGCGATCAAGAACGAGACCGCCTTCCCGCAGGCCCTACACCTGCACGGACACGCCTTCCGCCTGCTTCATCCCCTCGACGACGGCTGGGAGCCTTACTGGCTCGACACATTCCAGCTGCTCGAAGGCCGCACGGCGCGAATCGCCTTCAAGGCGGACAATCCGGGACGCTGGCTCCTCAGCTCCACAGTGCTGGAGCGCTTCGACACGGGGCTCTGGACACTCTTCGAGGTCACCTAGGCTCCAGCAGCGCGCCGAGCACCGCCGGCATCATCTCCGGCAGGTCCTCGGCGATGAGGCCGGGCCCGTGGCGCAGGCCGGCGTCGCCGTGCAGCCAGACCGCCGCGGCGGCGGCCTCGAAGGGCGCCATGCCCTGGGCCAGGAGCCCGGCGATCAAGCCGGCCAGCACGTCGCCGGCGCCGGCCGTGCCGAGATAGGGCGTGCCGTGATCGTTGATGGCGGCCCGGCCATCGGGAGCGGCGACGACCGTGTCGGCCCCCTTCAGAACGACGACGGCCCCGGCCAGGGCGGCGGCACGCCGGGCGCGCTCCAGCTTGTCCGCCTCCGGGTCGACGGCCTCCGTGCCCTCGAACAGGCGGGCGAACTCGCCCTCGTGCGGGGTCAGGACCGCCAAAGCGTCGCCGTCTGAGAGGTGCGCCGCCAGGAGGGCGGCCTGTCCCTTGAAGCTCGTCAGCGCATCGGCGTCGAGGACGAGGGTGCGACCCGCCGCGGCGGCCACCGCCACAAGATCGCGGGTGGCCTCGCCGATGCCGAGGCCGGGTCCGGCCAGGACCACGTTCAGGCGCTCGTCGACGAGGAGGTCGTCGAGATCGTCGGCGCTGTCGCAGGCGCGCAGCATGATCGCGGTGCAGTGGGCGGCGTTCTCCGCCAGGGCCGTACTCGGCGAGACCAGGGTGACGAGGCCGGCCCCGACCCGGAGCGCGGCGCGCGCCGCCATCCGGGCGGCGCCCGTGCGGTAGGCGGGACCCGACAGGACGAGGGCGTGCCCGCGGGTGTACTTGTGGCTCGCCGCCGTGAGCCGCGGGAAGGCCGCGTCCCACAGGCCAGGCCCGTTGCGCCAGAGCGGCGCGGCCCCGGCGAGACCCGCTTCCAATGCCGTCGCCCCGGTGCCGATCTCGGCCACGTGCAGGGTGCCGCACTGGGTGCGCCCGGGCTGGAGCAGGTGGCCGGGCTTCAGGGCCACGAACGTGATGGTCTCGGTGGCCCGCACCGCGACGCCGCGCACGGCGCCGGTATCGCCGTCGATCCCGCTCGGCACGTCGACGGCGAGGACGGGGCAGGCGGCCTGCCCGAGCCGTTCCACCAGGGCGGCGACGGACCCCTCGAGGTCGCGCGCGAGGCCTGCACCGAACAGGGCGTCGACGACGAGGCCGTAGGCCGCGAGGTCGCCGAGGGTCGCGAGATCCCGGACCGGGCCGGCCCAGCCCTTGGCCGCCTCCGCCGCGTCGCCGGACAGGGCCTCCGGCGCCACCAGGCCGGCGAGGTCGACCGCATGCCCGGCTTCGGCGAGGAGGCGTGCCGCCACGTAGCCGTCGCCGCCGTTGTTGCCCGACCCGCACAGGACCAGGATGCGCGCGCCCTCCCCGGCCAGCGCGCGGGCGCGCTCCGCCACGGCGGCTCCCGCCCGCTCCATCAGGACGATCCCGGGCGTTCCGGCGGCGATCGCCGCCGCATCGACCCGGCGCATCGCCTCGACCTTGAGCAGACGCAGGGTAGGCATCGCGGTTTCCTCCGGTGTTTCGCGCGGGGCTGCTCGTCTGAGGCTCACGAAACAGCCTCAGGCACGTCATTCGCCCAAACGATTTGCGGTACGTGCATGTTCGTTGTGCAGTTTTCCGCCTTCACCGAACAAATCGGCGTGGCGAAGGCCGGACGGCGATGGTACCAACGATGGATCAAGAAGCATCGAGGTCAGGCCCGCCCGGCATGAAGAAGATCGAAGCGATCATCAAGCCTTTCAAACTGGACGAGGTGAAGGAAGCCCTCCAGGAGGTCGGTCTCCAAGGCATCACCGTGATCGAGGCGAAGGGCTTCGGGCGCCAGAAGGGCCATACCGAGCTCTATCGCGGCGCCGAATACGTGGTGGATTTCCTGCCGAAGGTGAAGCTCGAGATCGTCCTGTCGGACGCGCTGGTGGAGGGCGCCGTCGAGGCGATCCGCAAGTCGGCCCAGACCGGGCGCATCGGCGACGGCAAGATCTTCGTCTCGACCATCGAGGAAGCCATCCGCATCCGCACCGGCGAGACCGGGACCGACGCCATCTGAGCGGCCTCGGGTCGCTTCGCGATACAGGCGGCTCGGCAGGCTCTGGTCGGTACGGGGGCCGCGGGTTGCCACGGCGCGATGGATCTGAAACGCCTCGGGTGGAACCCCTCCGAGTGGGACGGCGACGCGCGGGATCGCGTCGAGATGCGGGAGATCCCGACGCCGTGACGTGGGCCTGAACCGGGGCCTGTCCGGGCGGACGAGACCGGAAGCCCGCCGCACCGCCACACCCAAAAGCTTGAGACAGTTCTAAGGTTTTGTTTTTGCGTCTCTTCTCGCGGTCGCTGCGCGTCCGGCGCCGAGAAATTGCGCTGGCCCGGACGCTTCACCTGCGGTAAACGCTCGACGCCCAAGACGCTCGATGCCCAAGACGCTCGACGGCGAAGACCCTTCCGCTCTGCGGCGCGCCGGTGCCCGCTGCGGCAAAACCACGGCCGCAACGGGCCGAGACATGAAGGAGACCCCCAAGGATGGCCAAGACTGCAGCCGACGTCCTGAAGGAAATCAAGGACAACGACGTCAAGTACGTCGACCTCCGGTTCACCGATCCGCGCGGTAAGTGGCAGCACGTCACCTTCGACGTCTCCCTCATCGACGACGAGATGTTCTCCGAAGGCACGATGTTCGACGGCTCGTCGATCGCCGGCTGGAAGGCCATCAACGAATCCGACATGCTGCTGATGCCGGACCCGGCGACCGCCTGCATGGACCCGTTCTTCTCGGCCTCGACCATGTCGATCGTCTGCGACGTGCTCGAGCCCTCCACGGGCGCGCCCTACAGCCGCGACCCGCGCGGCACCGCCAAGCTGGCCGAAGCCTTCCTCAAGTCCACCGGTATCGGCGACACCATCTATGTCGGCCCCGAGGCCGAGTTCTTCGTGTTCGACGACGTGAAGTTCGGCTCCGACCCGTACCACACCGGCTTCCAACTCGATTCGACCGAGCTGCCGACCAACGGCTTCACCGACTACGAGGGCGGCAACCTCGGCCACCGCGTCGCCACCAAAGGCGGCTACTTCCCGGTGCCGCCGCAGGATTCGGCACAGGACATGCGCGGCGAGATGCTGGCCGCCATGCAGTCCATGGGCGTGAAGGTCGAGAAGCACCACCACGAGGTGGCGAGCGCCCAGCACGAGCTGGGCATGAAGTTCGACACCCTGACGCTGCTCGCCGACCACATGCAGATCTACAAGTACTGCATCCATCAGGTCGCCCAGAGCTACGGCAAGACCGCGACGTTCATGCCCAAGCCCGTCTACGGCGACAACGGCTCGGGCATGCACGTGCACCAGTCGATCTGGAAGGACGGCAAGCCGCTCTTCGCCGGCGACAAGTACGCCGACCTTTCGCAGGAATGCCTCTGGTACATCGGCGGCATCATCAAGCACGCCAAGGCGCTCAACGCCTTCACCAACCCGTCGACCAACTCCTACAAGCGCCTGGTGCCCGGCTACGAGGCCCCCGTGCTGCTCGCCTACTCGGCGCGCAACCGCTCGGCCTCCTGCCGCATCCCGTGGACGACGAACCCGAAGGCCAAGCGCGTCGAGGTCCGCTTCCCCGACCCGATGGCGAACCCCTACCTGGCCTTCTCGGCCCTGCTGATGGCCGGCCTCGACGGCATCATCAACAAGATCGATCCGGGTGCCGCCATGGACAAGGATCTCTACGACCTGCCCCCGCGCGAGCTGAAGAAGATCCCCACCGTCTGCGGCTCGCTCCGTGAGGCCCTGCAGAACCTCGACCGCGACCGCGCCTTCCTCAAGGCCGGCAACGTCTTCACCGACGACCAGATCGACTCCTTCATCGAGCTGAAGATGACCGAGGTCATGCGCTACGAGATGACCCCGCACCCGGTCGAGTTCACGATGTACTACTCGCTCTGAGAGCGACCGAGCCGGGCGTCAGGCCCGGTTCACCGGACGCATGCGAAACGCCGGGGCTCCGCGAGGGGCTCCGGCGTTTCGCGTTTCGACGACCGGCAAACATTCCATTTGGTGGACCGACCAACTCAGCCTGAGCGTGTGAGATCCAGATCGGAGAAATCGCTCGGGGATCTGGCGCGGGTCCCCTTCTCCGGATGGCGGGGGCGATCGTAACCGGCTCCACCCCATCATCCCGGGTCAGCGCTACGGACCCCGGGAACCAGACATGCAGGTCGCATAAGGTTTGGTGCTGTCGCCGGTTCTGGATTTCGGGCTCGCCTGCGGCGACCCGGAATGACGGAGTCGAGCGGGATGCGATCACCCTACCCGAAAGGCGGGGTGCGTCCCTCGCCAACCTCGTGATCGAGGCGATCCGTTGAAAGGCATGTCAGGCCTGTCCGAACCGGACCGACCACCCGGGTCTTGTTCCGTCATCGATCTGCGCGACGAACAGGTTTCGACGTCGTCGGCTCGCATGCCCGGAAGGCCCCGAAAACGGAACCATGACGCTGCCAATGGGCTTGCCGCCCCGACGTGAGGGCCGGAATCGGGGATGCAGACGGACGACGAGACTGATCGACCCGGGCGGAGCGACCGCCTGGAGCGCGCCAATGCCCTGGTGCAGACCCTGGCGATCCTCGCGGCCGGCGCCTGGGCGGTCTACACCTTCATCTACGAGGCCCGGATCAAGCCGGCTCTGGAGCCGCCCGCGGTCTCGGTGACGACGAACCTGGTGCGGGCGGGCGAACGCGACCGGTACGTGGCCATCCGCTCCACCGTCACCCGTAAGAACGTCGGACAGACCGGCGTGCGCGTTCTCGGCCTCGTCTACAACGTCACCGGGGTGCGGGTGCGCCTCGATGCGGTCCCCGGCGGCAAGCCCATGGCCGAAGGCGCGCCCGCGGATCGCACCACCACGGCGCGCGCCTACGGCTTCACGGGTCCCGGCGAGGCGATCCTGCGCGAGGGCCGGCTCTTCGCCGGCGCCACCGAAGCGGGGGGCGAGCCCTCCGATCTCAATCCCGGCGAATCCGTCTCCCGCGATCTCATCGTCTATGCCGACCGTGACCGCTTCGACTTCGTCCGCTTCGAGGTGAGCCTCGCCTACACCAAGGGCGACGGGCCCCCGGTGCACCTGACCTTCGAGACCGGGCCGGACGGCACCCTTGCGCTGAAGCCCAAGGCGGATTGCCGGGCAGAGCCGCAGACCTGCGAGCCCGTGAAGACCACCGACTTCGCCACCGAATTCTCGCTCTGGTGAGACGCGATCCTCCGTCCCGGCCTCCACAGTCCTGCGGGAGTTTTTCCAGGGAATACGGGCCGCGCCGGCGATCTTCATCTATGGCTGCGGGTGTCTCGCCGAGGCCTCCATCCCTGTCTCGTCAGGCCAGGCGGCGGGTCTTGCTTGTGTCCGATTTCGGGCATCGACGCGTCGTGGCACGACGGCGATGATCGAGATCCAGAGTTGTTATGCTTCTCCCACCCGATGATACGTCGCATCCCCTGGCTCGACGCCTCCGGGACTGCGTCCGACATCGCCCCTCTCCCAAATTCGGTGCCAAATCGGCCCTCCTGGTCGGCGAGATGACCCTGGTGGTGGCCCGGAGCATCGAAGGCGCCGGCCGCCGATGCATCGCGGTGCCGGAGCAGGGCCGTCACCTCGTCGACGCGGCGACGGCCGCGGATGGCTCGACCCATCGCGCACCCTGACGCCCCGGGGCGCCTCGTCACGCAAACTTGCGCAAGATAGTTCCGCGCGCCAGGATCCGATTTCGGACTTTCGCCGCGCCTTGGCGTAAGCAGGCTGCAAAGGCCTCCGCTTTCGCGAGAAGGCCTGCACGATCGTGCGAGGAGTGAAGCACCATGCGGATGTCCCACCGCGCCGCCGGCCTGACTGCCGGCCTGTTCCTCGCGGTCCTGGCCGGATCCGGCACCGGCCGGGCCGCGGCCGGCGACGATGTCGCCGAACGCGACGCGCGCTGGAAGGAACTGCAGCAGTCGATCTTCGGCGACCGCACGGTCGAGACCGCCGGGCCGCTGGTGCGGGTGGACCTGCCCGATCGGGCCAACGATGCCTCCCTCGTGCCCCTGACCCTGACGATCGCCGACAAGGACCGGATCAAGGGCCTCTACCTCGTCATCGACGACAACCCGGCGCCGCTCGCCGCGCACTTCACCTTCGGCCCCGCCGCGGATCCCGAGGCGCTGAAGCTACGCGTCCGGGTGAACACCTACACCAACGTCCACGCGGTGGCCGAGACCAAGGATGGCGCCCTGGTGCAGACCACCCAGTTCGTGAAGGCCTCGGGCGGCTGCTCGGCCCCGATGGGCATGACCGACGCGGAGGCGATGACCGGCATGGGCGACATGCGGCTCAAGTTCGCCGATACCGTCCCAGGCAAGTCCATCGCCGCAACCCTGATGATCCGCCATCCGAACTTCACCGGGCTGCAGATGAACCAGGTCAGCCGCGACTACACGCCCGCACGCTACATCAACCGGATCAGCGTCACCCATGGCGACGAGAACGTCTTCGTCATGGAAGGCGACATCTCGATCTCGGCCAACCCGGTGATCAACTTCGCCATGCTGCCCGACGGCAAGGGTCCGGTCACCGTCGTGACGCAGGACAACCAGGGCGGGCGCTGGGAGCACAGCTTCGATGCGCCGGCCGCCAGCAACTGAACGCCTCCGCCGCGCGGCGGTGTTCCTCCTCGCGGCGACGGTTCTCGCGGCGGCCGCGCCGTCCGCTTCGCCGGTCGCCGTTCCGGAGCCCGCGGGCTTCTGGGAAGGCGCGCTCCAGGGCTACACGCCGCGGACCCTGGCAGGCGCGGCAATCCTGGACGGCGCCGGGCTCGACGCCCTGATCGCGGGCGGGCCGGCGGTGCTCATCGACGTGTCCGAGGCCGATCCGACGCCGCCGAACCAGCCGGCCGGCCGCCTGTGGCGGCCGATCCATCGGGCCATCCCGAACAGTATCTGGCTGCCGGGGGCCGGCTCGGGGACCCTCTCCGGGCCGGACCAGGCCGCCCTCGCGGAGAGGGTCGCGGCCCTGACGCAGGGCGATCGCGGCCGCGCGATCATCACCTATTGCCACCCGGATTGCTGGGGCAGCTGGAACCTCGGCAAGCGCCTCGTCGGGCTCGGCTACCGGACCGTCCACTGGTATCCGGACGGGATCGAGGGCTGGCAGGAGCGCCACGACACGGTGGCGATCCGCCCCGACGAAACCTGGACACGACGTGCCCAGGATGGCGCCGGGCCGTGAGGTCCGATTCTCACCAAGCCGAGGCTAGGCCCTTCATGCTGTACCGCCGCTCGCTGCTCACCCTCCTCGCCCTGGCGCCCCTTGTCCTTGTGCCCCTTTTCCTGGCGCCCCTTGCCCTGTCGGGACCGGCCGCCGCCGCCGAGAGCCTGCCCTACACCCCCGAGGCCTTCGCGGCGGCGCAGAAGGCCGGCAAGCCGATCCTCGTGGAGGTCAGCGCGCCCTGGTGCCCGATCTGCAAGACCCAGAAGCCGATCCTGGCCAGGCTCGCCGAGCAGCCCCGGTTCAAGGAGCTCGTCATCTTCGACGTCGACTTCGACACCCGCAAGGACGTGCTGCGGCGGTTCGATGCCCGCATGCAGAGCACGCTGATCGCCTTCAAGGGCGAGATCGAGACCGGCCGTTCGGTGGGCGAGACCCAGCCCGAATGGATCGAGGGCCTCGTCGAGAAGACGCTCTAGGGCGATCCCGTGGTCACCACCCTGGGACTGGCCTTTCTCGCCGGCCTGCTGTCGGTGCTCTCGCCCTGCGTGCTGCCGCTGCTGCCGCTGGTCCTGGGCGCCGCGGCCTCCGAGCACCGCCTCGGCCCCCTGGCGCTGGCCTCCGGCCTCGCCCTCTCCTTCGTGGCGATCGGCCTGTTCGTGGCCACGATCGGCTTCGGCCTCGGGCTCGACACTGGCCTCTTCCGGACGGGCGCGGCCATCCTGATGATCCTGTTCGGCCTCGTGCTGATGGTGCCGGCGGCGCAGACGCGGCTCGCGGTCGCCGCCGGCCCCTTGAGCGACTGGACGGAAGCGCGCTTCGGCGGACTCTCCACCGCCGGCCTCTCGGGGCAGTTCGGCGTCGGCCTCCTCCTCGGTGCGGTCTGGAGCCCCTGCGTCGGGCCGACCCTCGGCGCCGCCTCGCTCCTCGCCTCCCAGGGGCGCGACCTCGCCGCCGTCGCCCTCACCATGGTCCTGTTCGGCTTCGGCGCTGGCCTCCCTCTCGTGCTGCTCGGCGCCCTGTCCCGCGCCACCCTGGCGGGCTGGCGCGACCGGATGATGGGTCTCGGCAAGGGCCTGAAGGCGGCTCTCGGCCTCATCCTCGCGGTGACCGGCCTCGCGATCCTGCTCGGCACCGACAAGGCGCTGGAGACCGTCCTCGTCGACGCCTCCCCCGACTGGCTGACCCGGCTGACGACCCGGTACTGACGGCGTCGCCTGGGGACGGCGCCCTTGGACGCCGCCGCCGGACCGGCGTATCCAGGGACGCATCGCCCGGAGGTCACCCCATGCCCCTCGTCGTCCCCGTCATCCTCGGTTCCGTCCGCTCCGACCGGCAGGGCCTGCGCGCCGCCCGCTTCGTCATCCGCGAACTGGAGAGCCGCGGCATCGAGGCGCCCCTGGTCGATCCGGCCGAGCTGAAGCTCCCCCTCCTCGACCGGATGTACAAGGAATACCCCAAGGGCGAGGCGCCGGCGGTTCTCGAAAGGCTCGCGACGCTCTACCGGCGCTCGGATGCCTTCCTGGTCGTCTCGGCCGAGTACAACCATTCGATCCCGCCCGCCCTCTCGAACACCCTCGACCACTTCCTGGAGGAGTATTCCTGGCGGCCTTCGGGAATCGTCTGCTACTCGGCCGGACAATACGGCGGCGTCCGCGCGGCGATGCAGCTCCGGGCGATGATGGGCGAGCTCGGCGCCTCGAGCATTCCCTCGCTCCTGCCGATCCCGCGGATCGGCAAGGCCCTGGACGAGGCCGGCGCGGCCCAGGACGACTGGCTGCCGAAGGCCGCCAGGCGCTTCCTCGACGAACTGGTCTGGTACGCCGAGGCCCTGCGGGCGCAGCGGGCGAAGGGAACGCCCTACTGAGGGCGGGTCTGGCGCGAGGCTTGCGCTTCGGGGCGGACCGATCCCTCGCGCCGAGCGCCCTTCATGTCCGAGACCACCACGGAACTCCGCACGCTCCTCGCCAACCTCGTGCGGGCCGCCCTGATGTCGGACGACCGGGCCAGCGCCCTCTGGCGCGAGGCGGCCCGGCAGGGTCAGGCGCGGCTGGCCGCCGACAGGGCCGGGCTCGAGCGGCTGAACATCGAGGGCTTCTGGACCCTGGCGGTGCGCGAGGCCGAAGCGCCGGAGTACCGCGAGGCCGAGGCCCAGGTGGAATTCGGCTTTCCGGCCCTGTGTCCCTTCACCCTGGCCGAACTCGCGGCGCCCGGCTTCGAGGTCGATGCGGCGGTCGAGCGCCTGCGGAAATCCGCCGCCACCGGCTGAACCCTGTCGAGGGCCGGCCCCGCGCCGTTGCCGGCGCAGGGTCCAGCGCCCATGTTAAGGTTGAAGAGCCGGGCCGCGCGTCCGCCCCCGGCGAGACACGTCCATTCGCGTATGGCCTCGCGCCCGCGCAGCGAGCCGGATCCCTTGGCAAAACGCATCAATCCCAATCCCGGCGCCGCCGGCCTCCCCTCTCGCGAGCAGATCCTCGCCTTCATCGCAGCCTCCACCGAGACGGTTGGCAAGCGCGAGATCGCGGCGGCCTTCAACGTCAAGGGCGCCGACCGCATCGGCTTGAAGCGGATCCTCAAGGAGATCGAGGAGGACGGTGCCATCGCCCGCGGGCGCGGGGGCCTCGCGCCCTCCGGCCGCCTGCCGCCGGTGGTGCTGGCCGACATCACCGCCCGGGACCGCGACGGTGAGTTCCTGGCGAGCCCGGCCGAGTGGGACGTCGGCAACGGGGCCGCCCCGAAGATCACCGTCTCCACGCCGCGCGGCGGCAAGCGCCCGGGCCAGCCGGCCCCCGGCATCGGGGACCGCGTGCTGATGCGGGTCGAGGCCGGCGCCGGCGAGCCGGGCCACTACACCGGCCGCGTCATCAAGGTGCTCGGCAAGAACAAGACCGACATCATCGGCGTCTTCCGCGCCGGTCCCGAGGGCGGACGCATCATTCCCGTCGAGAAGCGGGCGCAGGGCCGCGAGGTGGCGATTCCCGCCGGCGAGGAGGGGGATGCCCGGGACGGCGACCTCGTCAGCGTCACCCTCCAGCGCGAGAGCCGCTTCGGCCTGCCCCAGGGCCGGGTGCGCGAGCGCCTGGGCTCCCTCGGCTCGGAGAAGGCGATCAGCCTGATCGCCCTGCATCTCCATCACATTCCACACGTCTTCGCCGCCGCCACCCTGGCGGAGGCCGACGCCGTGGTGCCGGTGGGGCTCGCAGAGCGCGAGGACTGGCGCGGCGAACCGCTCCTGACCATCGATCCGCCGGACGCCAAGGACCACGACGACGCCGTGATGGCGGTCCCCGATCCCGACCCGTCCAATCCGGGCGGGTTCGTGATCACCGTGGCGATCGCCGACGTCGCCGCCTACGTTCGCCCGGGCTCGGCCCTCGACCGGGAGGCGCTCCTGCGCGGCAACTCGGTCTACTTCCCCGACCGCGTCGTGCCGATGCTGCCGGAGCGCATCTCCAACGATCTCTGCTCCCTGCGCGAAGCCGAGGATCGGCCGGCGCTGGCGGTCCGCATGGTGATCGACGCCGAGGGCACCAAGCGCCGGCACGGCTTCCACCGGGTGATGATGCGCTCGCGGGCCAAGCTCAGCTACGCGCAGGCCCAGGCCGCCATCGACGGCTTCTCCGACGACGTCACCGCTCCTCTCCTCGAGCCCGTGCTGCGTCCCCTCTGGGCCGCTTACGAGGCCCTGCGCCGGGCCCGCGACGCGCGCGGGCCGCTGGCCCTCGATCTGCCCGAGCGCAAGGTGCTGCTCGCGGCGGACGGAGCGGTCGACCGCGTCGTGGTGCCCGCGCGCCTCGACGCACACCGGCTCATCGAGGAGTTCATGATCCAGGCGAACGTCGCGGCGGCCGAGACCCTGGAGCAGGCGCGCCAGCCCCTGATCTACCGGGTGCACGACGAACCGGCCCTGGAGAAGATGCGGGCTCTGGGGGAAGTGCTCGCGTCGATCGGCATCAAGCTGCCGAAGGAGACCATCCTGCGTCCGGCCCTGTTCAACCGCATCCTGGCCAGCGTGGCCGAGACCGAGCACGCGATCTTCATCAACGAGGTCGTGCTGCGCTCGCAGGCGCAGGCGGTCTACGCGGCGCAGAACCTCGGGCATTTCGGCCTCAACCTCCGGCGCTACGCCCACTTCACCTCGCCGATCCGGCGCTATGCCGACCTCATCGTGCACCGGGCCCTGATCTCCGCCGGGCGCCTCGGCTCCGACGGCCTGTCTTCGGAGATGTCCGTCGCCGCCCTCGACCAGATCGGCGAACAGATCTCGGCGGCCGAGCGCCGGGCCATGGCGGCCGAGCGGGAGACCATCGACCGCCTCATCGCCCATCACCTCGCCGACCGGGTCGGCGCGACCTTCACCGGCCAGATCTCCGGCGTCACCCGCTCCGGGCTGTTCATCAAGCTCGACGAGACCGGGGCCGACGGCTTCGTGCCGATCTCGACCATCGGCGCCGATTATTACCGTCACGACGAGGCCAGGCACGCCCTGGTGGGCGAGCGCTCGGGCGAGACCCATCGCCTCGGCGACCGGGTCGAGGTCCGCCTGGTGGAGGCGGCCGCGGTGGCCGGCGCCCTGCGCTTCGAACTGCTCTCGGAGGGACAGGCGCGGTCGGACCGTGGGGCGCGGCCGGGACCGGGCCGCTCGGTGCGCAAGCCCGGCGCGCCCGGCCGTCCGCCCGGCATCCGCAACACGGGGTCCCGTCATCGCGGCTCGCGCCGCTGACGCGAAGGGACTAGGCTGGACGCGATGCGAGGAGCCGAAATGACCGAAACCGCCGCGCCGGACCACGGCGAACGCACCCCGCTGCTGCGGTCGATGGGGCGCGGCTTCCTCGGACGCTGCCCCCATTGCGGCGAAGGCCGGATCTTCGGCAAGTTCCTGAAGGTCAGGCCGCACTGCGATGTCTGCGACCTCGAACTGGCGCATCACAGGGCCGACGACCTGCCACCCTACATCGTCATCTTCATCATCGGCCACATCGTCGGCTACTTCCTTCTGGAAACCGAGACGAACTACGACGTGCCCCTGTGGTTTCAGCTGACCTTCTGGCCCATCGTCACCCTGATCGGGTCGCTGGCCCTGCTGCAACCCGTGAAGGGCGCGGTCGTCGGTCTGCAATATGCGCTTGGCATGCATGGCTTCGCCAAGCTACCGGTGCCGGGCGCGGCGACGGGGCCGCAGGGCGAGGAGAAGCCGCATGGACCAGGTGACGGGCATGCCGCCAACCGAGCCGCCGGCTTCGGCCCCGCCTGAAGCGCCCGCCCGCAAGCCCCTCCTGCGGCCGCGCAACGCCGCGACCCTGATCATCCTCGACCGCAGCAAGCGCGCGCCGCGGATCCTGATGGGGCGCCGCCATCCCGGCCTCGCCTTCATGCCCGGGAAGTTCGTCTTTCCCGGAGGCCGGATCGAACCGGGTGACCGGCACATGCCGGTGGCCGGCGCGCTGCCGATGCGCAGCAACGACGCCCTGGCGGTGAAAGTCGCGCGCGGCGGCGAAGGCCTCGGCCGCGTCCTCGCGCTGGCCGCGATCCGGGAGACCTACGAGGAGACCGGCCTTCTGCTCGGCACCCGCGACTACGGCCCCCCCGACACCGCTCCCGCCGGTACCTGGACCGCCTTTCGCGAGGCGGCCGTGCTGCCGGATCTCGAAGCCCTGCATTTCGTCGCCCGGGCGATCACGCCGCCCGGCCGCCCGCGCCGGTTCGACACGCGCTTCTTCGCAGCGGACCGCACGGCCATCGTCCACGAGATCCCCGGGGTCGTCTCGCCCGACTCCGAACTGGTGGAACTCGCCTGGGTCAGCTTCACGGAAGCGCGGACCCTCGATCTGCCCCGGATCACCCGCGTGATTCTCGACGACCTCGAAATCCAGGCGAAGGACGGCTTCGCGCCCTACCGGACGATCCCGTATTACTACGAGCGCAACGGCAAGCGTCAGCGCGAAACCCTGTAGGCGGAACCCCCTTCCACACGACACCGTTGATGGAACAACAGATCGTGAGGAAGGAACCACTCGATGTTGAAGGGCGGATTGCTTTGGCTGATCGGTATCCCGATCCCCATCATCCTGTTGATCTACTTTTTCACGTCTTGGTTGCGGTAGCACCGCAGGGCCATTGAACGTCCAAAGCCCGCCTGGTTTTCACCGGGGCGGGCTTTGGTGTGTTTTGGTTGCGGGGACAGGATTTGAACCTGTGACCT